>CAXTCK010000153.1:6565-8420 GCA_964242425.1 uncultured Acetobacteraceae bacterium | reverse complement strand
GCCGAACCAAGGCGGGCCGAGCCGAGGCGGGCCGAGCCAAATCTGGCACCGTCCCCGGCGCCGGCCGGAGGAGGATAAGCGATGGCCCAGGTCATGGTGCGCATCAACGGCTACGCGTATGCGGTCGGTTGCGAGGACGGGCAGGAGCCGCACCTGCAATCCATGGCGGCGCAGGTGGAGCGCCGAATCGAGCGGATCAAGTCGATCGGCGGGCAAAGCGGGGAAGCACGCCTGCTGGCGCTGGCCGCCCTGCTGATGGCGGACGAGCTGCACGACCTGGCGGCGGAGAAGCTGCCATCCGGCACCGCCAGCGCGCTGGCCGAGGGCGAGCAGGCGCGCTCCCTGATGATCCGGCGCGCGCAACTGGTGGCCGGCCTGGCCGATCGCGCCGAGGCCATTGCGGCGGCGCTGGAGCGCGACTAGGTATGACCGGGCGGGGCTACCCGGTTCGTCAGGCAATTCAACCCCCGAGCCGATAAGCGTTCCTACGGTGACTGGCACTGTCGCGATCCTGGTCGCGTTACCTGGTTGCCACCTGCACTAGCGGGTTCAGGGAGGCTGACAGTCCAACGGCCATGGTGGCTCCGCACCCTTCATGCCCTTAGCCGAGCCGCACGAAGCCAAACGCGCCCTCAGGGCGACCCTGCGCGGTCGTCGCGACGGCGACGCGGCGGCGCTGGTGCACGCGCTGCTGAGCCTGCAATGGCCGACCGACGCCGTGCTCGCGGGGATCTGGCCGTTGCCGGGCGAGCCGGTGCTCGTGCCGGCCTGGGACGCCCTGCACGGGCGCGGCCACCCGATCGCGTTGCCGGAAACCACGCCGCCCGGCAGCCCGCTGCTGTTCCGGTCCTGGACGCCGGGCTCGGTGCTCCGGCCCGGGCGGTTCGGCACCGTGCACCCGGACGGCGTGCCGCTCCGGCCCGACATCGTGTTCGTGCCGCTGCTGGCCTGGGACCGGCGGCTGCACCGGCTCGGCTATGGCGGCGGCTACTACGACCGGACGCTGGCGGCACTGGCCGATGCCGTCGCCATGGGGGTCGGCTTCGCGTCGCAGGAGGTGGAAGCGGTGCCCGTGGGTCCCTACGACGTGCCGCTCGACGCGGTGCTGACCGAGCGCGGAATGATCATGGCGGAGGAAGGACGGAACCTTGCGGATCTTGTTTCTGGGCGACATCGTCGGGCGCAGCGGCCGTGACGCGGTGGAAGCGCGCCTGCCGGAGCTGAGGCGGCGGCTCGACGTCGACCTGGCGGTGGTGAACGCGGAGAACGCCAGCCACGGCTTCGGGCTGGCGCCGGCGATGGCCGACACCCTGTTCGCCGCCGGCTGCGACGTGCTGACGCTGGGCAACCACGCCTGGGACCGCAAGGAGCTGATCGGCCATATCGGCAGCGCGCCTCGCATCGTCAGGCCGCTGAACTTCCCACCCGGCACGCCCGGCGCCGGCAGCGTGGTGGTGAGCCTCGCCGACGGGCGCAAGGCGCTGGTCGCGAATGCCATGGGCCGGCTGTTCATGGACGCGCTGGACGACCCGTTCCGCGCGGTGCCGGAGCTGCTGTCCAGGCACCGCCTCGGGGTGACGGTGGCGGCGATCGTGATCGACTTCCATGCCGAGGCCACCAGCGAGAAGGCGGCGTTCGCGCACCTGCTGGATGGCCGCGTGTCGCTGGTGGTGGGCACCCACACCCACACCCCCACTGCCGACCACCGCATCCTGCCCGGGGGCACCGCCTTCCAGGCCGATGCCGGGATGTGCGGCGACTACGACAGCGTGATCGGCATGGGCAAGGAGGCGGCGGTGGCGAGGTTCGTGCGCAAGATGCCGGGCGAGCGGCTGCAGCCGGCGGACGGCGAGGC
>CAXTCK010000153.1:1304-6465 GCA_964242425.1 uncultured Acetobacteraceae bacterium | reverse complement strand
ACCCGTCAAGGCGTGAACACCGCCTTGGCGCCGGGGCTTGCCTCGAACGCCATGGCGGCCTCGACCTCCTCCAGGCCGAAGGTTCGGCCGACGCGGGTGAAGAACAGCGGATCCCCCATCTCCGCCTCCAGCGCATGCAGCGACCGTTCCAGCGCCTCCGGATCGCGCACCGTCGGCGCTTCGAAGTTGCTGAAGCGCTTGAGGGTCAGGTTCCTGGTCATGAGCAGGATGGACGGGAAGCTGACCGGTTCCGCCCCTGCCAGGAAGCCGTAGGCATACACGGTGGAACCAAGCGGCAGGTGCGGCAGCAGCCGGCCGAGGCCTCCACCACCGACCCCGTCGAACACCGCGGTGGCGGACAAGGCGGCCGCGCGGCGGCCCAGGGCTTCCAGGGCGCCTTCTTCCTCGACCGACACGACGTTCTCGACGCCGTTGCGCTCCAGCTCCGCCTTCGCCGCGGCCGAGCGCACCAGGATCAGCGCGGCGATGCCTTGCCGGCGTGCCAGCGCCGCCAGCGCGTGCCCCGTCGCGGAGCTTCCGGCGGTCGCCACCACCGCATGGTGGCCTTCCGCGGCAGCCGTCCGGAGGAAGGCATGGGCGGTGATGATGTTGACCAGGGAGCCGCTGTAGTCGCGCGCGTCGGCATCCCGCGGCAGGCGCAGGCAGGCGGTGTAGGGGATCTGCGCCGTTTCGCACCACAGCCCGACGGTGTCCGGCCCGCCGCCGATGGAGCGGTAGATGGCCACGAGCCGGCCGACATAACCGTCCGGCACGCCCGGCCCGGCGGCGACCACCCGGCCGGCTGCCGAGGCGCCCCAGATGTCGTGGCCGCTGCGGGCCAGCGCCGGGCCGGCCGTGTCCGGTCGTTTCAGGAACGTCTTGTCGCCGTGGTTGATGGCCGCCGCCTCGATCCGGACCACCAGGTGCCGGGGCGGCGGGTCGCGGGGCTCGGAAACGTTTCGGATCTCCAGGTCGCGCCCGGTCGTCACGCAGATGGCTCGCATTTTCGCTCCCTCAGGTCCACGGCACGTGAAGCCGTCGGTCGGCGAGGTCGCGATCCTGCCTGCCCCTTGCAAGAACGGTCGTTTTTGTTAGTGCGAGGGCGATGCCGGTTCCGTCGTCACCATGCCCCGTCGCCTTCGCCACCCGCGTGATCGGCGGCAAGTGGAAGCCCCGGATCGTTTGGGCGCTGATCCGGACCGAGACCTTGCGGTTCTCCGACCTGCGACGCGCCTGTCCGCCCATCAGCGACCGCATCCTGTCCCGGGAGCTGAAGGAGCTCGAAGCCGCCGGCCTGATCCGGCGCGCGCAGCATCCGGGCCCGGTGCCGCATGTCGATTATCGCCTCACGGAACTCGGATGCACGCTTCGGCCGATGATGTCCGCCATGGCGGACTGGGCGCTGCGAAACAGGTCCGTCATCGAGGCGACAGGCGCGGGATGAACCGGGGAGCGGCCCGGGAAACTGAGCCGGCCTACCCGATCGGCGGCGGCCGGGTCAGGCCTCCGGTCGTTCCCTGCGTCAGCGGCTGCGCAGGTAGGTGACGATGTCGACCAGGCCGGCCGCCGACACCGGCAGCAGCAGCAGGCTGAGTCCCAGCACCAGCAGCAGCACCGTCAGCACGTTCTCCGACCGCGACGGCCGTGCCGGCTGGTCCCGACGCGTCAGGAAGTCGATACCGTCGAAGGGCACGGCTTGGTCTCCTCGTGACCGGAACGGAACTATCGTCGCAGCCGGCGTCGCGTTGCAAGGACCAACAGGTCGGCCCACGACGGCGTTACCGGAGCGGCGGCTCGTCGAAGCCGCGCAGCTTGCGCGAATGCAGCCGCTCGACGCCCTGCTCGCGCAGGGACCGCATGGTTTCGATGCCGACCTTGAGGTGCTGGCTGACGCGCTCGCGGTAGAACCGGTTGGCCATGCCGCGCAGCTTCAGCTCGCCGTGCAGCGGCTTGTCCGACACGCACAGCAGGGTGCCGTAGGGCACCCGGAAGCGGAACCCGTTGGCGGCGATGGTGGCGCTTTCCATGTCCACCGCGATCGACCGGCTCATGTTGATCTGCGCGGTCAGGGCGCCGAAGCGCAGTTCCCAGTTGCGGTTGTCGGTGGTCATCACCGTGCCGGTGCGCAGCCGGGTCTTGAGCTCGAGCCCGCTCAGGCCGGTGACGCGGCTGGTGGCTTCCTGCAGCGCCACCTGCACCTCCGCGATCGCCGGCACCGGCACCCAGGGCGGCAGGTCGTCGTCCAGCACGTGGTCGCAGCGCAGGTAGCCGTGCGCCAGCACGTAGTCGCCGAGCCGCTGCGTGCGCCTGAGGCCGGCGCAGTGCCCCACCATCAGCCAGCAATGCGGCCTGAGCACCGCCACGTGGTCGGTGATGGTCTTGGCGTTGGAGGGGCCCACGCCGATGTTGATCAGGGTGATGCCGTCGCCGTCGGCGCGCACCAGGTGGTAGGCCGGCATCTGCGGCAGCGGCCCGATCGGCCCCGGGCCGGGCGCGTCCTTGGCGTGCACGAGGTCGCCCGGCTCGACGAAGCGCTCGTACTCGCCGCCTTCCTGCAGCCGGGCCTGCCCGTATTCGCGGAACTCGTCCACGTAGCGCTGGTAGTTGGTGAGCAGCACGAAGCGCTGGAAGTGCTTCGGCGCGGTGCCGGTGTAGTGGTGCAGCCGGCCCAGCGCGTAGTCCACGCGCTCGGCGGTGAACAGCGACAACGGCCGCGGCTCGTCCGGCGAGGGAACGATCTGGCAGTTGGCGATGCGGTCGTCCGTGGTGAGCAGATCGGGCAGGGCGAAGCGCACGTCGAGCGGGCGGGCGCTGTCGGCGGACACGTCGGAGATGCTGGCGTCGATCACGTAGGGCAGCGGGATCGGCCGGTGCGAGCGGCCCACCAGCACCGGCCGCCCATAGTGCCGCAGCAGCAGGCCGATCTGCTCGCGCAGGTATCCGGCGAACAGGGCGGGGCGGGTGAGGGTGGTGCCGTAGAAGCCGGGTTCCAGCAGCACGCCATACGGGAAGCGGTCGTCGGCCGGCTGGGCTTCCCGGTCGATCTCGATCGCGAGATAGGGATACACCGCTTCCGCCGCTCGGGCCGCGTCGCGACGAAGGAAGCCGTCGCGAAGGAGGGCGACGCTTTCGTCATACAGCGCGCGGATGCGCGACACCGCCTCGTCCGCGTCGTCGAAGCTCGTGAAGTCCCGCCCGGCCCGCTCGCGCAGGGCGGCCTGTTCATCGGAGCGCGACTGGCTCATTCAGGAACGCTCCGTGATGCGGCGGGCCGCGATCGCCCCCCAGCCTGCCGCCAGCCTACCATCGCGCGGCCGGCGTGACACGTGTCGCTGCCGTGACAACCGGCCGGCGCCCCAGGAGAAGTTTATTCCCCATGCCCCCCGACCCGTCCGACCCGACCCCGGTTGCCATCGCTGCTGCCGGCGGCGGCGGCGCCCCGCTTGCCGCCGCGCAATGGGCCATGCTCGGCGTGTTGTCGCTGCTGTGGGGCGGCTCGTTCTTCTTCTACAAGGTGCTGGCGCCTGTGCTGCCGCCGTTCACCCTGGTGCTGGGCCGGGTGGCGATCGCCGCGGCTGCGCTGTGGCCGGTGCTGCTTCTGCGACGCGAGGCGCTGCGACCGACCGCGTCGCTGTGCGGCTGGTTCCTGCTGCTCGGCACGCTGAACTGCGCCCTGCCGTTCTGCTTGTTCGCCTGGAGCGAGCGATATCTGTCCAGCGGGCTCACGGCGCTGCTGAACGCGCCGACCCCGATCATGACGGCGATCGTCGCGCACGTGGCGACGCGGGACGAGCGGCTGACCCCGCGCACCGTCGCCGGCGTGTTGTGCGGGTTCGGCGGCGTGGCGGTGCTGATCGGGCCGGCCGTGCTGGCCGGGGCCGGCTCGTCGAGCCTGGGCCCCGAGCTCGCCTGCCTGGTCGCCTCGCTTGCCTATGCGGTGGGCGGGGTGCTGGCGCGCCGGGTGCGCGGCGTGACGCCCTTGCAGTTCGCCGCCGGGCAGCTGAGCGGTGCCACGGTGGTGATGCTGCCGGTGGCGGCACTCGGCGACCGGTTCTGGCGCCTGCCGCCGCTGCCGCTCGCGGGCTGGGCGTCGCTTCTGGGCATCGCGCTGCTGAGCACGGCGCTGGCCTACCTGCTGTATTTCCGCATCCTGGCCTCGGCCGGCGCCACGCGGGCGGCGCTGGTGACGTTTCTGGTGCCGGTCAGCGCGCTGCTGCTCGGGCTCGTGTTCCTTCGCGAGCCGATCGCGCCGCGCGACGTGCCGGCGATCCTGCTGGTGGCGCTCGGCCTCGCGATCATCGACGGCCGGCTGCTGCGGCTGTTCCGGCGCGCGCCGGTCCCAGCCTAGGGATGCCAGCCTGAGGATGCCGACCTGACGCCGCATCCGTGAACGGTGTTCACCGGATCAGGATGTAGTTCACCGTCAGGTCGATGTCGAAATGGTCGCCCGCCATGTCGTCCGGCACCGGCGGCAGGGTGGCGCCCCGGAACATGCCGGTGGTGGCGTCGTCGAGCGCGTAGGCGCCGGAGCTGTCGACCAGCCGGGCGCTCTTCACGTGGCCGCTGCGGTCGATCACCACGTGCACCCGCGACGAACCGTCCTCGCCGCGCTGGGCGGCCTCGGGAGGATAATAAAGGTGGCGGCGGATCCAGCTGTCGATCTCCGATCCGTAGTCGTCGCTGACGCCCTTGATGCCGACGGTGGCATAGGGGGTGTTGAGGTGGCCGTTCTTGACCAGCGGCCCGAGCGACAGGTCGACCGGCGCGTGCGAGCCGCCGGGACGGCCGGTGCGGGCACGCGGCGGACCCGCCTGCGAGCCCGGTTGCGCGAACGACAGGTCCATCGGGTGGGAGAACGGCGAGCTGCGCGCGGTGCGGGCCGGCGGCGCGGTGCGCAGCGGGATGCGGGCCGGCGTTTGTTCCGGCTGCGGCTGCGGCTCGGGCGGCAGCGGTTCCAGCTCGGGCACCGGCACGGGCGGAAGCGTCGGCAGGAGCTCGGTGTTGACCGACGGCTCCTGTGGCGGCGACGCGAGCGCCGGAGGCGGGGTGGGGACCGGAACGGGAGCGGGCGCCGGGGGCGTGGGGGCCGGGGTGGGCGGTACCGGAGTGGGCGGTACCGGAGTGGGCGGTACCGGAGTGGGCGGTACCGGAGTGGGCGGTA
>CAXTCK010000153.1:0-1204 GCA_964242425.1 uncultured Acetobacteraceae bacterium | reverse complement strand
GTGGGCGGTACCGGAGTGGGCGGTACCGGAGTGGGCGGTACCGGAGTGGGCGGTACCGGAGTGGGCGGCACCGGGGCGGGCGGCGGGCTCTGCTTGCGCGGCGGCGCGCCGCCGCCGTTGTCCGGCGAGGGCTGGTCGCCGGTCATGCCGCTTTGGCCGAACACCATCTGCACCGGCGTCTGGTCGGACGGCGGTGGGGGCTTGCCCTGCGCATACAGCAAGGCCAGCAGCACCAGGACGATCGCGTGCAGCACGGCCGAGCCGCCCAGGGCCCGTTCCAGCCGCGTCCGCGCCCGCGCGGCGACGCGCGACAACGGCGCGCCCACCAGGGCCGGACGGATGCGGCGCAGCGGCCCGCCGGGATGCCGGAACGAGCCGGAGCCTGCGCTGGTGAGGCGTGCCATGTCCGCGGCGCCGGGCGGAAGCGGCTCCCGCCGCAGCCCCGCGGGCGCGGAAGGACGAGGTGCGGTAAGCGGGGCGGCCAGGGGAGCCGTCCGGTCGCGCGGCGTGGATGCCTGGCTGGATCGGTCGGCCATGGGCTGAACGGGTGTCTCCGCCTGATCGCCCGCGGCGACGACCATCCGGGCACAGCATCGCGCGGGGCCCTGGCCGGCCGGGACCTGCAGCGGCATTGTGCCACCTGCTCCGTGGCTTCGCCACTCCCGCCGGACCGGATGAACGACGTGTCATCGACTGCCGCCGACCCCGTTCCCGTTCTGCCGGCGCCGCTCCCCGCGGCCGGCGATCGTCCGGTGCCGGGCGGTGCTGCGGCGCGTCGTCACCTCGCAGGGGTCGATCCGGCGATGGGAACCCTGATCCGCCGCATCGGGCGGTGCGGCCTGCGCGCGGACACAGGGCGCGAACCGTTCGAAAGCCTGGTCCGCGCGATCGCCCACCAGCAGCTGCACGCGCGTGCGGCCGAGGCCATGCTGCGCCGCCTGGTGCAGCACAGCCAGGGCGCGTTCCCGGCCCCGGAAGCGCTGCTGGCGCTGCCGGACGCGGCGCTGCGCGGGTGCGGGTTCTCGGGCGCCAAGGCGGCGGCGATGCGCGCGGTGTGCGAAGCGCGATTGTCCGGCGTAGTGCCGACGCGCCGGCAGGCGGTGCGGCTGTCGGACGAGGAGCTGGTGGCGCGGCTGGTGTCCCTGCGCGGGATCGGCCGCTGGACCGTGGAGATGCTGCTGATCTTCAGCCTGGGCCGGCGCGA
>CAXTCK010000152.1:1652-8456 GCA_964242425.1 uncultured Acetobacteraceae bacterium | reverse complement strand
GGCGGAGAACTTCCGCAAGCTGGTGCTGGCGATGAGCCGCGACATACGCGTGCTGGTGGTCAAGCTCGCCGACCGGCTGCACAACATGCGCACCCTGCACTGCGTGCGTGAGCTGCACCGGCGCCAGCGCATCGCCTCCGAGACCATGGACATCTATGCGCCGCTCGCCGGCCGCATCGGCATGGACAAGGTCAAGACCGAGCTGCAGGACCTGTCCTTCGCTGAGCTGGAGCCGGAACACAACGCCACCATACGCGCGCGGCTGAACTACCTGCGCGGGCAGGGCGCCGACGTGATCGAGGAGGTGCGGCGCGACCTCGCCCGCCTGTGCGCCGAGGCGGGCGTGCCGCAGGCGGAGGTGACGGGGCGCGAGAAGTCGCCCTTCTCCATCTGGGAGAAGATGCAGAAGCGCAACGTCGCCTTCGAGCAGCTGTCCGACCTGATGGCGTTCCGGGTCATGGTACCCACGCGCGAAAGCTGCTACGTGGCGCTGGGCGCGGTGCACGCCGCCTATCCGACCATCGCCGGGCGGTTCAAGGACTACATCTCCACCCCCAAGGCCAACGGCTACCAGAGCCTGCACACCGGGGTCACGCTGCGCCAGCCCCGCAACCAGAAGATCGAGGTGCAGATACGCACCGCGGAGATGCACGACGTGGCCGACAACGGCGTGGCCGCGCACTGGTCCTACAAGGGGCTGGGCGAGGGCGCGCCTGCGTCGGCCAGGCGCCTGCGCTGGGTGCAGGACCTGCTGGAGATCCTGGAGAATTCGGCCGCTCCGGACGAGTTCCTGGAGAACACCAAGCTCGAGTTGTACCAGGACCAGGTGTTCTGCTTCAGCCCCAAGGGGCAGCTGATACCGCTGCCGCGCGGCGCCACCCCGGTCGACTTCGCCTATGCCGTGCACAGCCAGATCGGCGATGCCTGCGTCGGCGCCAAGGTCAACGGCCGGCTGATGCCGCTGCGCCACGAGCTGCAGAACGGCGACCAGGTCGAGATCATGACCGCGCGCGGCGGCACCCCGTCGCCGGCCTGGGAGCGCTTCGTCGTCACCGGCAAGGCGCGCGCGCGGATCCGCCGCCACGTCGCCGCCCAGGCGCGCGAAACCCACCTCGACGCCGGCCGCGCGGCGCTGGCCAAGGCGTTCCGCCAGGAAGGCGTGGACGGCTCGGAGAAGGTGCTGGAAGGCGCGCTCAAGGGGCTGAAGAGCGCCAGCCTGACCGACCTCTACGTCGCGGTCGGCAACGGCAACCTGGGCCCGAAGGAGGTGGTGCAGGCGACCTATCCCGAGCTGCGACAGGCGGCGCGCGGCCCACGCATGGTGCCGAGCCTGCCCGGCCGCGGCAGCCTGCGCGCCGAGCGGAGCGGCGGCGGTGCCGGGGGCGGTGCTGGCGGCCTGTCGCTGGTCGGGCTGGGTTCGGGCGTCGCCAAGCACTTCGCCGGCTGCTGCCATCCGCTGCCGGGCGACCGCATCGTCGGCATTGTCGCCAACGGCAAGGGCATCACCGTGCACACCGCCGGCTGCCAGACCCTTGAAGGCTTCGCCGCCACCCCGGAGCGCTTTCTCGACATCGACTGGGATTACGACGGCGCCGGGCGCGGCCAGGCGGCCGAAACCCATGTCGGGCGCATCAGCGTGATCGCCGCCAACGAGCCGTCGGTGCTGGCGGCGGCGACCAACGCGGTGTCCAGGCAGGAAGCCAGCGTGGTCAACCTCAAGATCGTCAACCGGCAGCTCGACTTCATGGAGATCCTGGTGGACGTGGAGGTGCGCGACCTGCGCCACCTGTCCACGGTGATCGCCGGCCTGCGCTCGGCCGGAGGCATCACCCAGGTCGAACGCGCCAAGGCCTGACAAACCGGCGTACGGAGGCGGCGTGGCGATCATCGTGGGGCTCGGCTCTGACCTGTGCGACATCCGGCGGATCGAGCGGGCGATCGAGCGGCACGGGCAGCGGTTCCTCCAGCGCTGCTTCACCGACACCGAGCGGGCGAAGGCCGCCAGGCGCACGCAGGCGCTGCACGCCGCCACCTTCGCCAAGCGCTGGGCCGCCAAGGAAGCCTGCGCCAAGGCGCTCGGCACCGGCTTCAGCCAGGGGGTGTTCCACAGCGACATGGGGGTGGTGAACCTTCCGTCCGGTCAGCCGACCCTGTGCCTGACCAACGGCGCGCTGCGCCGGCTTGAACGGCTGATGCCGCCCGGCCACCGCCCGCTGGTGCTCCTGAGCATGACCGACGAGCCGCCCTATGCCTTCGCCCAGGTGATGATCCAGGCGGTGGCGGCCCCGGCGATCGCTTGACACGACACGGCGCCGTCGGCTTGATCCCGCCCATTCCGGACCGGCCGTCCGGCTTTGGAACCGGCCTCCATCCGGACGCATCCTGTCGCCATGAGCCTGTTCAAGAACACAACTCCTCCCGTGCATCCGGCCTCCAGAGCGAGGAACGACGGGGCTGGGGCGGGCCGCTCCGGGTTCGGCGAGACCGTGCGGACCATCGTCTACGCGCTGCTGATCGCGGCCGTGGTGCGCACCGTCGCCTTTGAACCGTTCAACATCCCTTCCGGCTCCATGATCCCGACGCTTCTGGTCGGCGACTACCTGTTCGTGTCCAAACCGTCCTACGGCTTTTCCCGCTTCTCCCTGCCGTTCTCGCCCAACCTGTTTTCCGGCCGTATCCTGGGCAGCCTGCCACATCGCGGCGACGTGGCCGTGTTCCGCTACACCCGCGACACGTCCATCGACTACATCAAGCGCATCGTCGGCCTGCCCGGCGACCACATCCAGGTGCGGGATGGCCGGCTGTTCCTGAACGGCGTGGAGGTGCCGCGCATCGACGAGGGAGACTACGTCGCGGTGGACGAGCAGCGGCGCGAGCTGGCCGGCCGGCTTTACACGGAACTCCTGCCGGGCAGCGCCGGCCGCGGGGTCGTCCGGCACCAGATCCTGCGCCTGACCGACGAGGGCCAGCAGAACAACACCCCCGAATACGTGGTGCCGCCGGGCTACTTCTTCGCCATGGGCGACAACCGCGACGACAGCGCGGACAGCCGCTTCATGGACGATCTCGGCTATGTGCCGATCGAGAACCTGGTCGGCAAGGCGGAGCTGATCTTCTTCTCCTATGACTCCCGTCATCCGGTGTGGCAGTTCTGGGACTGGCCGGCCGAGATACGCTGGAACCGGCTGTTCAGTTGGGTACGTTGAGCACGGCTGGGAGCGCGGCCGGTCAGGAGCCGCCGGAAGCGCTCGCCGGGATCGAGCGCACCATCGGCTGGCGGTTCCGCAAGCCGGCGCTGCTGCGCGAGGCCCTGACCCACCGCTCCGCCGCGCACGAGGCACGCGGCGGTGGAGCGGGAGGGCGGCACAAGCGCCGGTCGTCGCAGAAGGGCACGGGGCGCAAGGGACAGGGCTCCAACGAGCGGCTGGAGTTCATTGGCGACAGGGTGCTGGGCCTGCTGATGGCCGAATGGCTGATCGAGCGCTATCCGGAGGAGCAGGAAGGCCATCTCGGGCCGCGGCTGGCGCAGCTGGTGTCGCGCCCGGTGCTGGCGGGAATCGCCGCCGAGCTCGGCTTCCGCGAGGCGCTCGAGGTGGCGCCGCACGAGGACCGCGCCGGCATACGCGACGCCGCCAACGTGCTGGCCGACAGCGTGGAGGCGGTGCTGGGCGCCACCTTTCTCGACGGCGGCCTGGAGCCGGCGCGGGCGTTCGTCCGCTCCGCCTGGAGCGGCGTCATGACCGGGCAGACCCTGCCGCCCAAGGACAGCAAGACCGCGCTGCAGGAATGGCTGCTCGGGCGCGGCATGCCGCTGCCGGTGTATGTGCTGGAAGCGGCCGAAGGGCCCTCGCATGCGCCGCGCTTCACCGTCCGCGCGGAGGCGGCCGGACGCTCCGCCACCGGCGAAGCCGGGACCAAGCGGGTCGCCGAAAGCCTGGCCGCGTCCGGCCTGCTGGAGCAGCTGGCATGAGCCCGGACGCGCCCGTGGCCGAGCGCTGCGGCTTCGTCGCCATCGTCGGCGCGCCCAATGCCGGCAAGTCGACCCTGCTCAACCGGCTGACCGGCGCCAAGCTGTCGATCGTCAGCCCCAAGGCGCAGACCACCCGGTTCCGCGTGCTGGGCATTATGGTGCGACGGGTGGCCGGCACCGCCAGCCAGCTGCTGCTGGTCGACACACCCGGCATCTTCAAGCCCAGGCGCAAGCTCGACCGCGCCATGGTCGCCGCCGCCTGGACCGGCTCGGAGGACGCCGACATCACCCTTCTGCTGGTGGACAGCCAGAAGGGCCTGACCGACGGCGTGCGCACGATCGCCGAGCGCCTGCGCACCACGCGCCGGCGCACCTGGCTGGTGCTGAACAAGACCGACGCGGTGGAGCGCGGCCAGCTGCTGCCGCTGACCAAGGCGCTGGCCGAGCTGGTGCCGTTCGAGCACGTGTACATGGTGAGTGCCCGCAAGGGCGACGGGCTGGAGGACCTGCTCGACGCGCTGGCGCTGGCGCTGCCGGAAGGCCCGTTCCTGTATCCGGAGGACGACCTCACCGACCTGCCGGACCGGCTGCTGGCGGCCGAGCTGGTGCGCGAGCAGATCTTCCTGCAGACCCAGGAGGAGATCCCGTATTCCTGCACGGTGGAAACCGAAAGCTTCCAGGAGCGCCCCGACGGCTCGGTGCGGATCGAGGCCACGGTCTATGTTTCCCGGGCCGGCCACAAGGCGATCCTGATCGGCGAGGGCGGCAGCCGGATCAGGGAAATCGGTGCCAAGGCGCGTCATGGCCTGTCGTCGCTGCTGGAACGGCCTTGCCACCTGTTCCTCAACGTCAAGGAACGCGCCGGCTGGGACGAGGAAGGCGCCAGGCTGCGGGCGATCGGGCTGGACAACCTGGACTGAGCGGTCGATGGACGGGCGCTGGCAGGAACACGACCGGCCCCCAGGCTCCGGCGACCGCCGCCCGCCGCGACGGGTGCGGAAACAGGGTCAAAGCAGCACCACCGCGTTGTAGGCCATGTGCAGCAGCACGGCCGGGGCCAGCCGGCCTGATCTCCGGAACAGCAGGGCGTTGCTGACGCCGAGCAGGCCGACCGGCAGCCAGGACAGCACGGGGTGATAGATGGCAAAGAACGCGGCACTTCCGCCGATGGCAGCCCAGCCGCCCCATTCCCGGTCCAGGGCGCGGTAGAGCAGCCCGCGGAACAGGAACTCTTCCGCGGGCGGGGCGACGATCACGGCAAGCAGGAACCACCACTCGCGGTAGTGCGGCAGGGTGGTGGACGGGTCGGGTCGGTCCAGGATCGCGCGCGTCCAGGCAAGCTGGTGCAGGCCGAGCAGGTAAAGGTGGGCGAGGCCGCCCAGCATCACGCCGGCAATGACGCCGACGGCGAGAAACACCAGCCTGCGGCGACGCCCGGCGCTCCCCGGCTGCGGCGGGCCCGCGTCCCAGCGCCACAGCGCCGACGCCCTCAGGCCCCGCGTGTGGAGGAAGCGCACCATGCCGACGCCGACAACCGCGGCGGCCACGGCATAGCCGGAGGTGCGCGCCGCGGCGGCCCAGCCCGGCCCGGCAAAGACCTGCATGGTACCGGTGATTGCCGCCCCGCCGTCGACCAGGGCGGCGATCGCCACCATGGCGTGCATCAGGGTCGGCGGATCCGGCCGGCGTTCCGACCAGGGATCGAACAGGTATGGCAGGCGGGCGCGGAAGTTCTGCCACATGGCCGCCCCGGCCAGGCTGGAGTACACCACCCCCGACGCCGCGAGCGGCCATTGCCGGGTCAGGACGCCGATGCTGAAGGTGAGCGTGCCGAGACAGGTCGCCCAGCGGCGGCTGGCGGGAAGCTTCTCCGGCTCGCCGGACGGCCCGGTCACGGTGACCAGCGTCACCGTCTTCAGCGCCATGCTGTAGCCGAACGCGATCCAGCCGATGCCGACCAGCACCACGCCGGCCAGGTCGCCGGGGAAGCGCCAGGCGGCATACAGCAGCGGCATGGCGACGAAAACGGACGACACCGCCGCCCACAACCGCGCCTTGGCCCGAAGCAGGGCTTCCAGCCCGTGCGGCCAAGTCATGGCGATCCACAGCGCAGGCCCCTCGGAGGCAAGCGATCGCGGACCGAGCACGATCAGGAAGTAGGTGCCGAACAGGATGGCCGCACCGCAGATCGCGTTCCACGCATGGCCCGCGTCCGCGATCAGGCCACGCATGTTGAACAGCTGCATCGCGGCCAGCGACAGCGGCACCAGCACCGCCTGCACGATGGCGCCGCGGTCGCGGGCGAGCCACAGCCATTCCTTGCGGTGCATCGGGTTGCGGCCGAAGCGGGTGCGAGGCCGGCTGAGGGGGCGGGCAGGGGGGAGGGTGTCGGATGCGCCGCCGAGGCCGCGCATCACCGCCCATGCGCTGAGCGCCACCGACGATGCGGCCACAGCCCCCGCCGCCAGGCAGCAGATGGACGCGGCGACGAAGAACGAGGGCGGCCCGGCGCCGAGCCTGCCCAGCATCAACCCGAGCCAGGGCCACGGCAGGCGGCCGGCCGGGCCCAGCAGGTGGGCGAACGCGGTCGCGACGGGATCGACGAACAGCCACGCGAGAACGGTGAGGCTCGCCATGGTGGTGCCGAGCCAGCCCATGAGCCCGAACGCCGCGCCGCGGCTGCGCGGGGCCAGCCGCAGCAAGGCGGCGATCTCCAGCGCCTTGGCGAGGCAGGCGGCGGCCATGGCGGCCGGGATGCCGACGGCGACGGTGGCCAGCATGCCGAGCAACGGCCCGTAGACGAAGCCGAACAGGATGCCCGGCATCAGCGGCGC
>CAXTCK010000152.1:0-1552 GCA_964242425.1 uncultured Acetobacteraceae bacterium | reverse complement strand
GGCCGGTCGTCATGCCTGGGCGGGTCGCGCCGTGAGCCGGAGGAACACGTCCTCCAGGCTGGCGCCGCCATGCCGGGCGCGCAGCTCGTCCAGCGCCCCTTCGCTCACCATCCTGCCCTCGTTGATGACGATGACGTGCGAGCACAGCCGGGCGACGTGATCCATCAGGTGGGTCGAGAACAGCACGGTGGTGCCCCGACCCGCTTCCGCCAGGATCAGGTCGTAGAACAGGTGGGTGGCCTCGACGTCCAAACCGTTGGTCGGCTCGTCCAGCACCAGCAGGCGGGGCTGGTGCAGCAGGGCCAGCAGCAGGCCCAGCTTCTTCTTCATGCCGCGCGAATAATCCTCGGCGTAGTTCCCGAGCTCGTCCGCCATGCGGAGCTGCGCGATCACCGGTGCCATGCGCTCCAGCGTCGCCGCCACGTCCAGTCCGTGCATGGCAGCGCTCAGCTCCAGGATCTCGCGGCCCGACAGGTAGGAATAGAACACCGGGTCGTCCGGCAGGAAGCCGACCAGGCGCATGACCTCGACCCGGTCGGCGAACGCGTCCCGGCCGGCCACCCGGACCTCGCCGCTGCCGGCCTGCAGCAGGCCGTTCAGCAGGCGGAACAGCGTCGTCTTGCCGGCCCCGTTCGGACCCAGCAGGCTGCACACGCGGCCGGATGGGATCGAGAAGGTCAGGTCCGACAGCGCCTGCTTGCTCCCGAACGACCTGCAAAGGTGCCGGACGTCGACCAGCGCCTCCCCCGGAACCGTGCCGCCACCCTTGTCGTCGCGCATCACCGGGCTTTCGTTGCAGGGAACGGCATGCTGCCTCGCGGGTCCGTTCCTACACCGCCTCCGCGTCCCGCCAAACGCTTACGGAAGCGCCGGACGCGGTGACGCGCGCCCGGGCCGCCATGCCTTCGTACCCGCCCCGCGTCGTTGCCGAACGCCGCGGCGAACCGGCCGGCCGGCTTTTGCGCCCGCGGCACCGGCCGGCGTGCCCGTCCGCACGAGGCATCACGACGCTTGTGGGCGCCGGACCTGGGCATTATGAGGAGCGCGCCATGCGGGCCGTACCGGATGGGCCGCCACGCCGCGAGGATCGATGACCGGACCCGACCGAAGCGCCGACCCGTCGCTCACGGCGCTCTACCGGCGCGTGCTGTTGAAGGTGTCGGGCGAGGCGCTGATGGGGTCCGGCAGCTTCGGGCTCGATCCGGACACGGTGTCGACCATCGCCGCCGACGTCGCCAGCGTGCACGCCATGGGCACCCAGATCGGGCTTGTGATCGGCGGCGGCAACATCTTCCGCGGCATCGCCGCCGCCGCGCGTGGCATGGACCGGGCGCAGGGCGACTATGCCGGCATGCTGGCCACCGTGATCAACGCCCTGATGATGCAGAACGCGCTGGAGAAGGTGGGCGTCGACACCAGGGTGATGTCGGCGATCCAGATGCCGGGGATCGCGGAATCCTACATCCGCCGGCGGGCCATGCGTCACATGGAGAAGAACCGGGTGGTGATCTTCGCCGCCGGCACCGGCAACCCGTTCTTCACCACCGACACC
>CAXTCK010000151.1:0-8481 GCA_964242425.1 uncultured Acetobacteraceae bacterium | reverse complement strand
ACGTGCGCGGCGGCTACGACAACAACGACGGCCTGCTGCCGGTCGATCCGAACCCGGCGGTCCGCGCCGCCTTCCCGGGCAGCGACGACCATCCCGGCTATTCGGACGTGCAGATCAGTGAGCAGCTGCTCGCCGACGAGGTCAACGCGATCGCCGCCAGCCCGTACTGGAAGGACAGCGCGATCATCATCACCTATGATGAATCTGATGGGGAGTATGATCATTCGGCGGTCACCTCGCGGGTCAACGACCCGGAAGGCAACCCGATCGAGCCGTCCTCGCGCATCCCGGCGATCGTGATCTCGCCCTATGGCAAGGCGCACGCGATCATCCACCAGAACTCCGAGCACAGCTCGATCATCAAGCTGATCGACGACATCTTCGACCTGACCCCGCTCGCCGACCTTCCGGACGAGAAGCGCGGCGCCAAGCTCGGCAAGTCGCAGTTCGGGCAGGACTACGTGGGCCCGGCCGACGACAACGTGCCGAACATCGGCAACATGCTGGCGGCGTTCGACAACGCGCGCCTGACCGGCGACACAGCACCGCTGCCGGCCTCCTATGCCGAGATCCTGCCCGGCACCACGCCCAGCCTGCCGCACTACGCCGCCGGCGGCTGCTACACGCTGAACATCGTGCCGACCGACTACGTGGGCGGCAAGCTGATCGACCCGGCGCCGGCCGACTTCAACCCGCGCCCGTCCACCACGCCCGGCATCCCGACCTCGGGCACCTGGACGCCCTGATCCGGCCTCGGCGGATCACGTGAGAAGAGGGAGCCGGGTTCGCCCGGCTTCCTTTGTTCCTGTTCAAGCGGAGCTGACACCTTGAGAAGCCTGTTCAAGGCGCTGCCGGTCGTGCTGGCGGCGCTGCTGCTCGGCCACGTGGTCGGTCCGGCGCGCGCGGACGCCACGCTGGACGCGGTGCGCCACGCCGGCGTCCTCGCCTGCGGCGTGGTGAGCGACGAGGACGATTATTCCGAGGCCGACACGCACGGCAACCTGTCTGGACTTGGCGCCGACTTCTGCCGCGCACTGGCGGCCGAGATTTTCGGCGATGCCGGCCGGGCGCGGTTCCTGACCCTGCCGGATGAGCCCGGCGGCCTGGCGGCACTGCGCGACCGCAAGGTGGACGTGCTGTTCGGCGCGACGCCGGACCCGGTGGTGGGCAACGTGTATGGGGCCGCATTCGGGCCGCCGGTCTTCTTCGACGGCCAGGGGGTGCTGGCGTCCAACCGGAGCGGCATCCGCACGATCGCCGACCTGGGAGGGAGGAACGTATGCTTCATCAACGCGAGCCCGCACGAGCGGGTGCTGTACGACCTCGTGGAGCCGCGGCTGAGGACGCCCGAGCACCGGTTCCCGTTCTCCGAGCGCGGCGAGATGGAGGTGGCGCTGCTGGACGGTCATTGCGACGCCATCACCGGCGACATCTCCTGGATGGCCAACGTCCGCGCCGGCTTCAACAAGCGCCGGTCGGAGTTCACCGTGCTGGCGGACACGGTGTCGGTCGACCCGTTCGCGCCGGCGTTCCGCACGGGCGATAAGCAGTGGGCGGCGCTGGTGGATTGGACGGTCTGGGCCTCGGTGCAGGCGGAAGCGAACGGGGTGACGCGGGCTAACCTTGCGCAGATGCGCCGGAGCGCGGACCCGGTGGTGCGGCGCCTGGTCGGCACCACGCCGTGGATCGGCAAGGCGCTGGGAGTTCCGGACACCGCCTTCGCGGCTGCAATCGCGGCGGTCGGCAGCTATGGGGAGATCTTTGAGCGCGACGTCGGCGCGGGGTCGGCGCTGATGCTGCCGCGTGGACGCAACGCGCTCGCCGCCGATGGCGGGCTGCTGTGGGCGCTGCCGGTCGAGCCGCTGCAGTAGGTGACGCAGCACGTTGATGCCCTGCCTGATATCCGGCACGCATCCACGGCAGGAGAGCCTTGAGCCTGGTTTCCTTTCCGGGCGACCTCGGCGCTCCGGGCCGGGCCTTGGAATTACGCCACTACTCGGCCGCGCTTCGTCGAGCGCAGCTGGCGTCCCGGCTACCGTGAAGCGCTTCTGCTCAGGAAAGCCGGCACAAGGGCGATGCAGACGACGACGGCGCCGATCTCCGGCAGCCAGGAGTAGCCAAACCCCCTCGCGAGCACGGCTGCTCCGAGAGCTGCCCCGAGCGCGTCACCGAGGTTGAAGGCGGACTGGTTCAGCGTCGACGCCAGCTGGCCAGCTCCCTCCGCTTCGGTGAGGACCCGCTGCTGCAACGGAGGCACGAGCGCGAATGCCGCCATCCCCCAGATGAAGATGGAGGCGAACCCGAGGGGGCCGCTCCGCAACAGAAGACCGACCCCGATCAAGGCAAGTGCCTCGATCGCAAGAAGCGCCCGGACCGCGCGCAAGGCATGGCGATCGGCGAAGCGGCCTCCGATCAAGCCACCGCCAGTAAGGCCGGCCCCGAACACGAAGAGCGCAAAGGCCGCGCCATGTGGCGTGAAGCCCGCTTCGTGTTCCAGCAGGGGCGTCAGGAACGTGAGAACCGTGAACAGCGCTGCCGACGAGAGCGTGCTGACGAGCATGGCAAGCCAGATCTGAGGCTGCCGCAAGGCGGCGAGCTCGCGCCGGATCCCGGTCGATCCGCATCCCAGGTGGCGCGGCATCCAGGCCAGCATCGCAAGGGCGACGGCCGCGAGGACCGCGACGAGCGCGAACGTGGCTCGCCAGCCGGCCGACTGCCCGATCCAGGTGCCGACCGGAACGCCCAGGACGTTCGCCACGGTCAGGCCCGTGAACAGGAGGGCAACTGCCCGCACCGCCTTCCCCGGAGGGGCAAGCTCGCCTGCGACGATCGACGCAATGCCGAAGAAGGAGCCATGCGCCAGCGCCGTCGCGATCCGCGCGATCATCAGGAAGCGGAAACCGGGCGCAGCCGCGCAGGCCACGTCGCCGGCAAGGAACACCAGCATCAGCAGCACCAGGGCCTGTCGGCGCCGTACGGCGGAAAGCAGCGCTGCGATGAAGGGCGATCCGAACGCGACGCTGAGAGCGTAGACCGAGATGAGGAGGCCGGCCGTCGGCACCGAAACGTGCAGGTCGGATGCAAGGCCGGGAACAAGGCCGACGATGACGAACTCGCCCGTGCCGATGCCGAAGCTCGCCAGCATGAGCGAGGAAAGCGCACGACGGTTCCCGTTCCCGTCCGCGCCATCGATCGACGATCGGGCCCGAGCGACCTCCGGGCCTGGCAACTCAGGCTTCTCCCGACGCGGACCGAGGCCCTGCAGGCTCGGCGATGGCAAGCTCGGAAGTTTCCTTGATCGTCTCGAGCACGATGACGGTCTCGGTCCGCAGGACATCGGGGCTGGCTCTTGATGCGCTCGGTCAGGAAGCCCTGGAGCGTCCGCATGCCGCTGGTCCGGACCTTCAGCAGGTAGCAGTGGGTGCCTGCAACCTGATGGGCCTCCTGCACCTCGGGGCGGCCGCAGATCTCGACACGAAACCCGGCCTCATCGGGATGGCGCGCGAGATCGACGAAGACGAACGCGCACAGCGACAGATCGACCCGATCCGGGTCGAGCACGGCATGGTTGCCACGGATGACGCCGGAGCTGTTGAGCCGGCGGACCCGCTCGTTCGCAGCAGACACCGACAAGCCGACGGCTTGTCCGATTTCGGCGTTCGACAGCCTGTTGTCTGCCTGCAGCATGCAGAGCATCTTCCGGTCCATATCGTCCATGGCAGGTATTCTGACGGTGTTATTCGGTCCTGTCAGGCAGATACGCGGTATAACTTCTCATGGTCGCAGTCACCGGTCATGCTGCGACGGGCAGCGGCGCCCGCTGCGGGGCAACATCCGTTCTCAAGAGCCGCGTCGATCCGAAGGCGGCGGTTGACGGCGACGAGTCGATTGACGCCTGCGGTGCCCGGATCCGGCTCATCCCACGGATGGGGTGAGCCGGTAGCCGACGTTCGGTTCGGTGGCGATCATCGGCGCCACCTCCGGTCCGAGCTTGTGGCGCAGCTGGCCGATGTAGACGCGCAGGTACTGCACGTCCTCGCCATGCGCCGGGCCCCACAGGGCGAGAAGCAGCTGGCGATGCGTCAGCACCTTGTCCTCGTGGCGCATCAGCATGGCCAGGAGCTGGTACTCGCGCGGGCTCAAGGTGATCTTGACCCCGTCGATGCGAACCTCGTGGCGGCCTGGGTCCAGCACGATCGGGCCGCAGCTGAGGATCTCGTCCGTCCTGGGCTCGATGCCTGGGTCGTGGCGGCGGAGCACCGCGCGCAGACGGGCCAGCAGCTCGCCCAGGCCGAACGGCTTCTCGACGTAGTCGTCGGCGCCGGCGTCAAGCGAGGCGATCTTTTCCGCCTGCCTGTCGCGGGCGGACAGCACGATCACCGGCACGAGCGAGAATGCGCGCAGCCGCTCCAGCACCACCTGACCGTCCATGTCCGGCAGCCCGAGGTCGAGCACGATCGCGTCCGGCGCCCGCGACGCCGCCTGTCGCAGGCCGTCCGCGCCGTTGAACGCGGAGCGAGGACGGTAGCCGGCGGCTTCCAGGGCGGGACACAGGAAGCGGTGGATCTGCTTCTCGTCGTCGACGATCAGCACCGACGGGCGGTCGATCCCGCTCACGGTGCGTGCGGCAGCGCTATGGTGACGGTGGTGCCGCGTCGGTCCCGCGTGCGGCCGGGCCCGACGCGGTCGGGTGGCGGGCTGGCGGCGGAGATGGTGCCGCCCATCACCTCGATCAGGCCGCGCGCGATCGCCAGCCCGAGGCCGGTGCCCGGTACCACCCGATCGCCTTGCCGGGCGCGGAAGAAGCTGTCGAACACGTGCGGCAGGTCGTGCTCGGCGATGCCAACGCCGTTGTCGTCGATCCGGGCCACCGCCTGGCCGCCTTCGGAAGCGAGCCGTACCGCGACCGGGTCGGTGGCGGAGGGTTGGGAATACTTCAGGGCGTTGTCCAGCACGTTGAACAGCACCTGCTCCAGCAGCAGCGGATCGGCCAGCGCGACCGGCGTGCCGTCGATGGAAACGGACACCAGCGCCGGGTCGTCCAGGCGCGACACGGCGCCCTGCACCGCGTCCCACAGCAGCACGCGCAGGAGGCGCGGCACCACCGCGCCGCTGTCGAGCCGGGTCATGTCGGTGATGTTGGCCAGGAACCGCGTCATGCGCCGCGTGTCCTCCTCGATGGCGAGCAGCAGGTCGTCGCGCGTGTCCGGCGACAGGCGGTCCCAGGCGATGCGCAGGGTTTCGGCCGAGCCGCGTATGCCGGTCAAGGGCGTGCGCAGGTCGTGCGACAGCGAATTCAGCAGGGCGGTGCGCAGCTTCTGGGTTTCATCCCGCGCGGTGGCGTCGGCGGCACCGCGCACCAGCCTGACCCGCTCCAGCGCCAGCGCCGCCTGGTCGGTCAGCGCCTGCAGCGCCTGCAGCGCCGGCCCGTCGACCGGAACGGCCGACTGCACCGCGAGCAGGCCGTGCAGCCCGCCGGGGCTGCCGTCGCCCGTGCCGCCGTCGTCGCCAGCGCTGACACCGGCTTTGACGCCGTCGGCCCTGGCGCCATCGGCCTTGGCACCGGGAATCCGGATCGGCAGGAAGCGCCAGGGCGCCGAGGGCAGCGTGGCGGTGCCGCGACCGGCCGGCTCGCCGTGCCGCCAGGACCACAGGGCTGCCGCCCAGGAGCCGTCATCCATGGTGTCCGCCGGCGGGTCGGCGGCGAGAATGTCGAGCGCCCCGTCACCGTCGCGCGCCGCCAGCACCATGGCCCGGGCCGCGATGGAGGCCGCCTGGCGTGCGATCTCGTCCTGCAGCTGCGCCCTGGTGACCGGCACGCCGAGCGCGCGGGAGAAGGCGCCGATGCGTCGCAGGCTCTCGATCCGGCCCTGGGCCGCTCGCGCCGAGGCGCTCAGCTGGTTGGCGACCATGCCGGTCGCCCCGGCAACCACCGCGAACACCACGACCGCCATCAGGTCGCGGGGCTGGTCGATGGTGAACTGGTAGAGCGGGGGGATGAAAAGGAAGTTCCAGGCCGCGAACGACAGGAGGGCGGTGCACAGCGCGACGCGGAGCCCGTGCAGGGCGGCGGCACCCACCACCGCGGCCAGGAAAAGCATGCCGAGCGCGTCCGGCTCGACCAGGCCGTGCAGCGCCTCGCCCAGCCCGACGGCCAGCGCCACCAGCGCCGACGACGACAGCCAGGGCGTCCAGCCGGCTGGCGGGCGGGGGCCCGGATCTGGCGGACGGATCCGCAGCACGCCGGTCGGCACCACGTGCACGGCGTGGTCCGGCGCCCGCGCCAGCAGGGCCGCCGCGAGGTTGCGACGCAACCACCCGAACGGCAGCCGCCGCCGCCGGCCGTTCTGCGCGCGGCCGACCACGATCCGGGTAATGTTGCGCGCCCGTGCCAGCTCCAGCGCGATGCCGACGATCCCGTCCTGCGCCGTGCGCACCGCGCGGATCTCGGTTTCGGCGCCCAGCTCCGTCGCAAGGCCCATGATGCGCGCGATACGCGCCGCGTCCGCCGGTGCCTCGCCGGCCGGCTCAACGTGCAGCACCAGCCAGGGCGCGTGCAGGGCGTCGGCCAGCCGCTTGGCCTCGCGCAGCACGGTTTCGCCGTTCTCGGGCCCGACCAGGGCCAGCACCCGGTCGCCGGCAGGCCACGGACCGGCGATGGCGTTGGAGCGCATGTAGTCGAGCAGGCCAGCATCGACGTGCTGGGCGGCGCGTCGCAGCGCGATCTCGCGCAGCGCCTGCAGGTTGCCCTCGCGGAAGAAGCCGTCCAGCGCGCGCGCCGCCACATCCGGACGGTAGATGCGGCCCTGGGTCAGCCGGATGCGCAGGTCGGCCGGCGACAGGTCGATCAGCTCGATCTCGTCGGCCAGTTCCAGCACGTGGTCGGGCAGGGTTTCCGTCACCCGAACCCCGGTGATGCGCAGCACCGCGTCGTTCAGGCTTTCCAGGTGCTGGATGTTGAGCGTGGTCCAGACCGGGATGCCGGCGGCGAGCAGCTCGGCGACATCCTCCCAGCGCCTGCCGTGCCGGCTGCCGGGGGCGTTGGAATGCGCGAGCTCGTCGACCAGGAGCAGGGACGGGCGCCGCGACAGCGCCTCGTCCAGGTCGAACTCCTCCAGGGTCTGGCCGCGATACTCGATGCGCAGCCGCGGCATCACCGGAAGGCCGCCGAGCTGCGCCTCGGTCTCGGCGCGGCCATGGGTCTCGATCAGGCCGGCCAGAATGCCGTGCCTGCCTTCGTCGAGGAGGCGGCGCGCCTGGGCGAGCATTTCGCAGGTCTTGCCGACGCCGGGTGCGGCGCCGAGAAAGATCTTCAAGGGCGCGCGGGCGGCCTTCGCGCCGGCGGCAAGCAGCGCGTCCGGATCGGGACGCTTCCACTCGGTCCGCATCAGCGGCCGCTCCCGTCCCGCCCGGAGCATGATGGAGGGCATGATCGTTCGATCACGTCCTGGTCCCGGCCAGGGCGTGATGTCCCGGCTGCGCGCAACGCGATCCTCCCTTGTTCCGGCCGGGCCACGGTTATCGGCTGCTCGTGTGGACCCCGGCGCTGGTGTCGCCGTTCGCGGGCAGGGAGTCGAGGGCGAGGTTGAGGCGAAGCACGTTGACGCGCGGCTCGCCGAACAGGCCGAGCACCCGGCCCTGCGTGTGCGAGGCCAGAAGCTGGCGGACCGCGTCTGCCGGGAGGTGGCGGGCGGCGGCGACGCGGGTCGCCTGCAGGGCTGCGTAGGCGGGCGAGATGTCCGGATCGAGCCCAGAGCCGGAGCTGGTCACCGCGTCCATCGGGATGCCGCCGGGTGCGGCACCCTGCTTCTCGAGGGCGGCCACGTCACCCGCGACCCGGTCGTGCAGCGCCTTGGAGGTGGGGGCGAGGTTGGAGGCGGAAGAGTTGCTTCCGTCATAGGGGGTCGGCACCGTCTTGGTGGGGTCCTTGGGATCGATGCCGGAGATCGCGGATTCGCGGCCGTGGAAGTAGCGATCGGCGGTGAAGTTCTGGCCGATCAGGACGGAGCCGACCGGCTGGCCGTTGCGTTCGACTAGGCTGCCGGTGGCGGTGCCGGGAAACGCCACCGCGCCCAGGCCGACGAAGCCGAGCGGGAACAGCAGCCCGAGCAGCAGGGTGAACAGCACGACAAGGGACAATGCCGGACGCAGATGCGAGATCATGACCTGATCCTCAGGCGAAGACGTGGAGGGCGGTGAGAGCCATGTCGATGATCTTGATGCCGGCGAACGGCACCACGATGCCACCGATGCCGTAGATCAGCAGGTTCCGGCGCAGCAGCGAGGCAGCGCTGATCGCCTTGAAGTCGACGCCCTTCAGCGCCAGCGGCACCAGGGCGATGATCACCAGGGCGTTGAAGATCACCGCCGACAGGATGGCGCTCTGCGGCGTCGACAGGCGCATGACGTTGAGCGCCGACAGGCCGGGATAGGCGACCACGAAGATCGCCGGCAGGATCGCGAAATACTTGGCGATGTCGT
>CAXTCK010000150.1:0-8505 GCA_964242425.1 uncultured Acetobacteraceae bacterium | reverse complement strand
CAACCTGTTCCCGCGCGAGGAGCACCCGATCGGCGAGGTGGTGTTCGAGGCGATCGGCATCACCTGCCTGGATCCGGAGAACCGGGAGCGCCGTCGCGTCGACAACGTGTCGTTCTCGCTGCGCCAGGGCGAGATCCTGGGCATCGCCGGCCTGGTCGGCGCGGGGCGCACCGAGATGGTCAGCGCCCTGTTCGGCGCCTATCGCGGCCCGCATTCCGGCGAGGTCCGGCTCGATGGCAAGACCATCCAGGTGCGCACGCCGAGGCAAGCCGTGCGCCACGGGCTGTGCATGGTGCCAGAGGACCGCAAGGCGCACGGCATCGTGCCGGGGCTCGGCGTCGGCTACAACATCACCCTGTCGGTGCTGGACGACTTCACCAGCGCCGGCCTGATCGACGAGAACCGCGAGTTCTCCACCATCGGAGAAGCGATCAGGCGCCTGCGCATCAAGACCGCGAGCCCGCTGCTGCCGATCTCCAACCTGTCAGGCGGCAACCAGCAGAAGGCGGTGATCTCCAAGATGCTGGAGCCCAAGCCCCGCGTGCTGATCCTGGACGAGCCGACGCGCGGCGTGGACGTCGGCGCCAAGTACGAGATCTACAAGCTGATGTTCTCACTGGTACGGGAAGGCATGTCGATCATCATGGTCTCGTCCGAGCTGTCCGAGGTGATGGGCATCAGCGACCGGGTGCTGGTGATCGGCGAGGGCGAGCTGCGCGGCGACTTCATCAACGACGACACCTTGACCCAGGAGCGGATCCTGACGGCGGCGATCACGCCGGCCCGTCGCGCCGCCTGAGCGGAACCAGATCATGACCGAGACCACGTCCATCGCCCCCGCCCCGGAAGCGATCGCGGCCGCCCGTTCCGACCAGCGGCGCACCCTCAAGCTCGAGCACCTCAAGGGCGCCTTCGCGCGCTACAAGATCCTGGCGCTGGTGGTCGCGATCGCCATCATCTGGGCGCTGTTCACCGAGCTCACCCAGGGCGACTTCCTTACCGCGCGCAACCTGTCGAACCTGCTCCGGCAGATGGCGATCAACGGCATGCTGGCGTCGGGGATGGTGTTCGTTATCATCTCCGGCGAGATCGACCTGTCGGTGGGCTCGCTGCTCGGGCTGACCGGCGGCCTCGCGGCGATCTTCGACGTGACCTTTCACATGCCGTTGTTCATCAACATCCCGCTGGTGATGCTGCTCGGCGCCATGGTGGGCGCCTTCAACGGCTACTGGGTCGCGTTTCTGCGCGTACCCTCCTTTATCGTCACCCTGGCCGGCTTCCTGGCCTTCCGCGGCGTGGTGCTGGGCTTGACCGGCGGCGTCACCATCGCCCCGGTCTCCACCGCGCTGATCGCGGTGAGCCAGAGCTACCTGCCGGACGTCGCCGGCTACGCGCTCGGCGTGCTGGTGTTCGCAGCACTCGCCTTTTCCGCCCTGCGCAGCCGCACCAAGCGCGCGGAGTATGGCCTGCCGGTGCCGCCGCTCGGCGTCGACCTCGGCAAGCTCGCGGTCGCCGCGGTGGTGATCGCGGGCTTCTTCGCCATCCTGGACGCGTATCGTGGCGTGCCGCTGCCGGTGCTGATCGTGCTGGTGCTGCTGGGCGCGTTCACCGTGATGGCCAGGCGCACCGTGTTCGGCCGTCGCATCTACGCGGTGGGCGGCAACCTGGAAGCCACGCGCCTGTCCGGCGTCAACGTGCAGGTGGTCAAGCTCCTGGTGTTCATGCTGATGGGGGCGATGGCGGCACTGGCCGGGATCGCCACCACCGCCCGCCTCGCTGCCGGGTCGCCCTCGGCCGGCACCGGGCAGGAGCTGGACGCGATCGCCGCCTGCATCATCGGCGGCACCTCCATGCGCGGCGGCGCCGGCACCGTGTTCGGCGCGCTGATCGGCGCGCTGATCATCGCCACCCTGGACAACGGCATGTCCATGCTGGGCGTCGACACCTTCTGGCAGATGATCGTGAAGGGCCTGATCCTGCTGCTGGCGGTGTGGCTCGACGTGGCGACCAGCACCAAGCGCTGAGCCGCCCCCTCTCGACCGGCGAACGATCAGGCGGCATGCTGCGGCGCATGACTGTCATAACACGATCGCGCTTGCCGCTGCTGCTTGTCGCGGGGACCGTCCTGGCCGGGTCCGTCCTCGCGGCTCCGGCGTCCGCGGCTCCGGCGTCCCCAACCCCGACATCCGCGGCGTCCGCCCCGCTGCATCTGTTCGTCCAGGTGGCGGCGTCGCCGGACGGCAGCAGGGTGGCGTCGCTGGAAGGCGATCAGCCGGCCGATGAGAGCGTGGATCCCAGCATGGCGATCGTGATCCGGCCCGCTTCCGGCCAGGGTGCTGCCGTCACCGTGCGGCTGCCCTGCCAGGGGCCGTCCTGCGCGCCTTCCGCCCTGGCCTGGTCGCCGGACGGCCACCGCCTCGCCTTCGTGCTCAGGCAGCCGAAGGCCACGCACCGCTTCGTTTATGCGGTGGGGGCCGACGGCACCGGGCTGGTCCGGCTGCTGGAGTTCGACGGCACGCTGCAGGGCCTGCGCTTTGGCGCCGACGGCACGCTCGCGGTGCTGGCGACGGCGGGCGCGCACAAGGAGCCCGGCGCCACCCAGGCGGCCGCGAAGATGACCGGCGAGATCGGCGTCGACGAGGACGAGCAGCGCATCGCCACCATCCGCAACAACGCCCTGCACTACGAGTCGCCGGCCGACCTCTACGTCTACGAGTACGACTGGCGCCCCGATCCGGCGCAGCCCGGGCACGCGCGGTTCGTCGCCACCGCGGCGCACGGCAACGGCGACAACAACTGGTGGGTGGCCAAGCTCTACCGGATCGAGGCCGGGCAGGCGGAGGTGCTCTACACCCCGCCGCAGCGCCAGCAGCTGGCCGACCCGGTGGTGTCGCCGGACGGGCGCACGCTCGCCTTCATCGGCGGCATCATGAGCGATTTCGGCTCCACCGGCGGCGACGCGTTCCGGCTGGCGCTGGACACCCCGCCGGCCAACCCGCCCGTGCTGCAGAACCTGGCGCCGAACATCCGGGGAAGCGTCACGGCCCTTTCCTGGTCCTGCGGCGATGCGCTGGCCGCGACCGCCCTGGCCGGTTCCAGGGCGGAGGTGCTGACGCTGGGCGGAGCGGATGCCGGGCACGTCCTGTGGTCGGGCGAGGAAACCCTGTCGACGCAGCGCGGCCATTACGGCGTGTCCTGCGGCGGCAGCACCATGGCGGCGATCCACCAGGACTTCACCCGGGCGCCGGAGCTGGAGGTCCACGACGCCGGCGGCTGGCGCGACCTGACCCGCAACAACGCGCTACAGAAGGTGCCTGTCACCGCGCGCAGCATCACCTGGCGCGACGACCAGTACGACGTGCAGGGCTGGCTGCTGTCACCCAAGGGAGCGTCAAACGACCCGAACGGCGCCAAGGGGCCGATGATCGTGTCCGTGCACGGCGGCCCGTCGGCGGCCAACATCCCGAACTACCTCACGTCGCGCGGCGAGGAGCTGTTCCTGCTCCGGGCCGGCTACCGCGTGTTCCTGCCCAACCCGCGCGGCTCGTTCGGGCAGGGCGAAGCGTTCACCGCCGCCAACGTGCGCGACTTCGGCCACGGCGACCTGCGCGACATCCTGTCCGGGATCGACGCGGTGGAGCGCACCGTTCCGGTGGACGACCACAGGCTGGGCCTGACCGGCTACAGCTATGGCGGCTACATGACCATGTGGACGGTGACGCAGACCAACCGCTTCCGCGCCGCGGTGGCGGGGGCCGGCATCTCGGACTGGCAGTCGTATTACGGCGAGAACGGCATCGACCAGTGGATGATCCCGTTCTTCGGCGCGTCGGTGTACGACGACCCGGCGATCTACGCCAAATCCTCGCCGATCACCTTTATCCGGCAGGTGCGCACGCCGACCTTCGAGTTCGTGGGCGATGCCGACGTCGAGTGCCCGATGCCGCAGACGCAGGAGTTCTACCACGCCCTGCACACCCTGGGCGTGCCCACCGAGTTCGTGGTGTATGCCGGCCAGGGCCACGGCCTGCGCGACCCCGCGGACCAGGCGGATGCGCGCCGACGCACGCTTGCCTGGTTCGCGAAGTATCTGGGGCCCTGATCGTCCTGCCGCCCCGGCTGCTCCGGACGGGCACGGATGGCCGGGCCCGCGCTCCGGTCAGGCCGCCGGTGCTCCGTTGTTGCTCGCCGGGCGGCGCGATCCGCGTGTCCGGCATCCCGCCACGCCGAGCAGCCCGAGCATGGCGACGGCGAACACCGGCAGCGTGCCCGGTTCCGGAACCGGAACATAGGTGAAGGTTTCGGTCAGGTTGCCGTTGAAGGTTTCCCGCTCGACGTCGTAGGAGACCGGCGCCTTGGTGTCCGCGTTCTCGACCTCCGTGTTGCTGATGAGCAGGAGGTCGTTGCCTCCGTAGTCGTAGAACATCAGGTCCTGCGTGATGTATCCGGTCAGGTCGACGTCGAACGACGTGCTGGCCTGCGCGGTGGAGGCGGATCCGGATTGCTGGTCGGACTGGCCGACCGGCACGCCGCCGCCGCCGGTGACGGCGAACACGGACAGGTCGTTGGAGAAGGTGGCGGGAAACATGTCGCTGGTGCCGCCGGCCGCGGTCAGCGTGTCGGTCGCCTGCCCGGCCAGGGTGTAGGAAATCCCGGTCAGCGTGCCCAGCGACGGGTCGAAGCTGTTGAGCCCGATCTCGCCTTTCTGGTCATAGGTGAAGGAGTACGAGGTCGAAACGCCATATGTCTCGGACAAGGTGGCAGCACGAGAGATGCCGCCGGTGAGGGCGACAAGGGCGATCGCGATCGGCACCGTGCAACGCATCTGATCCTCCAGCATGTGGACGATAAAATAACGCAACAATCATGCCGCCGCATAAGTTGTTGTTTGAGCCTGCATTTGTTGAAAGGGTCGAGCGAAGCTGTAAGGTTCTCGACGGGTCCGGCCGCGATGACCAGACCCGGTTGTCGGCCTCGCCCCCGTTAATGGCTGGCCGGCGGCACGTTCCCGTCCGGCGGGTAGGCCGGCAGCAGCGGCGGCGGTGCCGCGATCCTGTGCGGCGCCTGCGCCAGCTGATCCAGCAGGGTTTTCACCCCGGTCTCCAGCTGGATGTCGTGGTCGGACAGGAACTCGGCCGGCACGTCCTCGACCTCGATGTCCGGGTCCACGCCGTGGTTCTCGATGATCCATTGTCCGTCGGTGCCGTACAGGCTGTGCTCCGGCACGGTGATGGAGCCGCCGTCGAGCATGCTCCAGTTGCCGCGTATGCCGCGCACGCCGCCCCAGGAGCGGGTGCCGATCACCTTGCCGAGGCCGTACTTGCGGAAATAGTACGGGAAGATGTCGCCGTCGGACGCGGAGTAGTGGTTCATCAGCACCACCTTGGGCCCGTCCAGCAGCTCCTGCGGGGTTTCCTCGGCGCTGCGCTCCCGGTTGGTGCCCATGCCGACCAGCACCCGGCGCAGCCGCTCCAGCACGATCTGGTCGATGAAGCCGCCATTGTTCCAGCGGTCGTCGACGATCAGCGCCTGGCGGTCCAGCTGGGCGTAGAACTGGCGGATGAACTGTTCCATCCCCAGGGATTCCATGTCCGACAGGTACACGTAGCCGACCCGTCCGCCGGACAGGTGGTCCACCTTGTCGCGGTTGTGGTCGATCCAGTTCTGCTCGCGCACGCGCAGCTCGTTCGCCAGCGGCTGCACCGTCACGTCCCGCCTGCCGCCGGTGGCGGCGTTCGACACGGTCAGCGTGACCGGGCCGGACAGCCCCACGAACAGGCTGTACGGGTTGGTCGGCGCCTTCAGCTCCTCGCCGTCCACCGCCAGCAGGTAGTCGCCCTCGTGCACGCCGAGGCCGGGCTCGGTCAGCGGGCTGCGGTAGTCGGCGCGGCTGTTGTCGCCCGGATAGATCTTCGCGAAGCGGTAGCGGCCGGAAGCAGCGTCGAGCGCGTAGTCGACGCCGAGCAGCGGCGTGGTGACCGGCTCGGTGCGGTCCTCGTCGCCGCCGGTGGTGACATAGGTGTGCGAGTTGCCGAGCTCGCCCTGCATCTCGCCGATCAGGAAGGTCAGGTCCTCGCGCGAGCCGAGCAGCGGCAGCAGCCGGGCGTAGCTGTCGTGCACCGCCTGCCAGTTGTCGCCGTTCATGGCGGAGTTGAAGAACAGGTCGCGCTCGAGCCGCCAGGCGTTCCCGAACATCTCGGCCCATTCCTGGCGCGGCTCGACCCGGACGCGCAGCTCGTCGAGCTTGAGCACGTGGTCGTTGCCATGCCCGGGCTTGGCGTCGGCGACGTGCCAGGCGTGGCCGAGCTTGTACAGCACCCGCGTGCCGTCGGCGGACAGGGCGTAGTTGTCGTTGCCGTCGACCACCACCTCGTCCTTGCGCGCGGCGGTGTCGAACACGTGCAGCGCCGGCTTCTCGCCCGGCAGGTTGCCCTCGATCAGCGACGGCGCCTCCGTCTGGTAGAAGATGCGCCCGCCGCGCATGTCCACCGCGTCGATGTTCGCGGGCGGCACCGGCACCGGCACCGCGCGCTGCACCAGCCCGTCGAGGTCGACGTGGATCGGCGCCGATACCCCGGCCGGGGCGGGCGTGGCGTCCGGATCGTGCGCGTCGCGGCCGGGCGGCGTCGCCTGGGTCAGCCCCGTCTGAGTTGGCGTCGTCCGGGTCAGCCCCGTCTGGGGCGGCTGGTCCGGGTGCGGCGCCGGCGTGCCCTCGTCCGATTGCGGCGCGAACGGGGACGGGGTCGCGGCGGCAAGCGTTGCCATGTAGAGCCCGTCCGACTTCAGCGTGGCGATGTTGAACTCGCTGTCCGAGAAGGTCGGCAGCTCGTGCCGCTTGGACACGAACAGCAGGTACTTGCCGTCCGGCGAGAACACCGGATCGGAGTCGCTGGCCGTGGGCGCGCTGACCACCGTATCCCGGCTGCCGGCGATTTCGTACAGGTGGATCTCGCGCTGCTGGTGGTTGCGGATCGTGCTGTAGGCGAGCCACTTGCCGTCCGGCGAGAAGGAGGGGTCGTGTATCTCCCGCTCCTTGTCCTGCGCCACGTGCGTGGGCTCGGCGCCGTCCGTGGTGACCAGCCAAAGGTTGTGGTTGCCGTCCGGCACCGCCAGCGTGCGTCCGTCCGGGGACCAGACCGGGGTGTAGTAGAAGCCGGTGGAGAAGTGGGTGATCAGCGTTTCCGGCCCGCCGGTGGCCGGGCGGGTCGCGACTTGCTGTCCGCCGCTGCCGTCGGTGGTGTAGGCCAGCGTGCGCCCGTCCGGCGACCAGGACGGATGGTCCTCGTCGGCGCTGCTGGTGCGGGTGATGTTGCGGATCGCGCCGTGCTCGGCCGGCACCGTGACGACGTCGCCGCGCGCCGAGAACGCGGCCCGGCCGCCATTGGGCGACAGGGCGTAGTCCACCCGCTGCGCGGTGTCGGTGGCGCGTATCATGCCCGCCGCCTTGGTCCAGCGCGTGGTGGTGCGCGTGCCGTCGTCCGGCACGTCGGCGTCGACCCGGTGCGGCGTCTCGTCCGGCAGGTCGATCGCCCACAGGTGGCCGCCCTGCCCGAACGTGATGGTGCCGTTTGCGTTGTCGGGGCCGACGCCGTAGGACGGGAAGTCGATGTCGTAGTCGGTGAAGTGCGTGACCTGGCGGAACTGCTTGGTGTCCAGGTCGTACACCCAGATGTTGGCGCGGCGGTGCTCGTCGCGGTCGGACAGGAAGTAGATCCTGCGCCCGACCCACATCGGCGCGGTGTCGGTGCCCTTCCAGTCGGTGATGCGGGTCAGCGCCTTGGTGTCGAAGTCGTAGGTGTAGACGTCCTCGGCGCGGCCGCCGTCGTATCGCTTCCAGGTGCGGAAGTCGCGGAAGATGCGTGTGTAGGCGACGGTGTGGTCGTCCGGCCCGAACGTCATCAGGCCGCCCCGGTCGAGCGGCAGCAGCGTCGGCAGGCCACCCGAAACCGGCACCTGGAACAGGCGGTTCTGCGACGGGTTCCAGTTCATCCGGCGCGACATGAACACGATGTTCTTCGAGTCCGGGGTCCAGGTGACCACCATGTTGTCCGGACCCCAGCGCGTCGGTGCCTTGGCCACCACGTCGGAATGAAAGGTGAGGCGCCGCGTTTCGCCGCCTCCGGCCGGGATCACGTAGACGTCCTCGTTGCCCTGCGTCGTGGCGGTGTAGGCGATCCACTTCCCGTCCGGCGAGTAGCGCGGCATCACGTCCTGGCCGGGATCCGCGGTCAGGCGCAGCGCGGTGCCGCCTTCGCGCGGCACCGTCCACAGGTTGCCGTGCGCCACGAACACGATGCGGTCGCCATGCGCGTTGGGGAACCGCATCAGCGTCGGCGCCGCCCGCGCCGCATCGGGGGCGAGCGCGCCCGACAGCGCCGTCGCGGCAAGCAGCCCGATCGCCAGTGCGGCGCGGGACCAGGTCGTTTCGGCCATGCGGTCGGGTCTCCTTGGGCGGGACACAAAGGGAAGCCTGCGTTCGTACAACCGGTCAAGAGGACCGGCTCG
>CAXTCK010000149.1:3629-8512 GCA_964242425.1 uncultured Acetobacteraceae bacterium | reverse complement strand
CGGCGTCGGAAGCGCATCGACGGATCCGCATCCTCGGCCATACGCTTCCACCGGGTTGATCGCCGCCCCGCCTTCCGCCATTGCTGCCGCCATGCGCATCGACGGGTCCGGGGACGCGCCACCACCGACCACGGCGCACCCGGTCCGCAATCCCGAGCTCGACTGGCTGCGGGCCTACGCGGTTCTCATGGTCATGGCGCTCCACCTGGCGAGGCTGCTGGGGCCGGATCCGGGACCGTTCCGCGCCGTGCTCACCGAGATCGACGTCAGCGGCGGCGTCGACCTGTTCTTCGCCATCTCCGGCTTCGTCATCGCCGGATCGCTGGAACCGCTGTGGTCCTCGCTCGCGCCGCGCAGCACCCTGACCCGCGCGGTCGTGTGGCCCTTCTTCGTCAAGCGGTTCTGGCGCCTCTGGCCCGCCTCGACCCTGTGGATCACCGGCTGCCTGGCCTTGTCCTGGATCTGCCACGGGCGGGGCGGCTGGCCGCCGGTCGGGCACGTCGCCCGGGAATGGGTCACGGCGGTCGTTCCGGTCTACGAGCTGCGTGAGTTCCGGAACCCGGGCGTGCTTGGGTACTACTGGACCCTTTCGGTGGAATGGCAGTTCTACCTCGTGTTCCCGTTTCTGCTACTCGGCATCCGCTCGGCCCGCGCCCGGCTGGTGGCGCTCGCCCTGCTGTTCGGGCTCGGCCTCTGCACCAACGAGATTTCCGGGATGCTCCGCTTCTGCTCGATCGTGGCCGGCATCGGCATCTACGCGGCGTATCGATCCGGACGGCTTGTCGCCGCCGCCCGGCGCATCCCGCCGCTGCGCGCCTGGCCGCGCTTCCTCCTCACCGTGTTTCTTCTGGTCGTCCTCATCACCGTGCCGCAGCTGGCGCATTCGATGCTGATCGGCCAGCTCGGGCTGGCGCTGCTGTGCACGATCCTGGTGGCGATGGCCGCGGCGGACGGTCGCCTGGTGAGCGATTGCGGCCTGCCTCGCCTGCTGCGCTGGATCGGCCTGCGCTCCTACTCGCTCTACCTGTGCCACATCCCGGTGGCCCTGACCCTGTCGGCGCTGCTGGACGGGGTCGGGCGCCCCGGCGGCGCCGCGGGCCGGATCTGGGTGCCCCTGGAAACGATCGGCCTGGCGTTCGCGCTCGCCCTCGCCCTGGCCGACCTGAGCTATCGACACGTGGAGCTGCCGCTGCAACGACGCCACCGCCCTCGTCCAGGCGGGTGATGCGGCAGCATACTCGGCCGGTCAGCTCACCCGCAGGCCGCCATCCACGTCGATCGACACCCCGTTCACCATCGACGCGTCGTCGCTCAGCAGGAAGCTGATCACGCTGGCCACCTCCGATGGCTGGATGAAGCGCCCGAGCGGGATGCGGCCCAGCATCGGCGCCGACTTGGCCGGGTCCGACCACGCGAACTCGCCCATCGGCGTCAGCGTGATCGTCGGGCTCACGCCGTTGGTGCGTATGCCGTGCGGCCCGAGCTCCAGCGCCAGCACGCGGGTCAGGGCGTCGAGTCCCGCCTTGGACGCGCAGTACGCCGCGTGGTTGGCGAACGCCATGGAGGACGCGACCGAGGACAGGTTGACGATGGCGCCGCCCTTGCCGCGCCGGATCAGGTCGCCCGCCACCACCTGCGCCAGCCGGAGCGGCGCCAGGGTGTTGACCGCCAGGATCGCCTGGAACGACGCCATGCTGGTTTCCAGCGCCGGCTCCAGGATGGTGATGCCGGCGTTGTTCACCAGCCCGTCCAGGGGCAGGGCGCCCGCCACCGCCTCGGCCGCCGCGTCCAGCTCGGCCAGGTCGATCGCGATGGTGGCGCAGCCGGTTTCGTTCTTGAGGCTGTCGAGGTCCGCCGCCGCCCGGCTCAGCGCCACCACCTCGGCGCCGTCGGCCACCAGCCGGCGCACGGTTTCCCGGCCGATCCCTTTGCCGGCGCCGGTGACCAGGATGCGCCGTCCTGCGAGCTTCGTCGTCATCGCGTTGCGTCCTCGTCCTCAAGCCATGTGAACGGCGTTCACGCCGCCACCAGGTCGCGTCCCGCCAGCAGGGCCTCCATCGACGGGGGCCGGCCGCGGAAGGCGACGTAGAGCCGCATCGGGTCGACGGTGTCGCCGGCGGCGAGCACCGTGCGCAGCCGCGACGCCGTCGCCGGATCGAACGGGTCGCCCGCCTCCTTGAACGCGTCGAAGCCGTCCGCGTCCAGCACCTCCGACCACATGTAGGAATAGTACCCGGCCGCGTAGCCGCCGCCGGCGAACAGGTGCTGGAAGTGCGGCGGCCGGTGCCGGATGCCGATCTCCGCCGGCATGCCGATCTCCTGAAGGAAGGTCCGCTCGAACGCCTCGATGTCGAGCGAGGCGGGGTCGGGGTGGCGGTGCAGCGCCATGTCGATCAGCGCGGACGCGGTGAACTCCACCGTCGCGAAGCCCTGGTTGAAGGTGCGCGCCGCCAGCAGCCGCTGGATCAGCGCGTCGGGGATCGGCGCGTCGGTCTCGTGGTGCCGGCAATACGCGCGCAGCGTTTCGGGCAGCGCCATCCAGTGCTCGTACACCTGCGACGGGAACTCCACGAAGTCGCGCTTCACCGACGTGCCGGACTGGGTCGGATAGCGCACCCGGCTCAGCAGCCCGTGCAGCCCGTGGCCGAACTCGTGGAACAGCGTGCGCGCGTCGTCGAACGACAGCAGGGTCGGCTCCGAGCGGGCGAAGTTGTTGTTGTTGACGATGATCGGCGCGACCGGCGCATCCAGGTTCTCCTGGTCGCGGTAGCTGCTCATCCAGGCGCCGGAGCGCTTGTCGCCGCGCGCGAAGTGGTCGGCGAGGAACAGGCCCACGTGCCCGTCCGCGTCGCGCACCTCGAAGGCGCGCACGTCGGGATGGTACACCGGCACGTCCGGGCGAGAAACGAAGCTCAGCCCGAACAGCCGGCTCGCGGTATCGAACGCCGCCCGCTGCACGTTCTCCAGCACGAAGAACGGCTTGGTTTCCGCCTCGTCCAGCGCATAGTCGGCGCGTCGCACCTTTTCCGCGTAGAAGCGCCAGTCCCAGGGGGCGAGCGCGCCCTCGAAGCCTTCGGCTCGTGCCGCCGCCAGCAGCCGGTCCCGCTCCGCCAGCGCCTTGGCGCGCGCCGGCAACCAGACCTGCTGCAGCAGCGCGTCCGCCGCTTCCGGCGTGCCGGCCATGGTGTCGTCCAGCCGGAAGGCGGCGAAGTCCGGGTAGCCGAGCAGACGCGCCTTTTCCCGCCTGAGCGACAGGATTTCCGGGATCAGGGACCGGTTGTCGTGCGCGCCCGCATGGGTGCCGCGCGCGATCCAGGCCTCGTATGCCGCCTGCCGCAGCGCGCGCCGGTCGGAGAAGCACAGGAACGGCTCGATCAGCGAGCGCGACAGGGTGATCGCGTAGCCGTCGTCCAGCCCGCGATCCGCCGCCGCCTGCGCTGCGCCCGCGCGCACGAATTCCGGCAGCCCGTCCAGCTCGCCGTCGGTGATCGGCAGGTGCCACTCCTTCTCATCGTGCAGCACGTTCTGGCCGAACCGGGTGTGCAGCACCGCCAGCCGTTCGGAGATGGCACTCATGCGCGCCTTGTGCTCCGGCCCCAGCATCGCGCCGCTGCGCACGAAGCCGCGATGCACCCGTTCCAGCAGCCGCATCTGGTCGGGCGCCAGGCCAAGCGTGTCGCGGCGCGCGTGCAGGGCATCGACGCGCCGGAACAGGTCCGGGTCGAGCGACACCCGCATCGCGTGCTGCGCCAGCAGCGGCGACATGGTGCGGTCCATCGCTTCCAGTTCCGCCCCGCCCAGGCTGACCACCAGGTTGGAGAACACCGCCCCCACCCGTCCCAGCGCCCGGCCGCTTCGTTCCATCGCCTCGATCGTGTTGCCGAAGTCGGGCTCCGCCGGGTCGGCCGAGATCGCTGCGATCTCGGCCAGGTGTTCCGCCATCGCCTGCGCGAAAGCGGCCTCGAACTGGTCCGGCCGGATCCGGTCGAATGGCGGTGCCGCGAACGGGGTGGCCCAGGGTGCGAGCAGGATGTTGCTGTTTGTCATAGGCCCGAGTCGGTGCAGAAGCTGCACGCCCGGTCAAGCGCGGAGCGCCGGCGACCAATTTCCGCACCAGATCACATATTCGTGCAAAACAAGAAAACTTGCAGAATCTGCAAAATACTCCAGATACCCGGCATGCCAGCCATCCTGTTGACCTCCCCCTCCAGCCTGCGCGAGCGCAAGAAGCTGCAAACCCGGGACGCCCTGGCGATGGCGGCGATGCGCCTGGCGCTGCAGCACGGGGTGGAGCGGATCCGTGTGGAGGACATCGCGGCGGCCGCCAACGTGTCGGTGCGGACCTTCGCCAACTACTTCGCCAACAAGCACCAGGCGCTGGCCGCACGCTACGTCGACCGGATGCGCCACGCCGCCGAGGCGCTGCAGCGACGTCCGGCGGCCGAGCCGCTGTGGGACGCGATCACCGGGGCGGTGCAGTCGACCTGGAACGCCGTGGGGCAAGGTCAAACCGCTCCGGACCCGGTTCTGGCAGACGAACTCCGCGTCATGCTCGGTGCGCCGTCGGCCCAGGGACGGATCCTGGGCGAGGGCATGGCCACGGGCAGCCCGTTCGCCCTCGCGGTGGCTGAACGCACCGGCACCGATGCCGACGACCTTTATCCACGTCTGGTCGCCGCCGCGGTGACCGTGGCGACCCAGGTCGCGATCAACGAGTTCCTGCGGGCCGAACCGCCGGTGCCGCTGCTGCCGCTGCTGCACGACGCGTTGTCCCAGCTCGCGGCCGGGCTTCCCGATCCATCCGCCTGACGCCTCCCCGAAGCCGATCGACCATCATGGAAGGACCCACCTCATGACTCCCAGCCGGATCGACGTCCATACCC
>CAXTCK010000149.1:0-3529 GCA_964242425.1 uncultured Acetobacteraceae bacterium | reverse complement strand
CCCGATGGACACCACCCGCACCGCGCTGAGCCTGGTCACCGGGGGGGTGATGCAGCGCTGCCCATCGGTAAAGGTGATCCTGTCGCATGCCGGCGGCTTTCTTCCCTATGCCGCCACCCGCTTCTCGGTGCTGCTGCACGCCTACGCGATGAAGCAGGTGCCGGAACACGCCCTGCTGGAGCAGTTCCGCCGCTTCTACTTCGACACCGCCTTGAGCGCGCCGGACGGCCTGCCCAGCCTGATGGCCTTCGCAGCACCCGGCCACGTGGTGTTCGGCGCCGACAACCCGTATGTCGGCCCGGACGTGCAGACGGCGTTCACCGAGGCGCTGGACAGCTACCCAGGCTTCGCGCCGGGCCAGCTCGACGCGATCAACCACCTGTCGGCGGAAGCCCTGTTTCCCCGCCTGCGCCGGACGGGCGACCAGGTGCCGGCGGAACGACCGGAACCAGGCAGCACGCTGCCATCCTGAACGGTAATAACACGTTTCCGTGTAACATCGTCGGCACCTGTCCGACAGGCCTGGGCCTTGCAGCGGGATGCCGGTTCACCCGGACAGGATAGCTCCAGATGCCAGGCTCGTTCCGCAGCAAGATGCTGCTTCTCGCTTCCGCCGCGTCCATGGTCGCGGCCACGCCATCCTTTGCCGCAGGGCTGGGCACCGCGCTGGATCCGACCGGCGGCGGCGCCTTCCAGGTCGCGGAAAGCGAATATCACCTGCCCGCCACGGTGGACCCGCTGGTCGACCAGACCGTCACCACCGAGCTGTGGGCCGAGATCTACCGGCCGGTGGACACCACCGGCGCCGCGCATCCGCTGCTGGTCCTGTTGCACGGAAATCATGCAACATGCGGTCACTATGTGGCCGGTACGCTCGGGCGCGTCGACGACAACTCGCAGTACACCACCACCGGCACCTGTCCGGCCGGCTATGTCGTGGTGCCGAACCATCTCGGCTATACCTACTTCGCCGACAGGCTGGCCTCGCTCGGCTACATCGTGGTGTCGATCAACGCCAACCGCGGTATCAACGCCGCCGCTGGCGTTCCCGGCGACCGCGGCCTGAACCTCCGGCGGGGCCGGCTCGTGCTGCGCCACCTGATGCAGCTGGCGGACTGGAACAAGAACGGCGGCGCCCCGTCCTCCATCGGCTTCGACCTGAAGGGCGCGATCGACTTCTCCCATGTCGGCCTGTTCGGCCATTCGCGCGGCGGCGAGGGCGTGCTGGCCGCCTACACCATGTACAATGACGGCGGCAGCGCCTGGCCCGGCGAGATCGGCACGCCGGTGCATTTCGACGCCATGTTCGAGCTCGCTCCCGTGGACGGGCAGACCTCGCGCACCTTTGTCGCCAACAACATCCCCTGGACCGTGCTGCTGCCGATGTGCGACGGCGACGTGTCGGACGTGGAAGGCGTCCGGGTGTTCGACCGCACCCTGTCCAACCTGTCCGAAACCTCGCCGCGGAAGAAGTCGGTGTATGCCGTGTGGGGCGCCAACCACGACTTCTTCAACACGCAGTGGCAGACCTCCGACAGCCAGGGCTGCACCGGGACCGGCAACACGCCCTTGTTCTCCACCACGGGTGCCTCCTCCAACGGGCAGCAGATCGCCTCGACCTACGCGGTCATGTCGCTGTTCCGCGCCCACCTGGGCGGCGACGCGCAGGCGGGCTGGGGCGAGCTGCTCGACTCCGCCTTCGCGCTGCCGGCCCCGCTCGCCGCCGCCTCGACCTTCGAGCGCTCCTTCAGCGACAGCGCCGATCTCGGGCCGGAGCTGCCGATGGACGACTTCATCTCCGCCAGCAGCAGCGCCGGCATCCGCGACACCGACACCAACATCACCTTCGCCAACCAGATGGTGCCGAACCACGACGTCACCCTGTCGTCGGGTGCGGTGAGCTGGAACACCGCCACCCAGAGCACGCCCGGCACGCCCAGCTACCAGATCAACCTCGCCAACGCCGGATCCGGCTACGTCCTGTCGCCGTACCGGACGCTGGAGTTCCGCATCGCGCTGCAATGCACGACCAGCACCAGCTCGACCTATGCCTGCGCGGCGCCGAGCCCGCTCAACAACGGCCAGCCGACCAACTTCTCCATCGCCCTGGTCCGCCCGGACGGCACGCTCACCGCGTCGGTGGCGCTGGTGGACTATGCGACCGTGCAGGGGCCGGTGGGCGGCTTTGGCGACAACCTCCACCCGGTGCTGCAGACCGTGCGCGTGCCGCTCAGCGCGTTCGGCTCCACCACGATGTCGTACCGCTCGGCGCGGCTGACCTTCGACAAGACCCCCAGCGGGGCGATCTGGCTGGCCAACGCCCGGCTGTCCAACGTGAGCGACGCCGACCTTGCCGCCGGCACGACCACCAGCATGCGGCTGGCCTCGGCACAGGCGTCGGCTGCGCCGTTCCGGACCGCGGCCCTGCGACAGGCCTCGTTCGACACCGGGGCGTCCAGGCCGGTATCGCTGTCGGGCGGCACGGTGTCGGCGGTCCGGTCGGCCACGGCGACGCCGTCCGCCGCCGGTGCCGTGGCGGCGGCCACGACGGATCAGGTGGAGATGGAGGTGACGAGCACAACAGCGATCCCGGTGCGCGACTCGCTGTTGACGCTGGAGGTGGACGGGCAGTCCTTCACCACCAGCCGCTTCGCCGATGACGGCTCGACCCGGACGGCGATCTTCACCGTGAGCCGGTCGGCCTTCGAGGCGCTGCCGGACAAGGCGGCGGTGACGCTGGTGGACGGTGCCGACCGCGCCTCCTTCGGCACGCTCGACAAGTCGGCGCTCAAGTAGGCCACATCCTGCGGCGGCCGATCCGGCGCGTGGGCGCCGGGTCGGCCAGCTGCCCCTGGCAGGCTGATCCTCGGTGCGGTCGCGCAGCCGCGAACAAGATTGAAACCGCATCCCGGAATGCTGGCAGCCATGATCAGGACGGAGCCGGTCAGCCTGGAGGCGTGCCCGAGCCGCGTTGCCGACGATACGGCTGCGTACACGCGGCGGGTATCTGTCCGGGATCGCGGGAACGGCTTCGTCGCAGTTCGGAACGTGCCGAAAGGTCGCTGCGGCCATTCGTCCGGATCAACCTTTGCTTGGCATCTCCTTAATAAGACAATTCATACTTATATAGATCAACGCCTAATTAATGTTTAGTGCAATACACGCCAGGATGCTTCCGTCCTACAACGTTTCTGCTAGCGTCCAGGAATGCGGGATCTGCCGACGGTTTGCCAAGAACCGCGGCTTCGCGTCCGGCGGTTGAACAGGAAGCACCATGCCCGATCCGAGCGGCACCTACACCCTGACCGGCGTGATCAACTCTGCCATCACGCGTGAAGCCGAAGCGGATGCCGCTGTCACCTACAACATCCAGGGCGCTCCCGACACGTTCAACATCACCGGCGATGCGGACTCGACGGTAACCATCAACCAGACGATCAACGTTCCCGACATCCTGAACCTGACCGCCAACGGCGGCACGATCGAGCTCAGCGACGACCAGACCAACGACAAGATCACCGCGACCATC
>CAXTCK010000148.1:0-8538 GCA_964242425.1 uncultured Acetobacteraceae bacterium | reverse complement strand
CCGGCCACGCCTGGCTGGAGCTGCGCCTGCTCACCGGCCGCACCCACCAGGCGCGCGCGCACTGCGCCCTGCTCGGCTGCCCGATCCTGGGCGACCCGGTGTACGGGACCGGGGACACGCGGCTGCACCTCCTGGCGCGATCCCTGTCGCTGCCGCTGGACCCGCCGGTGGCGGCGACGGCGCCACCGCCGGAGCACATGCAGGCGGCGCTGTGGTCGTGCGGCTACCGCCCGGCATGCTGAAAGCGGCTAGGGCTTGCGGAACTTCAGCACCATGTTGTCGCCCTCGCCGATGGCGGCGTAGCGGTCATGGTCCTTGGCACCCAGCGCGAAGGTGGGCGGCAGGGTCCAGACCCCGGCCGGCCACTGCGCGGTGTCCTTCGGGTTGGCGTCGATCTCGGAGCTCGCCACCAGCCTGAAGCCGGCCGCCTGCGCCAGCGCGATCGCGGTATCCTGGTTGACGTAGCCGTCCTTGGCCTGCGGGTCCTGCGACACGTGCCGGTTGCCGCGGTGCTCCTCGATGCCCAGGATGCCGCCCGGCTTCAGCGCCCGGAAGAACGAGGCCAGCATCTGCGGGGCGTTGCCGTGCTTCATCCAGTTGTGGAGGTTGCGGAAGGTCAGCACGCGGTCGACGCTGTTCGGAGGCGCGATGTCGGTGCTGCCGGTAGCCTCCGTCAGGTGGACCCGGTCGTACAGTTCCGGATGCGCGGCGAGCCTGCGGGCGAACGGCGAGCCTGGCTTCATCGGCGCTTCCAGTGCCGCGTAGTAGGTGCCGTGGTCGTGCAGGTAGGGCGCCAGGATCTCGGTCCAGTAGCCACCGAACGGCCAGATCTCCACCACGCTCTGGTCCGGCTGGAGGTCGAAGAAGGCGAGCTCCGCTGCCGGGTGGCGCGCCTTGTCGCGGGCGACGAAGGCCGGGTCGCGCGCCGGGCCGGCGACGGCCGCCTGCAGCGCCTGCCCCGGCTCCTGCGCCAGCGCCGCACCCGACAGGCCCGACAGGAGGCACAGCGGCAGCAGCATCCGGGGCAAGCGGTTGCGCGCGGTGGCGGGTGATCTGGTCGACGCGTTCGTCATGCTGCCCGTGTCCTTGGTGTTCAACTCCAGGATAACCGGCTTCGTCGCAGACGCCAGAAGCTGGCGCGCGGCGGCCTGCTGCCCGATCATGAGGCGGATGAAGCGTGGCCTGTTCTTCTTCGAGCGGTTCCTGTTGGTCGGCGGACGGCTGCCCTGGAACGTGATCATGGCGCTTGGCGTCGGCGGCCCGGTGGCCGAGGACGCCGTGCGTGCCGGGCTGGACGCGCTGCAGGCCGACCACCCGATGCTCGGCGTGGGCGTGGTGCAGCGTGGGCGCCGGCCGCATTTCGACACCGGGGCGCCGCCGATCACGCTCCGGATCGTGCCGCGCGCGTCGGCGGAGGACTGGTTCGAGGCGGTGCGCGCCGAGCTGGAGCATCCGTTCGACCGGCTGCAGGGGCCGCTGCTGCGCGCGGTCTGGCTGCGCGGCCCGGAGGCGAACGAGCTGCTGCTGGTGGCCGACCACTGCATCTGCGACGGGCGGTCGATGCTGCTGCTGGCGCGCGAGCTGCTGGGCGCGCTGCACGGGCCGCGGCCGGTGCGGCCCGGACGGCCGTCGATCAGCTGCATCAACGACCTGTTCCCGCAGCTGCCGGGAGCGGCGGTGCGCCGGCTCGGCATGGTGGCGCGGGCGGGGGCGATCGGCTGGCTGCTGCGCGGGGCCGGCGACGTGCGGCGGATGCTGCGCCATCTGGGCGGCAAGCGGCTGTCGACCCCGAACTACGTGCTGCGGTGGGAGATGGGGGAGCTGCTGTGCGCGCGCCTGGTGGCGCGGTGCCGAGCGGAAGAAGTGACGCCCTATGCCGCGCTGGCGACCGCGTTCCTGCGCGCCATGCGCACGGTCAGGCCAAAGCGGGCGCGCAACCGGCTGCTTTGCCCGGTGGACGTGCGCGCGCAGGTGCCGGGGCTCGGGCCGGACACGCTGTTCGGCTATCCCGAAACGGTGCGGCTGTCGGTGGAGCGCGGGCTGGACGGCGACTTCTGGGGCCAGGCGCGCGCCCTGCGCCGCGACCTCACCGCCGGCCGGGCGCGGCTGGATCCGGAACGCACCCTGCTGGGTGCGGAGCGGCTGCACGGCCTGTCGGACTGGTTCGTCACGCTGCAGCTGCACGGCCGGGCGCGCAACGACCTGATGTTCTCGCACCTGGGCGAGGCGACGCTGCCGCAGCGGCCGGAGGCGCCGGCGGACGCGGTGCTGGCGTTCCTGAGCTCGATGCCCTGGCGCGGCGGCACCGCGATCTTCTCGCTGCGCGACCGCGGCGCGATGCGGTTCTGCCTGGTGTCGCGCGAGGAAACGCTGTCCCGGGCCGACGCCGAACGCCTGCGCGTCGCCGCCACGGCGCGCGTCGTGGACGCCCTTGGCCCCGCCTCCCCTGCAGGAGCCGACGCGTCGCTCACCGAGGCGGCGTCCAAACCGCGTCCTGCACGGTGAGCCGGGACGGCAGCAGGTGCTGGCCGAAAAAGGCGTCGGCGATCTTCTGCTGCTCGGCCACCACGTCGGGCGTCATCGGCGACACGCCGAAGCTCAGCCGGTCCACCGCCCGTCGCACCACCGGCACGGGCAGGCCGGTGTCGTCGGCGAGGTACTGGCTGACTTCCGCGTGGTGCGCCTGCGACCAGGCATCGGACCGCGCGATCTGCGCCAGCACCAGGCGCACCAGGTCGGGCGCGCGGTCGGCGAAGCCGCGCCCGGCCAGAAAGAACTGCCTGTTGCCGACCAGCCCGTCCGCCTGCGCCACCACGCGCGTGGCGTCGGCCGCCTCGGCCGCGGACAGATAGGGGTCCCAGATCGCCCAGGCGTCGAGGCGGCCGCTGTCGAAGGCGGGCCGCGCGGAGCCCGGCACCAGGAACACCGGCTGGATGTCGCTCATGCCGAGACCGGACTTGGCCAGGGCCGCGAGCAACAGCCAGTGCACGTTGGAGGCCCGGTTCAGCGCCACCGTGTGGCCCTTGAGCTGCGCCACCGTGCGGATCGGGCTTGCCGCCGGCACGATGATCGCCTCCCCGAACGGCGCCGCCGGCTCGTGGCCGACATACACCACGCTGTTCGGGGAGGACGAGCCGCTCGCCGCCTGGGCGAAGACCGGCGGCGCGTCGCCGGTGATGCCGAAGTCGATGGCGCCGGCCTGCATCGCCTGCAGCATCTGCGGCCCGGCCGCGAACTCGCTCCAGCTCACACGGTCGGCGCTGCCCGCGAGTGCCGCTTCCAGCATTCCCGTGTGCTTGAGGATGATCAGGGTGCCGTAGCGCTGGTAGCCGATGCGTACCGTGCGCGCCGCGGCGGCCCTGGAGCGCACCGCGGGCATCGCCAGCGGAGCTGCCAGCACGACGGCGGACAGCATCGAACGTCTGGTCAAGGGCATCACGCGCACTCCATCTCGATCCCGTGCATTGCCTAATTCCACGCTCTGCGCCAGGGTTGCCTGCAAGATCGGTGATGCCGATGTGTTTTGATGCCATGATCCGGAGCCAGCCCGTGCCCCCCGACACCATCCAGGCCACCGACACCCTTGTTCCCGACGGCCATGCCGCACGCGACACCGACGTGCTGTGGTTCCTGCCGACCCATGGCGACGGGCGCCACCTCGGCTCGCAGGTGGGGGCCAGGCACGTCACCCTGAACTACCTCAGCCAGATCGCGCGGGCGGCCGACGAGCTCGGCTATTTCGGTATGCTTCTGCCGACGGGAAAGTCCTGCGAGGATTCCTGGGTGGTGGCGTCGTCCATGATCCCGCTGACGCAGCGGGTGCGGTTCCTGGTGGCGGTGCGGCCGGGGCTGTCGGAGCCGTCCATGACCGCGCGCATGGCGGCGACCTTCGACCGGCTGTCGGGCGGGCGGCTGCTGGTCAACGTGGTGACCGGCGGCGATCCGGCCGAGCTCGCCGGGGACGGCGTGTTCCTGGACCACACCGCGCGCTACGAGGCCACCGACGAGTACCTGCACGTGTGGCGCCGGCTGATGGCGGGCGAGACGGTGGATTTCGACGGCACCCATCTCAGCAGCAAGGGCGGCCGCCTGCTGTATCCGCCGGTGCAGCAGCCCTATCCGCCGTTGTATTTCGGCGGCTCCTCCGAGGTCGGCCAGCAGGTCGCGGCCGAGCATGTCGACGTGTACCTGACCTGGGGCGAGCCGCCGGCGGCGGTGGGGGAGAAGATCGCGGCGGTGCGTGCGCTGGCGGCGGCGCGCGGCCGCACCCTGTCGTTCGGCATCCGGCTGCACGTGATCGTGCGGGAAACCAGCGACGCGGCCTGGGCCGCCGCCGACGCGCTGATCCGTCACGTCAGCGACGAGGACATCGCCAAGGCGCAGTCGGCGTTCTCGCGCTTCGACAGCGTGGGGCAGCAGCGCATGGCCAGCCTGCATCGCGGCGGACGGGACGGGCTGGAGATCTCGCCCAACCTTTGGGCGGGCGTGGGCCTGGTGCGCGGCGGCGCCGGCACCGCGCTGGTCGGCAGCCCGGACGAGGTGGCGGCGCGGATGAAGGAGTACATGGCGCTCGGCATCGACCGCTTCATCCTGTCCGGCTATCCGCACCTGGAGGAATGCTACCGCTTCGCCGAGCTGGTGTTCCCGCTGCTGCCGCTGAAGGCCACCACCGGCAACGGCTATGGCCCCGCGCGCAACGCCGGCCCGTTCGGCGAGATGATCGCCAACGTTGGCGCGCCGACGCACGGCCGCAGCTGACGCGCTCAGAGTCGGTGAGGAGCGTCGCCACCGGAAGCGTCCTGGCCGTTCGGGACCGATCAGAACCCGGTTCTGGACGCTTCCGAGCGTCACGCCAGCAGGATGGCTTCCGCCGTGCTTCCGGGCGTCCGGCTCGGCGGGGCCTGGGGTTGGCCTGGGTCCGACCGTTGCCGACACTGTCGCACACCATCTCGGGGGTACGGGGGTTCCGGGCAAGCAGGCCACTGGAACCCGCGACGGGACGGCATCGTTACGAGGCTTGCTTCAGGAGCCCTCAAGAACGACATCCTGAAACCATGACATCGGCGAAACGTCTGGTAGAACCGGACAGGAGGATCTGATGCGGAATCTGACGATCATATCGGCAGTGGCGGCACTGTCGATCAGTGTGACGACCGGGTCTGTTGCAGAAACGTCCGCGGCTGATTTGTCCCCCTGGGCACAGCCAAATGCCACGGTATCGGTCAACTGCAGCGACTTTCAAAAGCAGTCGAGCGGTGCCTGGAAAATCCTGAAGCCAACGCATGTCGGGATCGGCACAGCCGATTACGACACCGGCGGTGGCGGATATCTGGTCCGCGGCGTGACCCAGAGCGACGGCACCAACATCTATGGAGCGGTCGACCGGGCGTGTGGGACAGGCAGCGCCCGATAGCACCGGTCACAAGTGGGACCTGCCGCCGACGCGACGAGGTCATCGCGGCGCACCTGCAGGACGTGAGACCGACGCGCCAGCGTGACGTCGTGACGGGTGCAGCCTAGCCGCAGCGGCTTGCGCCACGGGACCGGCCCGACCGATGGCGACCAGCGGGTCCTTGCGCCCCTGCTTCCACCCCGCCGCAACCGGGCCGCAGACGAGCCTGGTACGAGTCGATGCGCCACGGCCGGCTGTTCCGCTGACGTGTCCGGATCAAACCGTTTCGTGCACGTCCAGCGCCGCCAGCAGCGCCCGACGCGCAGATCCGAAGCCCGGATCGTCGTGCCGGCGCGGACGGTCCAGCGCCACAGGCAGCTCGGTGCCGATGCGGCCATGCTCCAGCACCACCGCGCGGTCGCCGAGCAGCAGCGCCTCGTCCACGTCGTGCGTCACCAGCAGCACGGCGCAGCGCCGCTTCTGCCACAGCCGGCCGACCATGGCCTGCATGCGCAGCCGGGTGAGCGCGTCCAGGCTGGCGAACGGCTCGTCCAGCATCAGGAACTCGGGCTCGCGCACCAGGGCGCGGGCGATGCCGACGCGCTGCGCCTCGCCGCCCGACAGGGTCAGCGGCCAGGCGTCGAGCCGATGGCCGAGTCCGACCTCCTCCAGCGCCGCCACCGCCCGGCCGCGCGCATCGGACCCGGGCAGGCCCAGCGCCACGTTCTCCCACACCCGCCTCCACGGCAGCAGGCGTGCCTCCTGGAATACCACCGCGACGTTGCGTGGCACCAGCACCCGGCCCTCCTCGACCGGGTCGAGCCCGGCCAGGGTGCGCAGCAGCGTGGTCTTGCCCGATCCGCTGCGCCCGAGCAGGGCCAGGAACTCGCCCGCTCCTATCGACAGGTCGAGGCGGTCCAGCACGGCGCTGCCGTTGAAGCGCCGGGTCAGTCCCTCGATGCGTATCGCCGGCTCCGACGGGCGTTCGTAGCTCATGCCCGGCCTCCATAGGCGGGGCGCCAGGCCAGCAGCGTCCGCTCCAGCACGCGCACGACCCCGTCGCTGAACAGGCCCAGCAGGGCGTAGACCAGCAGCCCGACCAGGATGATGTCGGTGCGCAGGAAGTCCTCCGCGTCGGTCATCATGTGGCCGATGCCGGAGTTGGCGTTCACCTGCTCGGCCACCACCAGCATCAGCCAGGAGATGCCGACCGAGAAGCGCAGGCCGGTCAGCAGGTCCGGCAGCGCGCCGGGCAGCACGATCTGCCGGATTGTCTGGGCACGCGACAGGCCGAGGGTGCGCCCCATCTCCAGCAGCTTGGGGTCGATCGAGCGTATGCCCTTGAACAGGTTGAGGTAGATCGGGATCATCGAGCCCAGCGCCACCAGCGCCACCTTGGGCAGCTCGCCGATGCCGAACCACAGGATGAACAACGGCACCAGGGCGAGCGCCGGCAGGGTGCGAAGCATCTGCATCGGCGCGTCGATGGCGTCCTCGCCAAGCCGCGACAGCCCCGCGACCAGGGCGAGCGCGATGCCGGCGACGATGGCGATGGCCAGCCCGGAGCCGGCGCGGGCCAGGGACACCAGGAGGTTGCGCGGCAGCGTGCCGTCCGCGATCAGGCCCAGCGCCGTGGACAGGATGCGCGACGGCGAGGCCAGGGTCTGCGGCGACACCAGGCCGGAGGACGAGGCCGCCTGCCACGCCAGAAGCAGCAGCAGCGGCGACAGCGCGCGGCGCAGGCCGGCCGGCACGGGGCGACGATGCGAAATGGCGTTCCCGCGGGTCGGCATTCCTGGCGCCGCGACGCCGGTGTCGCTCCGCGGCCTGACCGTCATGTCGAGCACGAGGTATCCTTTCATCATCCCACGGGGACGACCGAAGAAACCATCACACCGGGCAGGTGGTCAAGGATCACCCTATCTTTTGTCGTTGTTCACTCGGTTGTGCGCTGATGAATGCGCTGAGGTTGGCGATCCCACGCGCGGTCACGCTCTGGGTCAGGACGTGGATGGGCTTGCTGACGCCGAGCAGGATCGGCCCGACCTGCAGCCCTTCGGCCGCCGCCTTGAGCAGCGAGTAGCTGATGTTGGCCGCGTCCAGGGTGGGCATGATCAGGAGGTTGGCCGAGCCGCTGAGCCGGCTGTCCGGCACCGTGCGGCTGCGTAGCGCCTCGCTCAGCGCGGTGTCGGCCTGCATCTCGCCGTCCACCTCCAGGTCCGGCGCGGCGACACGGATCAACCCCAGGGCCTGGCGCATCTTGCGCGCGGACGCGCTGTCGCTGGAGCCGAAGTTGGAGTGCGACAGGAGCGCCGCCCGCGGCACGAGGCCGAACTCGCGCACCGCGTCGGCGGCGAGCAGGGTCATCTCGCAGATCTGCTCCGGGCTCGGATCCACCACCATGTGGGTGTCGCAGAAGAACAGCGCGCCGTTGCCCTGGATCAGCGCGGTCAGGGCATACACGCGGTTGGCCGCCTTGCGGGCCGGGATCACCGGCAGCACGTAGCGCACCTGCTGCCACCACGCGTTCAGGCCGCCGACCACGGCCGCGTCGACGATGCCGGCGCGCAGCAGCATGGAGGCGGCGATGGTCGGGCGCCGGCGCAGCGCCCGCTCGGCCGTCTGCATCGGCAGGCCCCGCCTGCCGACCAGGTGCTGGTACTCCGCGGTCAGCGGCCCGAACAGCTCGGACGTGTCGGGATCGATCACCTCGGCGTCGTGGTCCAGATCGAGGCGCAGGCCCATGGCGCGCAGCTTGCTCTCGATCACGCTGCGCCGGCCCAGCAGCACGGGCCGGGCGATACGGTCGTCCACCACCGCCTGGGCGGCGCGCAACGTGCGCTCGTCCTCGCCCTCGGCATAGGCGATGCGCTTGGGCGCCTTGCGTGCGGCCTCGAACACCGGCCGCATCACCTGGCCGGAGCGATACACCACGTCGTCGAGGTCCTGCCGGTACGCCTCGAAATCCGCGATCGGCCGCTCGGCGACGCCGGTGTCCATCGCCGCCCTGGCCACCGCCGGCGCCACCACCAGGATCAGGCGCGGGTCGAACGGCTTGGGGATGATGTACTCCGGCCCGAACACCGGCGCCTCGCCGCCATAGGCCGCCGCCACCGCCTCGCTGGCCTCGATGCGGGCGAGCTCGG
>CAXTCK010000147.1:0-8559 GCA_964242425.1 uncultured Acetobacteraceae bacterium | reverse complement strand
TCGGGCGATGCCGGCACGGCCGGGCGCCCGGCAGCCGGCACGGTGCCGTCGGGGTTGTGCGCGAACTCGGGCACCAGCCGCTTGAGCAGGGCCAGCGCCTCGTCCGGACGACCGGCGCGGCAGGCGCTGCCGATCGCGTCCAGCGCCTGTCCGACCGCCCGGGCGTCCTCGGTGCGCGGGGTCGCCATCAGCAGGCCCGGATGGCCGGTCGGCAGCGGCGGCTCGTGGCCGTGGAACAGTTCCTCGAACAGCTTCTCGCCCGGGCGCAGGCCGGTGTAACGGATCGGCACGTCCTGTTCCGGGCGAAGGCCGGCGAGGCGGATCATCTGGCGGGCCAGGTCGACGATCTTCACCGGCTCGCCCATGTCGAGCACGAAGATGCCGCCGTTCCGGAGCAGCGCCTCGGTCTGGCCTTCCGTTCGGCCATCCGGCCTGTCACCGGCGTCGGCGGCGCCGACGGCGCTGGCCTGTAGCACCAGCCCGACCGCCTCGGACACGGTCATGAAGTAGCGCTGCATGTCGGGATGGGTGACGGTGAGCGGGCCGCCGCGCTCGAGCTGGCGGCGAAACAGCGGCACCACCGAGCCGGTGGAGCCGAGCACGTTGCCGAAGCGCACGGTGACGCAGCGCAGGCTCCCGCCCCCGCGCCTGGCGGCGATGTCGAGCGACTGGCAGTACATCTCGGCCGCCCGCTTGGAGGCGCCCATCAGGCTGCTCGGGTTGACCGCCTTGTCGGTGGAGATCAGCACCATCTCGGCGGTGCCGGCATCCCGCGCCGCGTCGGCCACCTCGCGGGTGCCGACGATGTTGGTCAGCATGCCTTCGGACGGGTTGGCTTCCACGATCGGCACGTGCTTCAGGGCGGCGGCGTGGAACACGATCTCCGGGCGGTGCTCGTCGAACAGGGCCCGCAGCCGCGTGCGGTCGCGTATGTCCGCCACCACGCTTCGTTTTGGCACTTGCGGCGCCCGTTCGGCGAGCTCCAGGTCGACCTGCCACAGCGCGAACTCGCCGTGGTCGAGCAGCACCAGCAGCTCGGGGCCCAAGGCCGCCACCTGACGCGCCAGCTCGGCGCCGATGGTGCCGCCGGCACCGGTCACCAGCACCCGGCGCCCGGCGATCAGGCGCGCCATCGCGGGGCGGTCGAGCGCCACCTGCGGCCGGTTCAGCAGGTCCTCGATCGCCACCGGGCGCAGCTCGACCCGGTTGGCGGGCGACAACGCGGTCGGGTCCGGCACCCGGCCCACCGGCACGCCGAGCCGCTCGGCGGCGCGGATCACGGCGGCGAGGTCGGCGCCACGCAGCTCGGGATCGGTGACGATCAGCCCGTCCGGACGGCGTTGCTGCCGGTCGAGCCGGTCCAGCACCGCGTCGGCGTCGCCAAGCGTGCCCAGGATCGGCACGCCGTGGATGCGCCGTCCCGGCTGGTGCCGGCCGCGTGCCAGCAGGCCGACAACGCGAAGCGGCGTCGCGCGCTCGCGTCGCACCGCGCGGATGAACAGGTCTGCGGCCTCGTCGGCGCCGATCAGCAGCACGCGCTGCGTGGCCACGGCGCTGCCGCCGATCGGGCGGCCCTGCGACAGGCGGTAGACGATGCGCAGGCTGCCGAGCAGCACCAGCAGGGTCAGGGCGTGGATGATGGGAAAGGTGATGCTGGGCAGGCGGAAGCCGGTGCCGAGCAGCAGAAGCGCGAACAAGGCGGCGCTGGCGACCGAAGCGCCGGCGATGCCGAGCAGGTCGGCGACGCCGGAGAAGCGCCAGTACTGCTGCGGCATGCGGAACGGCACCCCGCCCACCACCAGGGTGATGGCGCCGCCGGCCAGGAACCACAGCGGGTGGATCAGCCCGCCCTGCGGGTCGGCGAGCCAGCGCGCGATCGGCGCCGCGATCGCCGCCAGCGCGCCGTCCAGCAGCACGTTGACCAGGATCCGGTTCAGCGGCCGCAGCCGGGCGCGGGCTTTCCCGCCCGGATGATCCCCGCCGCCGACGGGGACGGGCACATCGGACGGGGTGCCGGCCGGGCCGCCGGGTGGGACACGTTGCGGGGGCATCTCCGCGCCCGTATAGCCCAGCGTCCCGTGCGCTAGAAGGCTGGCCGCAGAAGGCTGGCCGCCGCCTCGCGGCCGCAGCGGCGAGCGGCGGCCAGAACCGGAAGGCCATCATGTCGGAAAACGTCCTGGTGCCGGTGCATGGCTGGACAGCCGCGTGGCTGTCGTTGGCGTGCCTCCTGGCCGCGTCGTTGTCGTCGCTGGTGGTGCGCGGGATGATACGGCTGGCGGTGATGGACGTGCCGGGCGGACGAAGCGCCCATGACCGGCCGGTGCCGCGCGGCGGGGGTGCCGGCACCGTGCTCGTGGTGCTGCTCGGGCTGCCGGCGATCGTGCTCCTGCTGTCCGGTGGCCGGGTCCCGGTCCGCACGATCGTGCTGCTGGAGGCGGCGATCGCGCTGCTGGCCGCGGTGTCCTGGCTCGACGACCTGCGGCAGCTCGGCTACCGCGCCAAGCTGTCGGCCCAGCTCGGCGCCGCGGGGCTCGCGGTCGCCGCCGTGCTATCCGGGTTGTCCGTCCTGCCGCCGTCCTCCCTGTTGTGGCCGGCAGCCGTCGGCGGGTTCTGCTGGCTGGTTTTGGTCACCAACGCCGTCAACTTCATCGACGGGATCAATGGCCTGGCGGCGGGCGGCATCGCCTTGTGCGGACTGTTCGCCGCCCTGCTCGGCTGGTGGGCGGGAACGCCGGTCGCGGTGGCGTCGGGACTGATGCTGGCCTCAGGACTGGTGGGCTTCCTGCCGTTCAACTATCCCCGGGCCCGCATCTTCCTGGGCGACGTCGGCAGCCAGACATGCGGGCTTCTGGCCGGCACGCTGTCGCTGCTGCTGTTCACGGCTGGTGGCTGGAGCGTGACCGGGCTCGCGGTGCCGCTGATCCTGGCCGGCATCCTGTGGGACGTGCTGTTCACCTTGTGCCGGCGCCTGCTGGCGAGGGAGCGGGTGACGCAGGCGCATCGCGGGCATCTCTACCAGGTGGCGACCCGCAGCGGCGTTCCGGCCGTGCTTGTCACTGGGGTCCATTGGGGATTCGCGGCCTGGGGTGGGGGGCTGTCGCTGGCGCTGCTGCCGGCGCGCCCGGTCCTGGCCGTGATACTGGCGCTCGCACCGCAGCTGGGCTGGACGGAAATGGTCCGGCAACGCGCGAAGCGTGCCGGACTACATCGCTGGTCGTGACGGATTGGTGCTCGGCGCGGCGGCTACTGGCTGCTGGCGAGGGTGAGCTCGATGCCCTGGGCCGCACCGGCGAGACGGGCGCCCTTGGTGATGTCGTCGATCCTGAGCTCGACGCCGTTGCCGTTCTTCAGGACGTTCCCGCCAAGCCCCTTGCCGACCGTGGCCTCGCCATCGGCGGCGGCGTAGGTGCCGTCGAAGTCGTGCAGGTGCTTCAGGTTGTAGACGCGGCCATGCCCGACGATCTTGGAGAAGCCGACGGCGGCGACGTCCACGCCCTTCACGCTGAAGTCGTACTTGTGGCCGGCGTAGCGCAGGACGCCGTGGCCCCAGGTCGCGCCGATGCCGATGTCGGCCGCCTTGGACACGATGGTGACGGTGGCATCCGGCCGACCGGAGGTGCCGGGGTCCTGTGCCGCCAGGGCGGGAAGGACAGAGCCCGCGGTGGCGAGCATCAGGCTCGCTGTGAGAATGGCCAACCGCATCAGGATGCTCCTTGATCGCCGTGAAAAAAGCCGGGCCGCCTCGTAGCGATCCGGGTTTCCTGCATAGCGTTCGGACAAGGATCGGGTTGCGAGCCGATCGGCCGTGAACCCGTCGTGGTGCCGGATCAGCCGGCGCGCCGGCTCGCACGCTCCTCGCTGGCGCTCGACCGGCGGCCGACACCAGAGGCTTCGGACATGATCGACCGCAGCTCGCGCAGGTAGGCAGCACCCTTCAAGGTCCGTTGCACCAGGATGGAGCGGCGATCCATCGGGTCCACCTTGCGACGGGCGAGGTCGAGCTCGCCGAGCCGGTCAAGGGCACGCGTGATCGCGGGCTTGGACACGTTGAGGTCGGACGCAAGCCCGCGCACGGTATGCGCACCCTCCTGCAGGTAGCAGGTGAGGAACACCCCGAGCTGCCGGGCAGAAAGGTCAGGGCCGTCACGTCGCACCATCGAAACGATGGTGTCCCGCAGGGTCGCCACGAGATGGTCGGTCGTCGATGCCTGAGCCATCCAGAAATCCTTTCACGATCGAGTCGAAACGACAAGCCGCCGTTTCACCAGATCACCACGCCCTGTGTAAGGCCGCTTCCCGTTTTGGGAGAACCCTGGACACACAACCATATGCGTCCAGGAGCGGTGATAAGCACGAACTATAATACACAGAAATGACTTGGTTCATTCCCAATTACGTTACCAGACTGTTTCGGTCTGTCATTGAGATTAAGGAATCGCAACGTTCCATGGAACAAGGCGCGCAAGCCGAGCGCTTCTCCGCCTTCCGGGCGCCCCGGACGGAGCTGATCGTTCCAAGCGTAGGTGTCGAGATGCGCCCAGCGCACCGATCCGTTCACGAAACGTTGAAGAAAAAGCGCCGCAGTGACTGCGCCCGCCATCGGTTTTGATGACACGTTGTTCAGGTCGGCGACGGTGCTGGACAACCAATCGTCGTAGCCGCTCCACAACGGCAGGCGCCAGACCGGGTCGTGCGCTTCAATTCCTGCGTGCATGATTTGCTCGCTCAGCACGTCATCGTTGCAGAACAGCGCAGGCAGGTCGGGACCGAGTGCAACGCGCGCGGCGCCGGTGAGAGTCGCCGCGTCGAGCAGCAGGTCAGGCTGTTCGTCGCACGCTTCCGCGAGCAGGTCGCACAGCACCAGCCGGCCTTCCGCATCGGTGTTGCCAACCTCGACAAACAAACCGCGTCGCGTGCGGAGCACGTCCGACGGGCGCATCGCGTGGCCGGACACGCTGTTCTCGACGCAGCCGAGCCGCAGCGACAAGCGCACCGGCAGGTCGCGCGCCATCACCGTGCGCGCCAGCGCCAGCATGATCGCCGCACCGCCCATGTCCTTCTTCATGCGCAGCATCGCCGCCGACGGCTTGAGGTCGTAGCCACCGGTGTCGAAGCACACCCCCTTGCCGACCAGGCACAACAGCGGCGCGTCGTCGGCGGCGGCAGAACCGCGCCACCTGGCGACCAGCACGCGCGCCGGGCGGGTGGAGCCGGCGCCCACCGACGCCACCGCCGGATAGCGCTCGGCAAGGGCGTCGCCCGACACGATTTCCGCCTGCGCGCCCGCCGCCGTCATCGCATCGCGCGCCGCTTCCGCCAGCTCAACCGGGCCCAGCAGGTTGGCGGGGGTATTGATCAGGTCGCGCGCCAGCCAGGTCGCGCGGGCCAGAGCCTCGCCTTGCCCGGCGCCGTCCGGACGAAGCAGCCTGGCCGGGATGGAGGCCGGGGATGCGGCGGTGCGCAACCGGTCGAACCGGTAGGCGCCGAGGCAGAAGCCCAGCACCGCCTCGTCCGCGCCGACGTTTGCCGGCAGGTCCAGCGTCCAGGCGCCGTTGCCGTTGCCGGGCGGTTCGGCCAGGCCGATTGCCAGGCCGCCGAACGCGTGCGGGCCCTGGCTGCGGCCGGGTCCTGGCGCCTCGCCCAGGCCCAGCACCGCCGAGGCGATCCCGTCCGGTCCCGGAAAGCGCAGCAGCTCGCCCGCCTTGGCGACGAATCCCTGCGCCCGCAGCCAAGCCCGGTCGGCTGCCGGCAGGCCGTCCGACCAGGCCGCCAGCCCGTCCGGCCGGATGCAGCGCACGGTGCGGACCAGCGCATCTCCGGCATCGGCCGGGTCGATCAGGCAGTCGAGCGGGCGGTCGTGCATCGGGGAGCCTTTGGCGGGATGGAGCGGACCGGATGCTGTGTATGGTTTGGCGGCGCCTTGCAAACCGTCGTCGCCGGACCGACCATCGGGTGCATGACGGGTGCATCCTTTCGGCCGCTGGGCCCCCACGACTCGTCGCGTTCGGCCGAACCGCGCTCCGGCCCCTTCGCACCGCGTGTGAAGGCGGTGCTCGGGCCCACCAACACCGGCAAGACCCACCTGGCGATGGAGCGGCTGCTGGCACACGGCTCCGGGATCATCGGCTTCCCGCTCCGGCTGCTGGCGCGCGAGAACTATGATCGCATGGTGGCGGAAAAGGGCGAGGCGCGGGTCGGGCTGATCACCGGCGAGGAGAAGATCGTCCCGCCCGGCGCGCGCTGGTTCTCGTGCACGGTGGAGGCGATGCCGCTGGACCCGATCAACCGGGCGGAAGGCGGCGGCGACATCCCCCGCCCGGAGTTCGTGGCGGTGGACGAGATCCAGCTTTGCGCCGATCCGGATCGCGGCCACGTGTTCACCGACCGGCTGCTGCACGCGCGCGGCCTGGTCGAGACCATGTTCCTGGGCGCCGAAACCATCCGTCCGCTGCTGCAGCGCCTGGTTCCCGCGGCCGAGATCGAGACCAGGCCACGATTGTCGCAGCTCCAGCACGTGGGGCCGGTGAAGCTGACCAAGCTGCCGCCGCGCTCCGCGGTGGTCGCGTTCTCGGCCGCCGAGGTCTACGCCATCGCCGAGCTGATACGCAGGCGTCGCGGCGGCTGCGCGGTGGTGATGGGCAGGCTGAGCCCGCGCACGCGCAACGCCCAGGTGGCGCTGTACCAGGACAAGGAAGTGGACTACCTGGTCGCCACCGACGCGATCGGCATGGGCCTGAACATGGACGTGAACCATGTGGGCTTCGCCGGCCTCGGCAAGTTCGACGGTGCCCGGCCGAGACGGCTGACCGCCGCCGAGGTGGCGCAGATCGCCGGGCGCGCCGGGCGCGGCATGCGCGACGGCAGCTTCGGCACCACCGGCACCTGCCCGCCCATGCCGGAGGAGATCGTGGAAGCGGTGGAGGCGCACCGCTTCGACCCGCTGGAACAGCTGTCCTGGCGCAACAGCGCGCTCGACCTGTCGGGACCGGACGCGCTGCTCGACAGCCTGCTGCAGCCGCCGCCGCTGCGCGGACTGGTCACCGGCAACGAGGCGGCCGACCTGCAGACGCTGCAGGCGTTGTCGCTCGACCCGGAGGTCAGGAAGCTCGCCACCGGCCGCTCCGCCACCCGGCTGCTGTGGGAGGCGTGCCAGATCCCCGACTTCCGCAAGCTGGGCGACGACAGCCACACGCGGCTGTGCGCGCGCGTGTTCTTCGACATCGTGAAGGACGGCCGGCTGTCGGAAGTCTGGCTTGAGCAGCTGCTGAACACCCTGAACCGGGCGGACGGCGACATCGACACGCTGATGCAGCGGCTGTCGGGGGTGCGCGTGTGCGCCTATATCGCCGCGCGCCGGGACTGGCTCGCCGATGCGGCCCCCTGGCAGGCGCGGGCGCGCGAGATCGAGGACCTGCTGTCCGACGCGCTGCACGAGCGCCTGACCGCGCGCTTCGTCGACCGCAGGGCGGCGTCGCTGATACGCAGCCTGGACGAGGCCGAGCGCGGCGGCGGCAGCGACCTGCTGTCGGCGGTCACCGCGCGCGGCGAGGTGGTGGTGGAAGGCCATTCGGTCGGCCACGTGTCAGGCTTCGTGCTGATCCCGGACCCGCAGGCGGAAGGGCCGGAACGGCAGCTGGTGCTTCGTGCCGCCAGGCGGGCGCTGCGCGAGGAGATCCCCCGGCGGGTGCAGGCGCTGGCGAGTGCCGCGGACGAGCGCTTCGCCCTCGCCGAGGACGGCCGGTCGGTGTGCTGGGACGGCGCGCCGGTCGGGCGGCTGCGTCCGGGAGCGACCCTTCTCAAGCCGATGGTGGAGGTGCGCGACAGCGAGTTCCTGGACGGCACGCAGCGCGAGCAGGTGCGGGCGCGGCTGCAGGGATTCCTCGACGCGCTGGTGGCGCAGGGGCTCGAGCCGCTGTTCCGCGCCGAACGGGCGGCGGCCGACGACGCCGAGCTGCGGGGCGTGCTGCACCGGCTGACCGAACAGGCGGGGCTGGTGCCGGGGGCGCCGCGCGCGCCGATCCCGCCGCCGCTCCGGCTGAAGCTGAAGGCGCTGGGGGTGCGCGCGGGACGCTTCGCGCTGTTCATGCCGGCGCTGCTGAAGCCGAAGCCGGCCCGGCTGCGTGCCTCCCTGCTGGCGATCCGCGCCGGCGTCAGCCTGCCGCCGCTGCCGGCGGAAGGGCGGATCTCGATCCCGTCCGCCTTGCCCGAGGGGATGCCGCCGGGGTTCCTGGGACGGCTGGGCTGGGTTGCCTGCGGACCGGTGCTGCTTCGGCTGGACATCGCCGAGCGGGTTGCGGGCGAGCTCGGCTGGCTGACGCGCCGGCGTCCGGTCGTGCTGCCGCCGGAACTGGCGTCGCGTTTGTCCGTGCGCACCGAGATGCTGCGGGACGTGCTGCCCGCGCTGGAGGTGAGGCTGCTGCCGGAGGTTTCCCTGCCCGAAGGCGCGTTCGGACCACCCTCGCCGCCGATGCTGGCGGCGCGCGGGCACCGGGCGCGCAGCCAGTCCCGGCAGCCGCGTCGGGAGCGTCGTCCCGCCGCCTTCGGCGGACCGGCGACGAT
>CAXTCK010000146.1:5569-8569 GCA_964242425.1 uncultured Acetobacteraceae bacterium | reverse complement strand
CCGCGGCGCACGCCGCCGGCTTGAGGGCCCGATCCTCCCGGATCGAGGACGGGCTGACGACCTCGAATACGAGGACCGGACCCGGAACCAGCCGATCCCGCCCGTCGAAACCGCTGCAAGTCATCAGGGCATCCGGACAGCGAGCCGCATCCCCGGCCATCCGGCTGCCGGCATCCGACGCCAGCACCTCGCACGGCCCGTCGCCCAGCCGGCGGCGCAGCGGGAAGGCGATGTTGCCGATGATCCGGGCGTGACCACCCCGGCCGCCGCTCACGGCAACCGGCTGGTTCCCGTCGAACCCGCGGCGTGCCTCCTGGACCTGGGCCCGGCCGAGGAACCCGGCCCGCGTCATCGACCTGGCAGCGCCGTCAGGCCAGGCCCTGGCACCGGATGGCCGGAGTGCTCCCTGTTCCAGCGACGGCCGCCCCGTTCAAACCGGTCCGGCCACGCATGCTCTCCCCACGCCCGTCCCCCCGATCCGTCACGTCCACCCCGGCTCCATCATGTCGCCGCCGCAACTACGACCAGCATCCACCATGCCCCCGTCCACTTCCGCGCCCCGGTCCCGTCATCCCCCCGTGGCCTCCAGGACACACCCGATGACACCACTTCCTGACACCATCCCACCCCCACCTTCGCCCCGTTCGTATCGCCCATTCCCCCCCACGCGCTTTCCGCGCATCATGTTCGCTTATCCCGCTCCCAACCGAACATTCAGCCGCCCCGAACATCACCCCGGACACCTCCCCGATGCCCGACATCGCCGTGCGCGGCCTCTTCGCCACCCCCGTCGCCGCCGTCCAGCTCCCCAACGCCGGCGCCCGCAACACGGCCTTGCGCGCCGCCATCCTCGCCAGGCGCGACGCCACCGCCTCCGTCCAGGCCTCCAACGCCGGCGGCTGGCATTCCCCCCGCGACCTCCCCGACTGGGGCGGCCCCCACGCCACCGAGGTGCTCGACCTCGCCCGCCAGGTCGCCACCCAGCTCACCGCCGACCGCCACGGCCAGCCGGTCCGCCCGCGCTGGACCCTGCAGGCCTGGGCCAACGTCAACGGCCCCGGCGACGCCAACATCAGCCACTACCACCCCGGCGCCTTCTGGTCCGGCACCTACTACGTCGACGACGGCGGCTGCGCCGACGACCCCACCCTCGGCGGCGAGTTCGAGATGCTCGACCCCCGCGGCGCCACCCCCGCCATGTACGCCCCCGCCCTGAAGTTCGCAGGCGAGGACGGCGCCTCCGCCGGCAGCGGCGAAACCATCCGCCCGCGCCCCGGCCTCTTGTTCCTGTTCCCGTCCTGGCTGTTCCACCAGGTCCGCCCCTACCGCGGCAGCGCGCTCCGCATCTCCATCGCCTTCAACCTCGGCGTCGCCGATGCCCCCTGACCCCCGCCCATGAGCGAGGACCGCTCCCCCCGCACCCTGTCCCGCCGCCAGCAGGACATCACCGCCCTGCTGCGCGAGTCCGGCCGCCTCGCCGTCGAGGACCTCGCCGCCCACTTCGCCGTCACCCCCCAGACCATCCGCCGCGACCTGAACGAGCTCGCCGACGCCCGCGTGATCAGCCGCGTGCACGGCGGCGCCATCATCGCCTCCGGCGTCGAGAACCTGGCCTACGAGGCCCGCAAGCAGGTCGCCCAGAACGCCAAGCGCCTGATCGGCGAAGCCGCCGCCGCCCTGATTCCCGACAACACCTCCCTGTTCCTCAACCTCGGCACCACCACCGAGGAGGTCGCCCGCGCCGTCGCCGCCCGCACCGGCCTGCTGGTGGTGACCAACAACATGAACGTGGCCCTGGAGCTGTATCGCAACACCGCGATCCAGGTGATCGTCGCCGGCGGCACCCTGCGCCCCTCCGACGGCGGCATCGTCGGCCGCCTCGCCGCCGACGCGTTCTGCCAGTTCAAGGCCGACATCGCCGTGATCGGAACCTCCGCGCTCGACTCCGACGGCACCCTGCTCGACTACGACCTGCGCGAGGTGCAGGTATCGCGCGCCATCATCGAGAACGCCCGCCGCGTGATGCTGGTGACAGATTCCTCCAAGTTCAGCCGTCGCGCCCCGGTCCGCATCGCCCGCCTGGAGGAGATCGACATCCTCATCACCGACCGGCTGCCGTCCGCGGACCTCGTCACCCTGTGCCGCAACGCCAGCGTCGAGGTGATCGAGACCGGTCCGGAAGACAACGAAGCGTCGTCCTGAAACGGTTTTCCTGTACCGGAACAAGCGCGCTTGCCTGTTCGCTTTGCGCATGACAGAACATCATTCGAACCAAGCGCGGTATCGAACGCGCACGTCCGGGAACGTCGTCGGTGGCCGCAACGCCAGAACCACAGCTCTACGACATCGCCATCATCGGCGGCGGCATCAACGGATGCGGCGTGGCGCGCGACGCGGCGGGCCGCGGCCACCGGGTGTTCCTGTGCGAACAGAACGACCTCGGCTCCGGCACCTCGTCGGCCTCGACCAAGCTGATCCACGGCGGCCTGCGCTACCTCGAGTACTACGAATTCCGGCTGGTGCGCGAAGCGCTGCGCGAACGCGAGGTGCTGTGGGGCATTGCGCCGCACATCGTCTGGCCGCTCCGCTTCGTGCTGCCCTATCACCGCAAGCTGCGTCCGCGATGGCTGCTCCGGCTCGGCCTGTTCCTGTATGACAACATCGGCGGCCGCAAGCGCCTGCCGCCGACCCGCTCGGTCGACCTTCGCCGCGACAAGGTGGGCGAGCCGCTCAAGCCGGTGTTCAAGCGCGGCTTCGAGTACTCCGACTGCTGGGTGGAAGACTCCCGCCTGGTGGTGCTCAACGCCGCAGCCGCTGTGTCCTTGGGTGCCACGGTCATGACACGCACGCGCTGCGCGTCGGCCGAAAAGACGGACGGGTTGTGGCGGCTCACGCTGCAGCGCGAGGACGGCGAGCAGCAGGCAATTCGGGCTCGCACCCTGATCAACGCGGCCGGCCCCTGGGTCGACAGCGTGGTGCAGACGGTGGTGCGCGACAACA
>CAXTCK010000146.1:0-5469 GCA_964242425.1 uncultured Acetobacteraceae bacterium | reverse complement strand
GGCGTGCGGCCGCTCTATGCCGAGCACGATCAGGCATCCGGTTCCGCCGCCCAGGCCGCCACACGCGACTACGTGTTGAAGCTTGATGCCGATGACGGCGCACCACCTTTGCTGACGATCTTCGGCGGCAAGATCACCACCTATCGCCGCCTGGCCGAGGCGGTGCTGGCGAAGCTGGACGGGTTGCTGCCACGTCCCTCGGGCAGGCCGGCCGGCTGGACCGGCACGGTGCCGCTGCCCGGCGGCGACTTTCCGCGCGACGGTTTCGACAAGGAGCTGGCAGTCCTGCAGCAGGCCTTCGCCTTTTTGCCCCGGGTGCAGCTCCGGCGGCTGCTGCGGCTTTACGGCACGCGGGCTCGCCTCCTGCTGGGCGATGCCCGGTCGGCATCCGACCTTGGCCGGGATTTCGGCGCAGGCCTGACCGAGGCCGAGCTCCGCTACCTGGTGCGGGAGGAATGGGCCCGGACCGGAGACGACGTGCTGTGGCGTCGTACCAAGCTCGGTCTGCGGCTGGATCCGGCGGCGCGCGACGCGGTCGACCGCACGGTGCGTGCGCTGGTGAGCGCGCAATCCGCGCAGGTGGTCGAGGCCCATGCCGGGGTCGAGCGGGTCGGATGAGCGTGATCCTGGAGCATGTCGGCCTGCGCGTCGGCAACGAGGTCGTGATCCACGATGTGAACCTCGACTTCGAACGTGGCACTATGAACGTGCTGCTCGGCCCGACCCTGAGCGGCAAGACCACGCTGATGCGGCTGATGGCGGGCCTCGACCGCCCCACTGCCGGGCGCATCCTCGTAGACGGGAAGGACGTGGTCGGCACCCCGGTGCGTCGACGCTCGGTGGCGATGGTGTACCAGCAATTCGTCAACTACCCGTCCCTTTCCGTCTACGAGAACATCGCCTCGCCGCTCCGCGTGGCGGGGGTCGCCAAGGCCGAGATCGAGGCGCGCGTCGCCGAGGCAGCGCGCGTGTTGCGGCTCGAGCCGTTCCTGCGCCGGCTGCCGGCGGAGCTGTCCGGCGGGCAGCAGCAGCGTACTGCGATTGCGCGCGCCCTGGTGAAGCAGGCAGCCCTTGTGCTGCTGGACGAGCCCTTGGCGAACCTGGACTACAAGCTGCGCGAGGAGCTGCGCGAGGAGCTGCCGCGCTTGTTCGCGGCCTCCGGGGCGATCCTGGTGTACGCCACCACCGAGCCGTCCGAGGCGCTGCTGCTGGGTGGGCGGACCGCCACGCTGTGGCAGGGGCGGGTGACTCAGGAAGGGGCGACACCCTCGCTGTATCGCCATCCCGGCAATATCGACGCCGCCCGGGTGTTTTCCGACCCGCCGCTGAACGAGCTGCCGGTGTCGGTGAGCGGCGGCCGCGCCTGCCGCGCCGACGGCGCGCCGCTTCCCGCGTCCATGCTTCCGCCGCTCGCGGACGGTGGCTACCGAATCGGCTTCAGGGTCGAGCATGCGTCGGTGCTGGAACAGGATGACGCAGCGGTGGCACGGGGTGACGCGTTCGCCGGTACGGTATCGGTGACGGAGATCAGCGGCTCCGAAAGCTTTGTTCACATCGACTTGGGCTTCGCCGTCTGGATCTGCCTGGTGCTGGGCGTCCACGAATGGCATCCAGGGGCCAAGGCGCTGGTGGCGGTCGACCCGGCCGGCGTGTTCGTGTTCGATCCCGATGGGTCGCGGCTCCGGCCGGTCGTTGCGGCTCGGGTGCCGCACGCGGTGGAAGGCTGAAGCGGCGCACATGGCAACCATCACCCTCGACGGCATCGGCCATGCCTACCCGTCGCGCGATGCCGGCGAGGCCAAGCGCTACGCCCTGAAGCCGGTGCATCACGTATGGCAGCAGGGCAGGGCGTACGCGCTGCTCGGGCCGTCCGGATGCGGCAAGACCACGCTGCTCAACATCATCTCTGGCCTGGTCACGCCGTCGGATGGCCGCCTGTTGTTCGACGGGCAGGACGTGACCCGCGTGTCGACCGAGCGGCGCAACATCGCCCAGGTGTTCCAATTCCCGGTGATCTACGACACCATGACGGTGCGAGAAAACCTTCTGTTTCCGCTGCGCAACCGCGGCGTGGGCAAGGCGGAGGCGGCGGCCCGCGTGCAGGAGATCGCGGGCCTGCTCGATCTGGTTCCGGTGCTGGACCGCCGTGCCCGCGGCCTTACTGCGGACGCCAAGCAGAAGATCTCGCTCGGCCGCGGCCTCGTGCGTTCCGACGTGTCCGCGGTGCTGTTCGACGAGCCGCTGACGGTGATCGATCCGGCGCTGAAATGGGAGCTGCGTTCCAAGCTCAAGGCGGTGCACGAAGCGCTCGACATGCTCATGATCTATGTCACCCACGACCAGGTGGAGGCGATGACCTTTGCCGACGAGGTGGTGGTGATGAACGACGGGCGCGTGTTGCAGATCGGCACGCCCACCGAGCTGTTCGAGCGCCCGGCGCACGCCTTCGTCGGCTACTTCATCGGCTCGCCCGGGATGAACTTCCTGCCGGCGACGCTTCGTGGCGACGCGGCCGAGGTCGCAAACGCGGTGTTCCCGCTCGGCACGCGCTATCCCGCGCGTGCGGGAACGGTCCGGCTCGGTTTCCGCCCCGACTACGCCACCGTCACGGCGGGCGGGGAAGGGATCCCGGTGTCGCTGCGCCGGATCGAGGATCTCGGCAGGCGTCGCCTGGCCAGGGTGGCGCTCGGCGAGCACGAGCTGGTGGCGACGCTGCCGCAGGACGTGTCGCTCGACGGCGACAAGGCGTGGCTGCACGTGCCGCCGCAGCACCTGCACGTTTATGTCGACGACGAGCGCCTCGAGGGCGACCTGTCCGGTAAGGCCGCGTGATGGACAAGCCGATCAACAACCGGGCCTGGTTCTTCGTGCTCCCGGTGCTGGTGTTCGTGCTGTTCTCGTCGCTGGTGCCGCTGATGACGGTGATCAACTATTCCGTCCAGGACACGATGGGGCAGAACAACTTCTTCTTCAACGGGATCGCCTGGTTCCAGAACCTGCTCAACCCGACCACCGACATCGGCAACCGTTTCGCAGCCGCCCTGGTGCGCAACCTCCTGTTCTCGTTCGTGGTGCTGGCGATCGAGTTGCCGCTCGGCGTCGCCGCCGCGCTGTGCATCCCTCGCCACGGGTGGAAGGTCGGCGCCAGCCTTGTGCTGATCGCGCTGCCGCTGCTGATCCCCTACACCGTGGTCGGGACCATCTGGCAGATCTTCGCCCGTGCCGATATCGGGCTGCTGGGCTACGTCGTCACCCATCTTGGCATTGCCTACAACGACACCCAGGATCCGACCTCGGCCTGGATGACGATCGTGGTGATGGATGTCTGGCACTGGACCGGCATGGTGGCGCTGCTGGCCTATGCCGGCCTGAAGTCGATCCCCGACGCCTTCTATCAGGCGGCCCGCATCGACGGCGCCGGGCGCTGGTCGGTGTTCCGCAACATCGAGCTGCCCAAGCTGCAGAAGGTGCTGGTGATCGCGGTGCTGCTCCGCTTCATGGGCAGCTTCATGATCTATACCGAGCCGTCCATCGTCACCGGCGGCGGGCCCGGCGAGTCCACCAGCTTCCTGTCGCTCGACCTGGTGAAGATCGCGTTGGGTCAGGTCGATCTCGGCAATGCGGCGGCGATGTCGCTGGTCTACAACCTCATCACGCTGACGATCTGCTGGGTGTTCTTCACCGTGATGACCCAGCTCGACCGCCGGAAGGACGCGTGATGCGCATCAACGGGCGCTCGGTCGGCATCACCGCCTACCTGGTGGTGCTGTTCCTGCCGATCTACTGGCTCCTGAACATGTCGTTCAAGACCAACAACGAGATCCTGTCGCGGTTGTCGTTGTGGCCGCACCGGCTGACCTTCGCCAACTACGCGCACATCTTCAACGACCCGGCGTGGTATCTGGGGTTCCTCCACTCGATCGAGTACGTGCTGATCAACACTGTGCTGTCGGTCACGGTGGCGCTGCCCGCCGCCTACGCCTTCAGCCGCTACCGCTTCATCGGCGACAAGCACCTGTTCTTCTGGCTGCTGTCGAACTTGATGGCGCCGCCAGCGGTGTATGCGATGCCGTTCTTCAACCTTTACTACTCGCTCCACCTGTTCGACACGGTGTGGGCGGTGGCGCTGGCGCATTGCCTGTTCAACGTGCCGCTCGCGGTGTGGATCCTGGAAGGCTTCATCTCCGGGGTGCCGCGGGAGATCGATGAAACCGCGGCGCTCGACGGCTACTCGTTCCCCCGTTTCTTCGTCCGCATCTTCCTGCCGCTGATCGGCAACGGCATCGGCGTCGCCGCCTTCTTCTGCTTCATGTTCTCCTGGATCGAGCAGCTGCTGGCGACCACGCTGACCACGGTGAACGCGAAGCCGATCGCCGCAGTGATGACGCGGGTGTATTCCGCCGCCGGCCTTGACTGGGGCCTACTTGCCGCGGCCGGCGTGCTGACCATGATCCCGGGTGCGGTGGTGATCTGGTTCGTCCGCAACCACATCGCCAAGGGCTTCGCCCTGGGCCGCGTTTGAAGGAGGTCGTTCCATGGGCTGGATGGCATGGAACTGGCATACCGGGGTGTTCTTCGCCGTCATCGTGCTGCTGCTGACGGTGATGACGCTGCTCGCGATCTTCAAGCCGGAAACGCCGCGCGTCGGCATCCTGCGCTTCCCGACCACGCGCGGGGACCGGTTGTTCGTGTCCCTGATCGGCACGGCTTTCATCTTTATCTTCTGGATTCGTTTCACCGGCGGCACCACCATGTGGCCGGCCGCCATCCTGTCGGTGATATATTGGGGAGCGATGTTCCGCTTCGCCTGATCCCGGCCGCCACCACACCACACGCCGAGGCCGCCCGAAGAAGGCGACATGACGGCACAACACCAGGGAGGACAATCCGAATGGACATCACCAGACGCACCGCCATCAAGGGCGCCGCCGCCGTCACCGCCGCCGGCAGCGGCATGCTGATCAACAGCCGTCCGTCGCACGCGCAGCAGATGGACGCCGCCAAGAAGTGGGTGGACAGCGAGTTCCAGCCTTCGACCCTGTCGAAGGACGCGCAGATGGCCGAGATGGAATGGTTCATCAAGGCCGCCAAGCCGTTCGCCGGCATGAAGGTCAACTGCGTCTCGGAGATCCTGAACATCCACGAGTACGAATCCAAGACGCTGACCAAGGCATTCGCCGAGATCACCGGCATTCAGGTCAACCACGACCTGATGGACGAGGGGCTGTTGGTCGACAAGATCGAGGTCGAGATGCAGTCGGGCCGGCCGATCTACGACTTCTGGATGAACGATTCCGACTTCATCGGCACCCATCCGCGCTACAAGGACATTGTCGGCGGCTCGCTGACCGATTTCATGGCCGGCGACGGCAAGGAGGTCACCAGCCCGACGCTCGACCTGCAGGACTTCATCGGGCTGTCGTTCGGCACCTTCACCGACGGCAAGCTGTACCAGCTTCCCGACCAGCA
>CAXTCK010000145.1:0-8618 GCA_964242425.1 uncultured Acetobacteraceae bacterium | reverse complement strand
CGGGACGTGGGAAGCTTACGGCCAACCTGAAAGTGCCCAGGTAGTGCTAGTCCTCGTCCAGGCCCGGCCCGCGCGAGCGCATGGCGCTCAGCCGCTTCTTCATGGCCGCCAAGCGCCGCTGGTGATCGCCGCCGCGGCGCATCGCCACCCCCACCGCCAGGATGTCGATCAGCACCAGCGCTGCCAGCCGGGAAATGGTCGGGGTGTAGATGTCGGTGTTCTCCAGCGTCTCGATCACCAGCAGAAGGCCACACAGCCGTTCCATCCGGCCCCCTGCCCGGCCGGAAATGCCGATCACCTGCGCCCCGCTGTCGCGCGCCGCCCGCATCACCTCCAGCAGGGCCGTGGTCTGCCCGGTGTTGGAGATCGCCACCGCTACGTCCCCCGGCCGCATCATGGAGGCTGCGATGAACTGCTGGTGCGAATCAGTGTGGACCTGGCACGGCACGCCGAACAGGGGGAACTTCTGCTGTGCGTCGGCGGCGACGATCCACGACGCGCCGAAGCCGAAGAACTCGATCCGTTCGGCGCCCGCCAGCAGCTCGATCGCCCGCGCGACCGCCTCGTGGTCGAGCTGGCTACGCGCCCAGTCCAGGCTGGTCATGGTGTAGTCGAACACCTTGTCGGTCAGCGCCTGCGGCGTGTCGGTGACGTCCAGCACCGACTGGGTGGCCGGCACGCCGAGCGCCACGCTGTGCGCCAGCTTGAGCTTGAAGTCCTGGAAGCCTTCAAAGCCGAGGGCGGCGCAGAACCGCATCACCGTGGGCTCGCTCACCCCGGCGTTACGCGCAGTCTCGGCAACGGTGGCGACGAGTGCTGCTTGCGGGTTGGACAGCACGTGCTCGGCGACGCGGCGGTCGGACTTCCGCAACTCCGGCAGACGCACCAGGATCAGCTCCAGCACGTTCCGGCCGGACGAGGCCGCCATCCGCTCCGTGGTCCTGCCGGTCCTGTCAGCCGTGCTCGACATCGTGCTCCTGCCGCCCCGCGGGCGCCTGGCGGCCCCCGGTCGGGGCCAGAAGCAACGCGTGTCGCAAGTCGGGCCGCAGAAGTCCAGGTCCCCGCCCGGTCGCCGCCTGGCGCGCCGCCGCCACGTCGATGGTCGCCGGATCGATGGTGTTGAAGGCGAACATCCCCCAGTGGTGCGGCACCAGCAGCGGGATGTCGGTCGCCTCGCACAGAGCCACCGCCTCGTCGAGGGTGAAGTTGCCGGGGACACCGGCTTCCGACCGGATCGCGTCGCGCCCGTTCACCGGCAGCAGCGCCAGGTCCGGCGCCAGCGCACGCACGGCGTCGAACAGCCCCGGATACGGGATGCAGTCGCCGCTGTGGTAGAGCCGCACCCTCGTGCTCTCGATGCCGAAGCCGAGGAACCGGTACCTTCCTTCCTCGTCTCGTTCCAGTTGTTCGTGCGCCGATGCGAGTGGCTTTAGCACCAGGTCAACTCCCGGCAGCGGCCGTATCGCCTGACCGGCATCGACCGCAACCAGGCGCGCGGTGTCCAGCCCAAGCGTTGCGGCATGCGCCTGCTCCGATGCCGGCAGCACGAACCGGCAGCCGGGATGGCATGCCGACAGCACCGGCAGCGTGCCGGGGTCCATGTGGTCGGAATGCCGGTGCGTGCACACCACCAGGTCGACGCGGGGCAGGGCGTCGGGCGCGACGGGCGCGTCCATCATCCGCGCGTGAGGGAACCGCGTGCCGCGATACTTCGCTGCCAGGTGGTCGGACAGGTAGGGGTCCACCAGCACCACGGCCTCGTTGATCCGGAGCACGAAGCCAGCCTGTCCCAGCCACGCCAGCCCCAGCCCTGCGAGCGGCCGCGCCAGCCATCCGGCCAGGTTCCCCGGCAGCGCCGACCGGTGGACCTGAATCATGCCGGCGACCCGGGCCGCAGCGCCGCGCGCAGGTTTTCCACCGCCGCCGCCGTGGCCCGGCGCACGCTTTCCGCCGTCAGCCCTCCCACATGCGGCGTGGCGATCACCCGCGGGTGCGACAACAGCGCCGACGGCGCCGGCGGCTCGGTCGCGAATACATCGGTCGCATAGGTCTGCACTTGGCCGCGCTCGAGGGCAGCCAGCATCGCCGCCTCGTCCACCAGGGCGGCCCGTGCGGTGTTCACCACGTGGCAGTTCCCGGGCAACCGCTCCATCACCTTTGCGTCCAGCAGCGCGCGCCCGTCGGCCGGCATCGGGCAATGCAGCGACAGCATCTCCGCGTCCGACAGCATCTGCTCGAACGATACCCAGGCGAAGTCGCCTCCCGGCGCAAAGCCCGCATCCGGATACGGGTCCGCCACACGCACCCGCGCGTCGAACGCCAGGGCGAAGCGCGCCACCAGCCGGCCGACCGCGCCGCAGCCGACCAGGCCCAGCGTGCGGTTCTCGATCTCGATCCCCGGCCGCCTGTGCCAGCCGCCCGCCTTGAGCGCCGCGTCCTGTTCCGGCACGTGGCGCAGCGACGCCAGCAGCAGCCCAAAGGCGAGCTCGGCGACGCCGCGCGCGTTGGCGCCGCCCGCCCGCAGCACCCGTATGCCCAGCTGCTCCGCCACGTCGAGCGGCAGGTTGTCGGTGCCGGTGCCGTTGCGACTGATCGCCCGCAGCCCCGTCGCCGCATGGAGCACGCGCGGGCTGACCGGCTCGACCCCGGCCAGCCAGCCGACGCAGCCCGGCAGCAGCGCCAGGAGCGCCGCCTCGTCGGGGGTTTCGCCGGCCCGGCTGAACACGAGCTGGTAGCCGTCCTCGACCAGGAGCTGGAGGGCCGGATCGGGAAACCGGGTGAGCGAGCGGGGCGTGACCAGGATGCGGTTCATGCGCGTGCCGGCGCCCCGCGCGGTGCGCCCCCGGCGAGTGTGGACAGGGTATCGAACACCGGGCCGGAAGACGGGATCTCGACCGCGAACACTTCGGCGATGACCTGGGTCCAGCCGTGCAGGAAGTAGTTCCAGCCGTCAAACGTTTCCAGCCCGGCTTCCGCCGCCTGCGCTTCCGCCCGGTCGAGGAACAGGAGGTTGCCGCGATAGTTGAGCTCCCAGACCAGGGCGCCGCGCGGGAAGCGTGCCTCGGCGCCGAGCGGCGAGCCGGACCGGTCCTTGCCCAGCCCGGTCGCGTTGACCACGAGCGAACCCGCCGGCAGACCGTGCAGGATCGCATCGTTGCGCTTGGTCGACTCCGCCAACACGTAGTCGACCGCGATCTCGCTGTTGAGCCCGGCGTGGAACCGTCGGAGGTTGTCGAGGCGACGAGCGTCCACGTCCGACACCACAATCCGGCGCGGCCGGTCGGTGCCGTAGCGTGGCCGCATCAGGTTCCACGTGATGGCGGTGGCAGCTCCCCCCGCGCCGATCAGGAACGCGTCCGCTCCGCCGGACCTGCGCCAATGCCCGTCCGGAACGATCGCCTCCAACGCCAGACGGGCGGAAATCGGATCCTTGGCGTGGCCGATCAGCCGGTTGTCGCGCTTGGACAGGCAGCTCACCTCGTGCAGCGACTCCGCGTGCGGGTCGAGCGCGTCGAACAGGTCGGCCGACGCGTGCAGCAGGTCGATCTTGTGCGCCGTCACCAGCGCACCGGCGGACAGCGGGTCCCGGCGCACGAACGACACCACCTCGCGGTAGTCTTCCGGCGGCGCGTTCAACGGCAGGTCGATGCCGTTGATGGCGCAGGGGCCGAGGCCCAACCCCTCGGCCCAACGCGGAAAGATGCCCATGATGGAGGATTGCCCGGTGGTCACGCCGATGAAATGCAGCGTCGGCACTGCAGCCGCATCCGGAAGGCGCGTCATGCGGGCTCCCTCGCCCGGCTCGCGAGCCGGACCGCTTCCTCCGCCTGGCGCCGGATGCCGTGCCAGTCACCCTCGCGGATCATGCTGCGGCTGGCGATCCAGGTACCGCCCACCGCCGCCACCGACGGCTCCTTCAGCCAGTCGGCGACCGTGGCGGCGGACACGCCACCGGTCGGGATGAAGCGCAAGCCCTGCAGGGCAAACGGAGCCGCGATCGCGCGCAGCACCGTGATCCCGCCCGCCGGCACGGCGGGGAAGAACTTGAAGCAGCGTATGTCCCGCTCCAGGCCGGCCTGCAGGTCGGATGGGGTCATGGCGCCAGGAACATAGGCGAAGCCTGCTTCCGCCGCCACGTCCAGCATGCGCGGGCTCAGCCCGGGCGCCAGGGCAAAGCGGGCGCCGGCTTGCATGGCGCGGCGGAGGTCCTGGGGCGCGACCACGGTGCCGGCGCCCACCACCATGTCGGGGTAGCGCTCGGCGATGCGCGCGATCACTTCCGCCGCCGCATGGGTGCGGAACGTCACCTCCACCACGCCGAGGCCGGCTTCCAGAAGCGACTCCGCCAGCGCGTCCGCTTCCGACACGCCGTCGACTTCCACCACCGGGATCACGCCGAAGGCGGTCGCCTCGAGCAGTGCTTCCTGCATGCCGCTCATGTCACCGTGCCGCCGCGTCGGCCAGGCGGGGCCGGTAGCGTGGGTTCGGGACCTGCTTCCAGCCGCCGGCGCCGTCGTCGACGATCAGCACGCGCATGCCGCCGGCGCGGGCGATGATCTCGTAGTCCTGGCCGGAATCGGCCGGGTAGCAGAACAGCGTGACCAGCGGCTCGGCCCCGACGTTGACGCTGCGGTGGATCCAGTGCGGCGCGACGTAGACCAGGCTGTTCGGCGTCATCTCCTCCGCACGCACGGTGCCGTCGGCCAGCTCCAACAGCATCACGCCTCGACCGGACTGGCAGAAATAGATCTCGGGCCGGTCGCCGATGGCGTGGATGTGGCCGCGGGTGAACAGGAACTCGTTGCCAATCCGGCCCGGCTGCAGCGTGCTGGTGCCGAAGATCATGTCCCCGGCGCGTTCGGAGGGCCGGAACTCGTCGACCTGGTAGGCGACCTCGGAGCCCCGTGTGCTGGCAAGAGCGGCAAAGGCGGTTTCGTCGGCGAACAATCCAGCCAAGTCGTCGTAGCGCTTCTCGTAGCGCCGGGTCCGTCCCGTCATCTCTCCGGTTCCAGGCGCGATGTGAACGGTGGCGGGCAGGGGCACGGACATCTGAAGGCCTTCCAGCGCGTAGGAAACGCGGCTTTGTTTGGTAGTCCTATTACGTAGCTGCTGACACAGGCAACCGCTTTAACATATTTTGCGACGCAATATGCCGGTTAGCGCTTGTAGACGCCCTATCATGATGTTGTATTGCTACCTCATAAAGAGGCTACGCTACGGAAATGATCCGGCGACACCTCAAGGGGAACGAGTCCATGAAGACGATGATTGCAGCGGCCGTCCTGGCCGGCAGCGCGGTTCTAACCTCAGCGCCGGGCGCGGACGCGAAGACGATCAAGATCGGCCTGTCGATGCTGACCCAGAACGCGCCGTACTACGCGGCGCTGCAGGTCGCGGTGCAGAAGGAAGCCAAGACGCTCGGCGCGCAGGTGGTCACCGCGGACGCCAACAACGATATGCTCAAGCAGATCTCGGATGTCGGCGACATGCTGTCGCAGAACATCGACGTGCTGATCATGGATCCCAAGGACGCCAAGGGTCTGGTGGGCGTGACCCGCGACGCCGCCGCGGCGCACGTCCCGGTGATCATCGTGGACAGCTCGATCGACCCGTCGGCACCGGTGCTGACCACCATCCAGTCCAACAACGCCGAGAACGGTCGCCTGATCGGCGACTGGCTGATCAACCAGGTGAAGAACAAGGATCTCCATCTCGCGGTGCTCAGCGGCGACCAGGGCAACGTGGTCGGCGAAGCACGGCGCGACGGCGTGATGGAAGGCATCATCGAGGCGCAGCTGCGCCAGCTCGGTCACGCCGGCTTCACCGTGGTCGGTCAAGGCTGGGGTGGCTGGACGCAGGAAGGCGGGGTCAAGGCGATGGAGGACCTGCTTACCGCCCATCCTGACATCAACGCCGTGCTGGCCGAGAACGACAGCATGGCACTCGGCGCGATGCGGGCGATCCGCGACGCCGGCAAGGCCGACAAGAACATCCTGATCTTCGCCGCCGCCGACGGCCAGAAGGAAGCGATCAAGCTGATCGAGGACGGCAAGTACGGCGCCACCGGCATGAACGACCCGTCGGTGATCGGCAAGATGGCGGTCGACCTCGCGGTCAAGGCGGCAAACCATCAGGTGCCGCCCGGCACGCCGAAGATCACCTACACGCCGCCGGCCGCGATCACCAAGACGAACGCCGCGCAGTACTACCATCCCGACGCGGTGTTCTGATCAGGAACCGCATGATGCCGGCCGAAGCAGCGACTTTCCCGGACGTCGTGGACCCGCGCCACGCGTCCGGTCCCGCCGGAGCCTCGACGGGCAGCGTCGAGATGACGAGGATCTCCAAGCTGTTCGGCGGCATCCGGGCGCTCGACGACGTGTCGTTCTCGGTACGGAGCGGCGAGGTGCACGCGCTGCTCGGCGAGAACGGCGCCGGCAAGTCGACGCTGATGAAGATCCTGGCCGGCGCGCACCAGGCAACGGGCGGCGAGATCCGCATCAACGGCGACCGTGTCACCATCGCCTCGCCACACGCGTCCCGCACGCTCGGCATCGGCATCATCTACCAGGAGCTGGCCCTGGCCCCGGAACTGACGGTGGCCGAGAACATCTTCCTGGGCGAGCTGCCCGGGCTGGTGAACGTGCGGCAGCTGCGCGCCCGTGCGCGCGCCCTGCTGGACGGGCTCGGCTTCGCCATCGATCCCGGTGCCGTCGTCGGCAGCCTGCCGCTGGCGTTCCAGCAGGCGGTGGAGATCGCCAAGGCGATGTCGCGCCAGGTCCGTATCCTGATCCTGGACGAGCCGACCGCGGTTCTGGCGCCACCGGAAGTCGAGCGGCTGCTCGACGTGGTGAAGGAACTGTCGCGTCGCGGCGTCAGCGTGATCTACATCTCGCACCGCCTGGACGAGATCTTCCGCATCGCCGACCAGATCACCGTGCTCAAGGACGGGCGCACCGTCGGCACCTATCCCGCGTCGGGCATGGACGAGCACCGGCTGATCTCGCTGATGGTCGGGCGCGAAGCCTCGCAGCTGTTCCCCAAGGTGGCGCGCACCAAGGGCGAGGAGCTGCTGCGCGTCGAGACTCTGTCCGCGTCCGGTCTGGTCAAGGACGTTTCCTTTTCCCTGCACGCCGGCGAGGTGCTCGGCATCGCCGGATTGATCGGCAGCGGACGCACCGAGCTGGCACGCGCCATCTTCGGCGCAGGCGGCATCGAGAACGGCACGGTCAGCGTGTCCGGCAGGCCGGTCTCGATCCGCACGCCCAGGCAGGGCGTCGCGGCCGGGATCGGCTTGGTGCCGGAAGACAGGAAGTCGCAGGGATTGGTGTTGGCCCTGCCGATCCGGCAGAACGTCACCTTCACCTGCCTCCGGCGCTTCACCAACTGGCTGGGCGTGATCCGGCGCACCGCCGAGCGCGCATCGGTAGACGACGTGGCGCGCCGCACCACCATACGTGCCCGCAACCTCGATCTGCCCGTCAGCAGCCTGTCGGGGGGCAACCAGCAGAAGGTGGTGCTGGCCAAGTGGCTTGATGCGGGCTGCAGGATCATCATCCTCGACGAGCCCACGCGCGGCGTCGACGTGGGCGCGCGTGCGGAGATCTACGGGCTGATCGAGACGCTGGCGGCGAACGGCCTCGGCGTGATCGTCATCTCGTCCGACCTTCTCGAAGTGATCGGTGCGTCCGACCGCATCCTGGTGATGAGCGGCGGCCGAATCAGCGGCGAGCTGTCGTCGCGACACGAGTTCACCGAGGCGCGCATCATGCAGCTGGCACTGCGCAGCGCCGCCCATGTCGGCGCCGGTTCGAGGGAGGCCTGAGTGGCAGTGGTGCAGACGGCCGACCGGCCCACCGGTGGCGACGCCAAGCGATGCCTCGATTGGAAGGCCCTTGCCGCCAACTGGAGCACCATCGCGATCTTCGTGGTGCTGGTTCTGGTCGCGAGCCTCATCTCCACAAGCTTCCTCAGCAGCCGCAACGTCGAGAACGTCCTGCGCCAGGTGGCCAGCACCGGCGTGATCTCCATGGGCATGCTGCTGGTGATCCTGACCGGCGGCATCGACCTGTCGGTAGGCTCGGTCGCAGCACTCGGCAGCATCCTGTGCGCGTCCCTGCTCACGACCCAGACGCTCTGGACCGCGATCCCGCTCAGCCTCGCCGCCGGCGGCGCTTTGGGTGCGGTCGCCGGCTACTTCGTCGCGGTGCGGCGCATGCCCGCCTTCGTGGTCACGCTGGCGGTGATGACCATCGCCCGCGGCGCAGCGCTGATCGTGTCCGAAGGCCATCCGATCTTCATGGGCGACAACGGCGCCTGGCTGGACGGCGGGTTCAACCGGGGCAGCCTGCTTGGCATTCCGCTGCCGGTGGTGCTGATGCTTCTGGTGTTCGCCGCCGCCGCCTTCGTGCTTCGCCTCACCGCCTATGGCCGGCTGGTGGTGGCGATCGGCTCCAACAGCGAGGCGGTGCGGCTGTCCGGCGTGCGGGTGACGCCACGGATCTTTTCCGTCTACGTGGTGTCGGGCGTGCTGTCGGCGCTGGCGGGTATCGTCATCACCGCGCGCTCCGGGGTCGGCTCGCCGGTGGTCGGCATCGGCATGGAGCTGGACGTGATCG
>CAXTCK010000144.1:0-8677 GCA_964242425.1 uncultured Acetobacteraceae bacterium | reverse complement strand
CTGCGCTCCATGACCAAGGGCCGCGCGTCCTTCACCATGCAGTTCCACCACTACGACCCGGTGCCCCGCAACATCGCCGACGAGATCATGGCCAAGTCTGCCTGATCCGGATTCGGCTCCCGGTTTGCAGAAAGGCCGGTTCCGCGAGGAACCGGCCTTTTTCATGTCCGGCGTTCCAGGACGGTCCGGCGTTCCGCCCGACGCGGAACCCGGTCGCCCGTGTCAGCCAGGCTGTCTGGTCGGTGCCGCCTGCTTCGTCGCTCCGCCGCCCGTCTGCGTCCTGTGGATGAAGTCGGCCACGTTGTCGTGCAGCTGCTTCAGCGCGTCCTGGTGGGCATAGACCATGTGCCCGGACTCGTAGTGGCGGAACTCTATGTTCGCCTGGAGCGCGCGTGGCATTGGCAGGTGGCGCATCTCGTACTCGCCGCCGAAATACGGCGTTGCCAGGTCGTAATAGCCCTGGTTGAGCTGCACCTTGAGGTTCGGGTTGTAGACCATCGCCGCTGCCAGGTCCGGCATCACGTTGAGCGAGCCGGTTGCCGGCTGCGTGGTGTTGGGCTGCTGGTGCTTCATGTCCCAGTTGTCTATCTGGATCTCCGCCTTGTATGCCCTGGTGCCGCCATAGCCGAGCTGCCGGCGCACGTAGTCGTTGAACGCCGACACGTAGGCCGAGCTGATCGCTGCCGATTGCGGATCGTATTCGGCCTCCTTCGCCAGCGGGTCCATGCTGGGACCGGCGAAGCGGGTGTCGAAGCGGCCGGTGATGCTGGTGTCGTCGCCGAGCAGGGTGTGCTCGAACATGCCTCCGTCGACGCGAAGGTTGGCTTTTTCCAGGTAGGCCACCGGCAGCCCGGTGTACTGGTTCAGCTTGTTCGCCACCGCCTCGAGGTGGTCGTGGTCGAGCAGCGCGCCCTGCTGCAGGGCGGCCGCGTAGTCGGTGCTGGCGTAGTTTTCCACTTCCGTAAGGAACGAGGGCAGGTCGGCGGGCGCGTTGCCCGGCAGCTTGTGGTGATACCAGGCGGTGGCGGCATAGGTCGGCAGGGCCGCGATGTAGGCCTCGTCGATGCCCGGATTGGCCTCCGGCCCGTCCACGCTGAGGTCGAAGTTGAGGATCTGCGACAGCAGGATCACGCCGTTGAGGTCGACGTTGTCCTGCTCCAGCTCGTTGGCGAGGACCGCAGAGCGGGTGGTGCCGTAGCTTTCCCCGAACAGGTACTTGGGCGAGTTCCAGCGGCCGTACTTGGACAGGAAGGTGGTGATGAACTGGTCGAACGCGTAGCCGTCCTGGTCCACGCCGAAGAAGTTCTTCTCCTTGTCCTTGCCGGCGATGCGCGAGAAGCCGGTGCCCGGCGCGTCGATGAACACCAGGTCGCTCGCGTCCATCAGGCTCTGGTCGTTGTTGATCAGTTGATAGGGTGCGGCGGGACCATGGCTGTGGTCGAGCGTCACCACCCGCCTGGGGCCGAGGGCACCCATGTGCAGCCAGACCGACGCGGAGCCAGGGCCGCCATTGTACAGGAAGGTGATCGGCCGGTTCTCCGCCCGGACGTTCTTGCGGAAATACGCGACGTAGAACATCGACGCTTCCGCGGTCGGGTTGTTGTCGTCGGTGGACTTGTCCGCATCCGCTCCCGTCTTCGCCGCGTCGTCCCAGCCCTTGGGATGCACCACCAGGGTGCCGGCGACCGCGTGGTAGTCGACGTGCTGGCCGCCGGTGTCGACGCTGCCGTCGCTGCCGGCCTCGTCGCTTTCCAGATGCGGCACCGGATGGTCGGGCTTGCTGATCTTCACGGTGGTGTCGTCGGCGCGCGCGCCGGACGCGAGCGGGAGCGTCGACGCCGCAAGCAGGGCCGTCGTCAGCAGCATGGATCGGATCAAGGCTGGGTCCTTCGTACGGGTGCCCGACCGATTACGGGATCAGCGGGACGAGCGCCAGCCTTGCGCGTCCTGCATGGCATGACCATCCGCCTCGAGCTTGAGGAGGTGCGACAGCAGGTTGGCACGCGCCGGCGCATGCAGGTCCGGCCGGAGGTTGCGGTAGGCACGCGAGAACACCGCCTCGAACGGCGACGGCGACCGGTCCAGCAGCGACGCGATCGAGGCTTCCCGAGCCTCGCGGTGATCGAGCAGGCTCTGCACCAGCGCCCGCGGATGTTCGATCGCCGGGCCGTGCGCCGACAGCATCAGCCGGTCGTCGCGGTCGCGCACGCGTTGGAGGTTGGCGATGAACAGGGAAAGGTTCCCAGCCGGCGGCGGCGGCACCACGGAGGTGGACCAGCCCATCACGTGGTCGCCGGTGAACAGGATCCCGTCCGCGGTCGCGAAACACAGGTGGTCCATCGCGTGGCCCGGCGTGTCCAGCACCGTGAGGCTGCCGATCCGGTCGCCGTCGCCAAGGCCGAGCGGGGACTGGAACTGCGGATGGGCGCTGCGATGGTGGCCGGCGACCGGCGCCCCGCTTTGCGCGGAAAGCACCTCGGCGCCGCCGAGATGGTCGCGGTGGCTATGGGTCAGCAGGATGTGCGACACCGGGCGGTGCGCCTCGGCCAGGATCGCGTCCAGGTGGGCGGGATCGTCGCAGCCGGGATCGATCACCAGCGTGCCGCCGGGCCAGTCCACCAGCCAGGTGTTGGTGCCGTGGTAGGTCATGGGTCCCGGGTTGGGAGCGACGATGCGCCGGATCCCGGGGGCTGCTGGCAGCGGCGTTCCGTGCGGCGGCGGCGGCTCGGTCAGGCGCCAGGGGCGACGACGCACCGGCCGCTCCGGCTTCGGCGCCAGTTCCAGGTCTGGGGTCAGCCGAACGCGCCGACGCCGTGCATCACCGCGACGCTGATCTCGCGGACCAGCTCGAACAGCTGGCGCATCGGCTCGAAGATCTCGCTGTTCTCGCGCGCATAGGCGTTGAGGGCGCGCGGTCCGGTGGGCTCGCGGAAATCCAGCGGCACCGCTTCCTCCGTCGCCTGCGGGAAGATCTCCTCCATCTGCTTCAGCACGCCCGGGATCTCCAGCCGCAGCACCTGGTCGTCCAGCGCTTCCCGGGTGAAGCCGTCGCGCGGCGAGAAATAGGGGATGCGGGTTGCGAGCAGCCAGATCCGCTCGATCAGGGTAAGGCGGATCGCGTGCAGCAGGATCTCCGGCACCGCCATGCGTGGCGCGTCGGGCCAGGCGGTGCGCAGCGCCAGGTGGTCGGCCTGGATGCGCCGGAACATGGCCTGGGTGTCGGCCCACAGGTTGAGCCGCTCCAGCCCCTGGCTCAGCGTCACCAGGGCATTGCGTCGCGCGGGGTCGGCCTCGTGGGCGGCGCGGTCGAGCCACACGCCGGGATCCAGCGTCAACACGATGGCGCGCAGCACGTCGCGGTCGGAATGCGCTAGCGCGTGGCTGGCGAAGTCCAGCGCGCGGCGGAAGCGTGGGCTGCCGGTCAGGAACTCCTCGAACGTTTCCGGGTGGCGTGCTGCGGCGAGGCCCAGGCCCTGCAGGGTGTTCGCGCACCAGCCGAGCTGCTGCAGGATGGCGTTGTTGGGGATCGCGCGCAGCTCGCGCGGGTGGCGGATGCGCGCCGCTCCTCCGGCGGAGTCGCTTTGCCGCGCGGCTGGGCGCGAGCCGGTGCGGTCGATCAGCGCCGGGCCGAAGGCGCCGAGCAGGGCGGCGTAGCCCGGGTCCTCGACCAGCTCGGTCATGCCGAGCTGCGTCGCGGAGAAGAAGTCGGCCGAGAAGTCGGGCTGGTCGTAGATCGGGTCGTTCTCGCGGTGCATGACGGCGAAGGCGTGCTCGGCGATGGTGCCGATGGTGGCGTCGGCGAGTGCGGGGGTGCCGAACAGCAGGTAGCCGTCGCCGCCCTGGAACGCGGACTCCTCGCGGCAGGCGATGCCCGCGGCCCCGAACGCGAGCCGTGCGTGCGGGGTGGACAGGTAGTCCAGCCGGTCGGACAGCGCGAACGGGTGGCCGCCGCGGCCGATGCTCTCGCCATGCGTGTCGAACAGGATCACCTCGACGTCGGCCAGCCCGCGGGCGGCCAGCAGGTCGGCGATCTTGAGCCGCAGCCGCTCGACCAGGTAGGTTGCGGCGAGCTGGCCGACATAGCGTCCGCTGTCGGAATAGCCGAACTGCAGCGCCATCGTGCCGGTGCGGCGCAGGTAGTCGCGCCAGTGCCGGGAGCGAAGCGCCTCCTCGACCACGCGGGCGCCGTTCATCATGGCCTCGCGGGTTTCGAACAAGGGCGAGATCTCGACCTGATCCTCGATGCCGAACAGCCGCGCCAGCCACAGCGCCACCAGCAGGGTGTAGCCGCTTTCGGTCTCGGCGATCAGGAAGCGGACCGGGCTTGCGGCATCTATGTGCTTGACGATCTGCGTCACGGTCATCATCAGCCGTGCGGCGGAGGCCTGCTCGGACAGCAGCGCGCCGAAATCGACCGGCACCGCGTGCACCTCCGACAGCGCCTCGTTGATCTCCGTCAGCAGGGCGCGACGCTGCGCCGGGTTTTCCGGGCTGTCCTGGATGCCGAGGCGCTGCCGGGCCACGTTGTGCAGCTGGGTGGCGTTCAGCCGCACGTGGGTGTGGGCGAGGCCCATGCCGTGCGACACGAAGCCGGCGCGCGTCACCGCGAGCGCCAGCCGGTCCGGCTCTGGCGCTGCCCCGAGCGCCTCGGCGAAGAACGGTTCCAGCACCGACGGGCTCAGGATCGCCTGCTCGCGCCGGTCGATCAGCGCGCCCGCGAACGCGGCGACCTGTTCGGCGTCGGCGCGATGCGGCGCCGCTTCGATCTGCGCTTCCACCGCTTCGACCGCGTCCTCGATCCGGGCCAGCATGGCGGCCGGCGGCGCCTGCAGCCGCTGCAGCTGCCCGTGCAGCCGCTGGAGCTGGAGCCGCTTCATGCGCAGGCGAAGGCGGAGCGTGTCCCACCAGCCGATGTCGGTGCGTCCGTCGGTGTCGTAGCCGACCCAGCTGGCCAGGATCAGCGGGCGCGGCAGCAGGGCGGTCCAGTTCTGCGTCCAGTAGCTGGCGGCTTCCTCCAGCAGCGCCCGGTTCAGCCGGTCGATCGCGTCGCGTCCGCGCCCGATGGCGAGGCTGGCGAGGTGGAACTCGTCGGCGAGGCTGGGGGTGGTGGGACGCTGCGAGCGGAGCTCAGGCACCGCGCCGGCGCCGCTCGCGGTTTCGGCCAGCGCGTCATAGGCCGTTGTCGCCAGCGCAAAGGTCGGGTGCGCGGTGAACACGGCAGCGAAGCGGGTGCGGCCGATCGCCTGGCGGAACTGGGCCAGCGGGATCGGGCTGTCGTCCGGGTCGGGGCGGACCAGCCTGGCCGCGATCCGGCGCAGCCGCTCGGCGGTGTCCGTGCCGGCGTCCAACCCGACATAGCGCGCAAGGCGCCGGGCCCGTCCGGCAAAGGCGTCGTCGCGCAGTCGGCGCACCAGGTCGCCGATCTCGGCGATGGTCAGGGTGTTCTCGTCGAGCCGTCGCGACAGCAGCAGGGCCACCGCCAGCACCGGGTTGCCGAACGGGTCCTGTTCCTGGCGTTCCACCAGCTGCGCGGTGAGCGAGACCAGCTGCGCCAGTCGCGCCCCGGCATCGGCGGGACGGTCGGCTTCCGGAGCCGGGTTCGTGTCGTCCATGATGGAAGGGTGCTCCATGGGCCGGGCGGGTCATCAGGGTTCCATGTCCGCTGCCGCACCGCAACGTCGGCAGGCGGCCCCGAGGGCGGCGCCAGGAGCGGCCTCGAGGGCGCGGCGCCAGGGGGACCCAGGCGCGGCGTTGGGCAAAGCCGCGGCCGGATGCTACCTCCGGTCGATGACTGCCTGGCCGACCCCCCCGGACGCCATTGCCGATCCGGACCACGCGGCACGGCGGAGCCTGGCCAGGCAGAAGCGCCGCGCCACCCTGCTGCTGGTGGCGATGGGCGTGCTGGTGCTGGCCGGCTATGCGTTGGGGCACGGGTTCTGGGCCGGGCTGCTGCAGGCGACGGCCAAGGCCGGGCTGGTTGGCGGGCTGGCGGACTGGTTCGCGGTGACGGCCTTGTTCCGGCATCCGCTCGGCCTGCCGATCCCGCACACCGCGATCCTGCCGGCGCAGAAGGACCGGCTGGGCCGGGCGCTGGGGGGCTTCGTCGCCAACCACGTGTTCACCGAGAACGACATCGACCGGGCGCTCGCCCGCATCGATCTGCCCCTGCTGCTGCGCGGCATCCTGCTCGATCCGCACGTGGGGGAGATGGTGCAGGGCGGCATGGCGCGGATGATCCCGCATCTGCTGGACGGGCTCGAAGCCGGCAAGGCAGGCGACCTGCTGGCGCGTCTGCTGCCGCGCCTGCTGAACAACAACCAGCTGGCGCCGGTGGTGGCGCGCGGCCTGCGCGCCCTGGTGGACGGCGACCGGCACCAGGAGGTGCTGTCGTTCCTGCTCGACCAGATCAGGATGCTGCTGAAAAGCCGGGAAGCGCACCTGCACCAGCTGATCTCCGACCGGGTGCGCGAGCAGGGCGGCAGGCTGGTGGGCTGGGCGATCGGCGGCTCGGTCGCGAGCCGGGTGCTCGACGCGATCACGGTGGAGCTGGAGCGCACCGATCCGCGCGATTCCGACCTGCGTGAAGCGGTCACGGCCTGGATGCGTCGCGAGATCGACCTGATCGAGACCGATCCGGACCGCGCGCGCGAACTGGGAAGCGCGGTGCGGACGCTGTTCACCCATGACAGCCTGAGAAACTGGGGCGCTCACGTGTGGTCGCGCGCGCGGGTCGCGATGGAGGACGACCTCGCCCAGCCGGACAGCTGGATCGCCAGGCTGGTGACGGAATCGCTGCATCGCACCGGCGAGGTGCTGGGGGAGGACAAGGCGGTGCGCGCGGCGATCGACGGCGCGGCGCGTACCCTGGCGCGTCGGGCCCTGCCGGGGCTGCGGACGCAGCTGGCCGGCTTCATCGGCAACGTGGTCGCCGGGTGGGACGCCCGGATGCTGGTCGACCGGCTGGAGCTGCGCGTCGGTCGCGACCTGCAGTTCGTGCGTATCAACGGCACGGTGGTCGGCGCCCTGGTCGGCGGGATGCTTTATCTCGGCCTGCGCCTGCTGTTCGGCGTGCAAGGCGGCTAGGCCGATCCGGCTGCCAAGGCCTTGACCTTGCGGCCGTTCGGCTCCATCTCCGTGAAACAGGACTGATCGGGTCCTGTTGAACCTCCCCTGGGGCATCATGCTGCGCTTGTCCAAGCTCGCTGATTATGCGGTCGTGGTGCTGGTGCGGCTGTCGCATCACGATGGCGAGGTCACCACCTCTCCCACCCTGGCGCAGGCGACCGGTGTGCCGGAACCGACCGTGGCCAAGGTGCTGAAGGCGCTGTGCGCCGCCGGCCTGGTGGCGAGCACACGCGGCGCGCGGGGCGGCTATCGCCTTGTGCGGCCTCTCCAGGCGATCGCGGTTTCCACCGTGATCGTCGCGATCGACGGGCCCATCTCGCTCGCCGCCTGCGTCGATGGCGCCACCGGCGGCTGCGAGGCGCAGAACACCTGCCCGATCCGCGGGCGATGGGACCCCGTCAACGAGGCGATCCGCGCCGCGCTGACCCGGGTCACGCTGGACCAGATGGTTCCTCCGCCTCCGGGCGTCGGGAACCGCGATTTCGACCGAGCCGACCGTCCGGGCATGGTGTCCGGTGGCGTTATTCTTGCTGCCGAGTGAGGCCCCGATGCCTGCCGTCGCCGAAACCCTGAACACCGTCGAGAGCCTCACCCAGTCCAGCTACAAGTGGGGCTTCGAGACCGACATCGAGATGGACCTCGCGCCCAAGGGCCTGAGCGAGGACACCATTCGCCTGATCTCGGCGCGCAAGGAGGAGCCGGACTGGCTGCTGGCCTGGCGCCTCAAGGCCTACGCCTCCTGGCTGACCATGCAGGCGCCGGGCTGGGGCAAGATCGGCCACCCGCCGATCGACTTCCAGGACGTGCACTACTATGCCGCGCCGAAGAAGAAGCCCGGCCCGAAGTCGCTGGACGAGGTCGATCCCGAGTTGCTCGCGGTTTATGAGAAGCTGGGCATCCCGCTCAAGGAGCGGGCGATGCTGGCTGGCGTCGAGGTGCCGGATGGCGGCGAGGCGGCCGGCGAGAACGGACGTCCGCAGATCGCTGTTGACGCCGTGTTCGACAGCGTGTCGGTGGCCACGACTTTCCGTTCTACGTTGGCCAAGGTGGGCGTGATCTTCTGCCCGATCTCCGAGGCGGTGCGCGAGCATCCGGAGCTGGTGCGGCAGTATCTCGGCTCGGTGGTGCCGGCGGCGGACAACTTCTACGCCGCCCTGAACTCGGCGGTGTTCACCGACGGCTCGTTCGTGTTCATCCCCAAGGGGGTGAAGTGCCCGATGGAGCTGAGCACCTATTTCCGCATCAATGCCAGGAACACCGGGCAGTTCGAGCGCACCCTGATCATCGCCGAGGAGGGCGCGTCGGTGTCCTACCTCGAAGGCTGCACCGCACCGATGCGCGACGAGAACCAGCTGCACGCAGCCGTGGTCGAGCTGGTCGCGATGGACGACGCCTCGATCAAGTACTCCACGGTGCAGAACTGGTATCCTGGCGACGCCAACGGCAAGGGCGGCATCTACAACTTCGTCACCAAGCGCGGCGCCTGCCGCGGCGCCCGCTCCAAGATCTCCTGGACCCAGGTCGAGACCGGGTCGGCGATCACCTGGAAGTA
>CAXTCK010000143.1:0-8940 GCA_964242425.1 uncultured Acetobacteraceae bacterium | reverse complement strand
GGCGGATGGCGGCCCGTCCGGACCGCCAGGGCCTCAGTCGACTCCCGGCTCCGGGCGCAGCAGCACGTGCTGCTTGCGTCCGAGCGAGAGCTTGATCGCGCCGTCCAGGAGGTCGTTCTCGCCCACCAGGTAGCTCTCGTCGGTCACCGGGCGGTCGTTGATCCGGGCGCCGCCGCCGCGGATCAGCCGACGTGCCTCGCCGTTGCTCCCGCACAGCCCGGCCTCGGCGAACAGGCGGAACACCGGGATGCCGGCGGCGAGCTGGTCGATCCGCACCGGGCGCGACGGCAGGGCGTCCTGCACCAGCTCGCCCTGCTCGAAGGAACGACGCGCGGTTTCGGCGACGGCGAGCGCTGTATCACGGCCGTGGCACAGGGCGGTTGCCTCGGTGGCCAGCACCTTCTTGGCCTCGTTGATCTCCGCCCCGGACAGGGCGGCAAGGCGGTCGCACTCGTCCAGGGCCAAGTCGGTGAACAGGCGCAGGAACCGGCCGACATCGGCGTCCTCGGTGTTGCGCCAGAACTGCCAGTAGTCGAACGGCGACACCCGCTCGGCGGACAGCCACACCGCGCCCGACGCGGTCTTGCCCATCTTGGCCCCGGACGCGGTAGCGATCAGCGGAGTGGTGAGCCCCCACACCTGGGCGCCGTCGGTGCGCCGTACCAGGTCCACGCCGGACACGATGTTGCCCCACTGGTCGGAGCCGCCCATCTGCAGCGCCACGCCATGGCGTCGGTTGAGCTCGCGGAAGTCGTAGCTTTGCAGGATGGAATAGTTGAACTCCAGGAACGTCAGGCCCTGCTCACGCTCCAGCCGCAGCCTGACGCTGTCGAACGACAGCATGCGGCTGATGGAGAAATGAGGACCCACCTCGCGCAGCAGCTCGATATAGCCGAGCCGGTCGAGCCACTCGGCGTTGTCTGCGATCAGCGCGCCGGTGGGACCGTCGAGGCTGACGAAGCGCTTGAGGATGGACAGGATCCCCTCGCCGTTGCGGGTGATCCGCTCCGGGGTGAGCAGCTGTCGCGCTTCCTCCTTGCCGGACGGGTCGCCGATCTTGGTGGTGCCGCCGCCCAGCAGCAGCACCGGGCGGTGGCCGTGCCGCTGCAGCAGGCGGAGCAGCATGATCTGCACCATGGAGCCGACATGCAGGCTGTCGGCGGTGAGGTCGAAGCCGATATAGCCGGACACGATCCCGGCCCGGAGTGCCGCGTCCAGCCCGTCGGAGTCGGTGCACTGGAACACGAAGCCGCGGGCCTCGGCCTCGGCCAGGAAGTCGCTTCTGGGCATGGATCACACCGTGACGCTCCGCACCGGGTTCCTGGCCCGGCGGGGGCGGTGCTGTAGCATGGCGGACGGGACGGGGGCGAGGACACGGCGATGCGCCAAGTGATCGGGCTGATGAGCGGCACCTCGCTGGACGGGGTGGACGCGGCGGCGATCGAGACCGACGGGGTGCGCGTGGCCGGCTTCGGGCCGTCGCTGACCCTGCCGTTCGATCCGGAACTGCGCGCTGCCCTGCGCGGCTTGCTCGACCGTGCCGGGGAGATGGCGGCAAACGATCCCGGACTGCTGCAGCTGGAACGGCGGCTGACGGAAGTGCACGTGCAGGCGGTGCGCCGCCTGGGGGTGCGGGCCGAACTGATCGGCTTCCACGGCCAGACCATCCTGCACCGGCCGCAGCAGGGGCGTACCTGGCAGATCGGTGACGCCCGGCTGCTGGCGCGGGAAACCGGCCTGCCGGTGGTGCACGATTTTCGCAGCGCCGACGTGGCCGGCGGCGGCGAAGGCGCGCCGCTGGTGCCGGCCTATCATGCGGCGCTGGCGGCCGGGCTGCCGCGTCCGCTGGCCCTGCTCAACCTGGGCGGGGTGGCGAACCTCACCTTTATCGGCGCGGACGGCACCCTGCTCGCCTGCGACACCGGACCGGGCAACGCCCTGCTGGACGACTGGGCGATGCGCCACACCGGCGTGCCCTGCGACCGGGACGGGGCGCTGGCGTCGGCGGGACGGGTGTCGGCGCCGATGCTGGCGCGGCTTCTGACGGATCCGTTCTTCGCCCGCACGGCGCCGAAATCGCTGGACCGGCAGGCGTTCCACGCAGCACTCGATGCGCTATCGGAATTGTCGCCTGCGGACGGGGCGGCGACGCTTGCGGCGTTCACCGCCGCCGCGGTGGCCGCCACGGTGCTGCCGCAGCCGCCGCTGCGCTGGCTGGTCTGCGGCGGCGGACGTCACAACCCGGCGCTGATGCGGGCACTGCGCTCCCGGCTCGGCGTGCCAGTGGCACCGGTCGAGGCGGAAGGATGGGACGGCGACGCGCTGGAAGCGCAGTGCTTCGCTTATCTGGCGGCGCGGGTCGAGGCGGGAATGCCGTTGTCCTGGCCCGGCACGACCGGGGTCGGGCAGCCGACCCGCGGGGGCCGGCTGACTCTTCCCGCCTGAACCGGCTCAGTCGGCGGCGAGCGCCATCGCCTTGCGGGCGACGATCTTGCCGACATAGTCCTCGACCGCGTCCGACACGTGCTCGGCATGGCGGGCGAACACGTGGTCGGCGCCGGCGCAGATCCGGTAGTCGACCGACACGTTCTTCTGGGTGTTGAGCTTGTCCACCAGCTTGCGCACCGCGGGCTCCGGCGCCAGCTCGTCCGCGTCGCCGGCGATCATCAGCCCGCCGCAGGGACAGGGCGCGAGAAAACCGAAATCGTAGTGGCTGGCGGGGGGCGCCACGCTGACCCAACCGGAGATCTCCGGGCGGCGCATCAGCAGCTGCATGCCGACGAACGCCCCGAACGAGTAGCCGGCGATCCACAGCCCGCCGGAGTTGGGATTGACCGCCTGCATCCAGTCCAGCGCCGCGGCCGCGTCGGAAATCTCGCCGATGCCGCCGTCGTAGCGGCCCTGGGAACGGCCGACGCCACGGAAGTTGAAACGCATCACCGAGAAGCCGAGCCGCTCGAACGAGCGGTACATCGAATAGGTGATGCGGTTGTTCATGGTCCCGCCATGCATCGGATGCGGGTGCAGGATCAGCGCGAGCGGGGCGTTGCTCTCGCCGGAATGGTGGTAGCGTCCCTCGAGTCGGCCGTCAGGGCCAGCGAACATCACCTCAGGCATGTCATCCCGCGATTCTCAATGCTGCGTCCGGTGGCATGAACGGCAGGCTGTTGCGACGCAATCCGCACCCGGCGATGCCCCGCCAAGTGCGTTTCTACTGATATGAAGGAGCTTCGCTGCCGCTGCGACGATGCTTTGTTTCTGACACATGGCGCGAAAGCGACCGGATTTCAAAGCTTTCGCAGGTCACGCGTGCATCCCGTGCAAGGCTGATGCCGGACAGGCCTGACGCGATTGACTCGGGCTTGCCCGGACCCATAGTCCTCTCCCAACAGGCAGAAGCCGCCTTCGCACACTCTATAACGAGACGATCCGAGCAATGACAACGGAATAGCGCATGCGGATCGCGGGAAGGACGACATCATGAGCGACCCCGCCGGTCCCGGGCCCGGACGTTTATCCATTTATCTGGACGCCAACGCCAGCGAGGCGCTGCGTCCGGAAGCGCTGGAGGCGTCGGTCGCCGCCCTGCATCTGCCGGGCAACCCGGCCTCCGTGCACGGCGACGGAAGGCGGGCGCGGGCGCTGCTGGAAGGATCGCGCGAGCGCATCGCCGCCTGCTTCGGGGCCGACCCGGCCGGGCTGGTGTTCACCTCCGGCGGCACCGAAAGCAACGTGCTGGCGATGCGAATCCTGGGTGTCGGCCGGCGCGTGCTGGTCGGCGCCACCGAGCACGACGCGGTGCGCCGGGCCGTGGACGGGGTGGAGGTCCTGGAGGTGGACGGGAACGGCGTGGTCGACCTCCACGCGCTGGCGGCGGCGCTGGCGGCCGGACCCCCGGCCCTGGTCTGCCTGATGCACGCCAACAACGAGACCGGGGTGCTGCACCCGCTGGCCGAGGCGTCGGCGCTGTGCCGGCAGCATGGCGCGCTGCTGCATGTCGACGCGGTGCAGTCTGCCGGACGGGTGCCGGTGTCGCTCGACGGGTGCAGGGCCGACAGCCTGGCGCTGTCCGGGCACAAGCTCGGCGGGCCGAAAGGCGCGGGGGCGCTGTTGTTGCGCGATCCAGGCGCAGGTGGCGGTGCGCCGATGCTCGCCGGCGGCGGGCAGGAGCGTGGCCGTCGCGGCGGCACCCCTGCCCTGCCGGCGATCGCCGGCTTCGCCGCCGCCTGTGCCGCCGCCTGTGCCGACCAGGACGCGCCGGCACGCCTCGAAGCGCTGCGCGACCGGATCGAGCACGCGGCGGTGGCGGCCGGTGCGGTTGCCTGCGGCGCTGCGGCGCCGAGGCTTGGCAACACGGCGTGCCTGGCTCTGCCGGGACGGCGTGTGGACGCGCAGCTGATCGCGCTCGACCTGCAGGGATTCGCGGTGTCCGCCGGGGCGGCCTGCTCGTCCGGCAAGATAGGGCGCTCGCACGTGCTGGAGGCGATGGGACTGGAACACCTGGCAGGCCACGCGATCCGGATGTCGCTGCCCTGGAACGCCACGACGGAGCACGCGGACCGCTTCGCCGCCGCCTATGAGGACATGGCGCGCGGCCGGGAACGGCGGGCGGCATGATCTATCTCGACAACCAGGCCACCACCCCGTGTGATCCACGCGTGGCGGCGGCCATGCTGCCCTGGTTCACCGAGTTCTTCGGCAACCCGCACAGCGCCGAGCACGCCATGGGCCGGGCGGCGGCGGAGGCGGTGGAAGCGGCGCGGGGCGAGTTGGCGCTGCTGCTCGGCGCCGACCCGCGCACGCTGGTGTTCACCTCCGGTGCCACCGAGGCCAACAACCTGGCGATCAAGGGCGCGGTGCGCCATGCGCGGCTGATGGGCGACGAACGGCGGCGCGTGGTCACGGTGGCGACCGAGCATCCCTGCGTGCTGGAGGCCGTGCGCGACCTCGACGCGGAAGGCTTCGAGCCGGTGGTGCTGCCGGTGGAAGCGGACGGGCGGCTCGATCCGGACCGGCTGCGCGCGGCACTCGCCGTGCCGACGCTGCTGGCGAGCGTGATGATGGTCAACAACGAGACCGGGGTGATCCAGGACCTGCCCGTGCTGGCGCCGATCGTGCGCGAAGCGGGCGCGCTGCTGCACAGCGACCTGGCGCAGGCGGTGGGCAAGCTGCCGCTCGACATGGCGGCGCTGGATCTCGATCTGGCCTCGGTCAGCGGGCACAAGGTGTACGGGCCGAAGGGGGTGGGCGCGTTGTTCGTGCGTCGCCGGCCGCGTGTGCGGCTGCAGCCCTTGTTCTCCGGCGGCGGCCAGGAGCGGGGCTTGCGTTCCGGCACGCTGCCGACGCCGCTGGTGGTGGGGCTCGGCGAGGCGGCGCGGCTGGCCCGGCTGGAAGGAATGGACGAGGCGATCCGCATGCGCGCCCTGCGCGACCGGCTGCTGCACCGGCTGCGCGCCCTGGTGCCGGGGATCGCCGTCAACGGCAGCCTGCAGCACCGCGTTTCCGGCAACCTCAACCTTTGCTTTCCGGACGCGTCCGCGCTGGAGATCATGTCGGCCGCTCCCGAGCTGTGCCTGTCCACCGGGTCCGCCTGCTCGGCCGCCGACGTCGCGCCGTCGCACGTGCTGACCGCCATGGGTCTCGACCGTGACGCGGTGGCGCGAAGCTTGCGCCTGGCGATCGGACGCTTTACCTCCGCCGACGAGCTGGATCGTGCCGCGACCCTGCTCGCGTACGCCGCCGGCCTTGCCTCCGGCCTGCGGGCCACGGCGTGATCCCCATCCTCCTCTGAGCCCGCACCCGGCGAGAACGACGATGCCCAGCATGACCTTTATCGAGCACGATGGCACCGCCCGCACCGTGGACGCGCCGGCCGGGCTGTCCGTGCTGGAGATCGCGCACCGCCACGGCGTCGATCTGGAAGGGGCGTGCGAAGGCTCTCTCGCCTGCGCCACCTGCCACGTGATCGTGGACCCGAGCTGGGCGCCGCGCCTGGCTTCCCCCACCGAGGACGAGGAGGACATGCTGGACCTCGCCTTCGGGCTGGAGAAGACCTCGCGGCTGGGCTGCCAGATCGTGATCACCGAGGCGCTGGACGGGCTGCTGGTGCGCCTGCCCAAGAGCGGCTGAGCGCGGTCATGCGCGTCCTGGTCGCCATGTCCGGAGGCGTGGACAGCAGCGTGGTGGCCGCCATGCTGTCGGCGGACGGGCACGACGTGGTAGGCGCCACGCTGCAGCTCTACGACCACGGGGCGGCGGCGAAGAAGCGCGGCGCCTGCTGCGCCGGCGACGACATCCACGACGCCCGGCGCGTGGCGGACCGGCTCGGCATCCCGCACTACGTGATCGACGCGGAAGCGCGGTTCCGCGACAGCGTGATCGCGCCGTTCGCCGCCGCCTACGCCGCGGGCGAAACGCCGGTGCCGTGCATCAGCTGCAACCAGGGGGTCAAGTTCACCGACCTGCTCGGCCTGGCGCGCGAGCTGGGCTGCGAGGCGATGGCCACCGGGCACTATGTCCGGCGCGTGGCGGGCCCGGACGGCGCCGAGCTGCATCGCCCGGTGGACGGCGCGCGCGACCAGAGCTGGTTCCTGTTCGGCACCACGCGCGACCAGCTCGAGTTCCTGCGCTTCCCGCTCGGCGACATGCCGGACAAGGCGGCGGTGCGCAGGCAGGCGGAGCGGCTGGGTCTTGCCGTGGCCGACAAGCCGGACAGCCAGGACCTGTGCTTCGTGCCGGACGGTTCCTACGCCGAGCTGGTGACGCGGCTGCGTCCGGACGCCGCAATGCCTGGAGAGATCGTCGGCGAGGACGGCACGGTGCTGGGCCATCACCGCGGGGTGGCCGGCTATACGGTGGGCCAGGGCCGGCGGCTCGGGCCGGCTGCGATGCGCAACAACGAGCGCCAGCGCGTGGTGTCGCTCCATCCCGCGACGCGCCGGGTGGTGGTGGCGCCACATGGCCGGGCCACGGCGCGGTCGCTCGCCCTGCGCGACGCGAACTGGCTGGTCGACCGGCCGGCGGCAGGCCTGCGCTGCCAGGTGCAGTTGCGCGCGCGGGAGCCGGTGCGCGCGGCGGTGCTGGCGGAAGGCGGGGTGTTGCTGGACGAGCCGGCACTGCCGGCACCGGGACAGGCCTGTGTGGTGTATGACGGCAGCCGCATCCTGGGCGGCGGCTTCATCCGGCGCGCTGCCTGAGACGCTTCCTGGTAAGACGGGCACCGGTTTGCCGGCCACGGCAGCCCGTCCTACAGAACCGGTCGATCCCGTCGACCGGAGCGCACCATGGCCAGCGACACGCTTTTCATCGGCACGAGGCGCTACTCGTCCTGGTCGCTGCGCGGCTGGCTCGCGGTGCGGCTGGCGGGGCTCGATGTCGAGGAGCGGGTGCTGCCGCTGGCCGAGGCCGGCAGCCCAGCGGTGGCCGCCGTGTCGCCGAGCGGACAGGTGCCGTATCTGGAGCATGACGGGAACCGGGTGTGGGACAGCCTGGCGATCGCCGAATACTGCGCCGAGCTGAACCCGGCGCTGTGGCCGGCGGGTCGCGGCGCACGCAGCCACGCCCGGGTGCTGTCGGCCGAGATGCATAGCGGGTTCCGGGCGCTCCGGATCGCCATGCCGATGAACCTCGGCCGCGACCGCCCGCTCGGGGGCGGCATCACGACGGAGGTCCGGGCCGATCTCGACCGGATCGAGCGGCTTTGGAGCGAGACGCGCGCCGATCATGGCGCGGGGGGCCCCTACCTGTTCGGTGCCGGCTTCACCGTGGCGGATGCGATGTTCGCGCCGGTGGCGGCGCGGCTGATCTCCTACCAGGTGGCGCTGCGCCCGGTGGCGCGGGCGTATCGCGACGCGGTGCGGGCGCATCCGCTGCTGGAGGAATGGTACCGCGCCGCCGCGGACGAGCCGGCGGGCTGGCGGCTCGACAAGTACGAGGACTTGGCCTGAACGCCGGATGAGCCGTCCGGAACCCCGGGTCGCGATCGTGCTGCCGCCGCGCGAAGGGTTCTCGCCCGACGCGGTGGGCGCGATCGGGCTGCTGGTACACCGCCTGTCGCGGCCGCAGGACCTGGTGCTGGGCCGTCCGTCCCCGAAGCCGTTCCCGGACCGCCGCTTCGTGCCGGTGGAGCCGGTCGGCTGGCCGGTGCTGGGCAGCCGGCTGCGCTACGTGGCCGGCCTCGCCTCGGTCCTGCGCGCGGCAAGGCCGGAGCTGATCGAGGTGCACAACCGGCCGGAGATCGCCCTCCTGCTGGCACGCCGCTTTCCCGCCATTCCGCTTGGCTTGTTCCTGCACAACGATCCGCAGGCGATGCGCCTGGCGCGGTCCCCGGCGGACAGGCGGGCGCTGTCGCGTCGGATGCGGGTCGCGGCGGTGTCGGAGCATCTGCGCCGACGCTTTCGGGACGGGGGAGGGCACGATCTGCCGGTGGACCTGCTGCCGAACTGCCTCGACCTTTCGGCGCTGCCGCCGCCCGTGGCCGACGCATCGCGCGACCGGCTGATCCTGTTCGCAGGCCGGCTGGTGGCGGACAAGGGAGCGGACAGCTTCGTTGCGGCCTGCGCGTCGGCGCTGCCGGCGCTGCCGGGCTGGCGGGCGGAGATGATCGGCGCCGACCGTCCGGGCTCGTCGCCGGACACGCCGTTCCTGGCAGCACTCCGACCCGCGGCGGCCCGGGCGGGGGTGGTGCTGGCCGGCTACCGGCCGCACGACGCGGTGCTGGACGCGATGGCGCGGGCGGCGATCGTGGTGGTGCCGAGCCGCTGGCCGGAACCGTTCGGGCTGACCGCGCTGGAAGCCATGGCCAGCGGTGCTGCGCTTGTCAGCTCGGAACGCGGCGGGCTGGCCGAGCTGACCGCGGGGGCGGCGCTTTGCGTCGATCCGGACCGGCCGGACGCGCTGGCCGACGCGCTGCGCCGGCTGGCGAGCGACCCGTCGGAGCGG
>CAXTCK010000142.1:0-8943 GCA_964242425.1 uncultured Acetobacteraceae bacterium | reverse complement strand
GGCGTCCGCACCGGCACGCGCCGCCCGCTCAGCCGCCTGGAGCCGGTTCCCGAGCTCCCGGATCCGGGCTTCCTGCGTCCGGCGACGCTCCGGCAGCAGCGCGTCGTCGGCCCGAACCTCCGCCTGCTCGCCCAGCAGCCGCACTTCCGCATCCCGTGCGTCAACGAGGCGCGCGACCGCCGCGTCGTGATCCTCGCGTGCCTGCGTCCACCGCGCGTCCGCCTGTTCCGCGTCCCGCCTGGCCCGTTCGCCCTCGCGCGCGGCCCCTTCCGCCTCGACCCGGCGACGCTCCAGCAGGCTGCGTGCGGTTGCTTCCGCGTCGCGCGGCGCGGACAGCGCCTGTCCGGCCTCGGTGTCGACGGCGATGGCCTGCACCGCGCGACGCTCGGCCTGTCCCAGCGCGGCCTGCGCGTCGGACAGGGCGCCCTGGGCCACGACCGCGTTGCGCCAGGCGCGCTCGTGCAGAAGCGCCGGCAGCGCCGCCTCGGCCTCGCGCAGCTCGGAAGCGACCGTGCGGTAGCGGCCGGCCTGTGCCGCCTGGCTGCCCAGCGCCTGCACCCGCGCGTCGAGCTGGGCGCGCAGGTCGTCGGCGCGCAGGAGGTTGGCCTCGGCGGCGCGCAGCTTGAGCTCCGCTTCCTGCCGCCTGCCGTGCAGCCCGGTGATTCCGGCCGCCTCCTCCAGGATCGACCGCCGCTCCTCCGGCCGCGCGTTCACGATCGCCGCCACCCGGTTCTGGCTGATCATGGACGAGGCCCGGGCACCGCTCGACAGGTCCGCGAACAGGGTCTGCACGTCGCGGGCGCGTACGTCGCGGTCGTTGATCCGGTACGCGCTGCCGACGCCGCGCTCGATGCGCCGGCTGACCTGCAGCTCCCCTCCCCGAAGATCCGCCCCCCCTGGATTCGGCCCCCAGGGATTCAGCGCCGGAGGATCCGATCCGCCATGCGGCAGCAGCGCCGACGCATCCTCCACCGTCAGCACCACCTCGGCCAGGTTGCGCGCTGGCCTGGCGACGGTGCCGGCGAAGATCAGGTCGTCCATCTCGCCGCCGCGCAGCGAGCGGGCGGAGCTTTCGCCCATGGCCCAGCGCAACGCCTCCACCACGTTGGACTTGCCGCAACCGTTCGGTCCGACGATCCCCGTCAGGCCGGGCAGGATCTCGATCGAGACCGGCTCGGCGAAGCTCTTGAAGCCGGCGATGCGCAACCGGACGAAGGTGACTGGCACGATTGACCCTGGGAAGCCGGCCGCCGGTCAGGTCCCGGTGTCGGTCACCTGCTTGAGAAAGGAGTCGTAATCCATCTCCCCGGAATAAAGCCTGGAGCCGAAGATGAAGGACGGCGTGCTGTCGATCTTGTACTTCGCCTGTCCCGCGTTCTGCTCGTCCAGGATCGCCTGGCGCAGCCCCTGGTCGTCCACCGTGCGCTGGAACGCGTCGTGCGGCATGCCCGCGAGGGCCGCCATCTTGGCAAGCTCCACCTGCGGATCGTTGGTCTGCGAGAACGCCCAGCGGTCCTGGCTCGCGAACAGCGACTGCACGAACGGCTCGTAGCGTTCCGCGGGCAGCGCGCGAGCGACCATCGCCGCCGTCAGCGCCACCTGGTCGAGCGGGAAGTCGTGGTACACGTAGCGGATCCGCCCGGTGTCGATCAGCTTCGCCTTGACCTCCGGAAACACCACCTGGCTGAAGCGCGCGCAGTGGGTGCAGGTGAGGGAGAACCATTCCTGCACCACCACCTTGGCGTCCGGGCTGCCCAGCGCGCGGTCCGTCATGCGTGGGTCGGGCGCCGCCGCGGCCGCACGGGCCGGGCGGAGGATCCCGGACGCGAGCAAGGGCGGACCGGCGCGCAACAGGGTGCGGCGGGACAGGCTCATCGGTTCAAACCTCCAAACGGCAGGGCGGGCGTGGCAGGGCGGGCGTGGCAGGGCGGGTGGGGCCGGGCGGGCGGACAGTTCCGGACAAGACCGACAAAACCGCCGAAGCGTCAAGGCGTCAGCCGGCGGCGATCGCCTTGTCCACGGCGCCTGCGAAGTCGGCATAGCTGGCGATCGGCCCGATCGTGCTGCTGCCGAAGACGAAGGTCGGCGTGCCCTTGATGTCGTAGCGCTTCTGCCCGCCATCCTGCTCGGCCAGGATCGCCCGGCGCAACCCGTCATCGGCCAGCGTCGCCTGCACGGCGGCGGCGGAAAGCCCGGCCAGCGTCGCCTGGCGGGTGAGGGCCGCCAGCGGGTCCGCGTCCGGACGGAACGCCCACGCGTCCTGGGTGGCGAGCAGGGTCTCGACAAACGGCAGGTAGCGGTCCGGCGGCAGCGCCCGCGACAGGGCGGCGGCGGCCAGCGCCAGCTGGTCGAGGGGGAAGTCGCGGAACACGTAGCGGATCCGTCCGGTGTCGATCAGCCTGGCCTGCACCTCGGGGAAAACCGTGTCGGAGAAGTGGGCGCAATGGGTGCAGGTAAGCGAGAACCATTCCTGCACCACCAGCCGGGCGTCCGGCCTGCCGAACGAGCGTTCCGCCATGCGCGGGTCTGCCTGCTGGGCGAGCGCCCTGTGCCCGAGCAGAAGCGGGGCCGCGGCGAGAAGCAGGCGTCGGCGGATCGGCATGGACACGGGCTCCGGTTGAAACGAGGATCAGCGCTTGGCGTGGGTGCCGGCGCGGGCGGCGATGCGGCCGCCGAGGCGCGCCAGCGCGTCGTGCAGCGGGCCGTCCGGCAGCCCCTCGACCGGTACCGGCGCGGGCGCCGGTACCGGCGCCCGCGCCGCCACGGGCAGGTGGTCCGGAACCCCGTCCTGCACGAAGCGCAGCCGCTCCACCAGCCTTGATCCCAGCGCCGTGTTGATCCGCGCGATCAGCTCGGTCGCCTGGTGCTGCAGCTCCATCGCCGCCGGGCCACCGACCGCGAGGGTCAGGGTGCCGCCGGAAAAGCGCCGCGGCGTCGCCACCGCCGCGATCGCGGGCCCGACCAGGGCGGCCCAGTCGCTCATCAGCTGCGTCGCCGCCGGCGCACGTGACCGGAACGCCGGCCGGGTGATGGCCGGCAACAGGCTGGCCAGCGTGCGCGGGCCCTCGACCCGACGCCAGCCGGGCGCGGGCGTGGCAACGGCGGGTGCGGCGGGCTTGCCGGTTCGTTGGTCCTTCGCCATAGACCCGCTCGTGCTCCCCCAGGCCGCCGACCTTCTGCGCTGGTACGACCGCCACCGCCGCATCCTGCCCTGGCGCGCGGCCCCAGGCGAGAACGCCGATCCCTACCACGTCTGGCTCAGCGAGATCATGCTGCAGCAGACCACGGTGACGGCGGTGATCCCCTTCTACAACCGCTTCCTGTCGCTGTTCCCCACCGTGGATGCGCTGGCGGCGGCGCCGGAGGAGCAGGTGATGCGGGCCTGGGCCGGGCTCGGCTACTACGCCCGCGCCCGCAACCTCCTTGCCTGCGCCCGCGCGGTGGCGGCGCGCGGCGGCTTCCCCCGCACCATCGACGAACTGCGCGCGCTGCCCGGCATCGGCAGCTACACCGCGCCGGCGATCGTGGCGATCGCGTTCAACGTCCCGGCCGTGCCGGTGGACGGCAACGTGGAGCGCGTCGCGTCGCGGCTGTTCGCCATCGACACCCCGCTGCCGTTGGCACGACGAGCGCTGGCGCAGGCCGCCGCGACCCTGGGCGCGGACGAGCAAGCGCGCGCGCGGCCATCGGACTTCGCGCAAGGGCTGTTCGACCTGGGCGCCACGATCTGCACCGCCAGGAACCCGGCCTGCGCCCTGTGCCCGTGGCGCACGCCGTGCCGCGCGCGCGCGGCCAACATCGCCGGCCTGCTTCCAAGGAAGGAACCGAAGCGGGCCCGCCCGGAGCGGCACGGCGCCTTGTTCCACCTGAGCGACGCGGCCGGCCGGGTGCTTCTGCAACGGCGGCCGCCCGAAGGGCTGCTGGGCGGCATGACCGAGCTGCCCGGTACGCCGTGGCGCGAGGACGCGTGGACGGTGCCGGAGCTGATCGTTCTCGCCCCGGCGGAGGCGGACTGGACCCCAGCCGGCACGGTGCGGCACGTCTTCACCCACTTCGCGTTGACGCTTGCGGTGTATCGCGCGCACCTGCCGTCGGTGCCGGACGCCGTCCTCGTCGGGCGGTTCCTGCGCCACCGCGACGCCCTGGCCGGGGAAGCGCTGCCGACCCTCATGCGCAAGGGGCTGATGGCAGCCGGACAGGACGCGGCATGACCGGAGCGCCGTCGCGAGGAAGCCCCGCCGTCAGGATGCCCCGCCGTCAGGATGCAGTGACCGCTTCCTCCGCCAGCCGGCGTCCGCTGCTCCGGCGCCTGGCATCGCGGGCCCCGGCCAGGCGTTCGGCCTCCATGGCCAGCCTGCCGACATGGTCCGCCGTCGGCGTGGCTGCAGGAGAACCCAGCAGCTCCGCCAGCTTCGGCCTGTCGCCTCCCATGATCCCGGCGATCGCATCGGCCGAGCAGGGACGCCCGAACAGATAGCCCTGCACCTGGCTGCATCCGGTGAGCTGCAGCATCCTGGCCTGCGACGCGGTCTCCACGCCTTCGCCGGTGGTGTACATGCCCAGGCTGCTCGCCATGCCGACGATCGCCTGCACGATGGCGATCGCGTCGTCGTTCACGCTCAGGTCGCGTATGAACGACTGGTCGATCTTGACCTTGTCGAACGGGAACGAGCGCAGGTAGCTCAGGGACGAATAGCCGGTGCCGAAATCGTCCAGCGCGATGTGTATGCCGCGCGAGCGCAGCGCTTCGAGGCAGGCTACCGTCTTGTCCGCCGCATCGAGAAACACGGACTCGGTGATCTCGAGCTCCAGCCGGTGCGGCGACAGGCCCGAGCAGGCCAGGGCCGCGTCCACCAGCTCCAGCAGGCGTGGATCGCGGAACTGCACCGGCGACAGGTTGACCGCCACGCGCGCCTCGCCGTTCCAGGTGGCCGCTTCCCGGCAGGCGCGCTGCAGCACCCAGGCGCCGAGCGGCAGGATCAGGCCGGACTCCTCGGCGATCGGGATGAAGTCGTTGGGCGCTATGCGTCCCTTCCGGGGATGCAGCCATCGCACCAGCGCTTCCGCGCCGGTGATCTCGCCCGACACGATGTCCAGGATCGGCTGGAACTCCAGCAGGAGCTCGTTCCCGTCGATCGCGCGTCGCAGGTCCGCCTGCATCGCGTGGCGGATCTGGGCGCGGGCGGCCATGGCCGGCTCGAAGAAGTGCCAGGTGCCGCGGCCTTCCGCCTTGGACTGGTAGAGCGCCAGGTCCGCGCCATGAAGCAGCGCCTGCGCGTCGGCCGGAGCGCCGTCGGACAAGGCGATGCCGATGCTGAGGCCCACGGACGCCAGAACGCCGTCAACCTGGTAGGGCTCGGCGATGTGCTCGACCAGGCGCCGTGCCAGCGCTCCCGCGGTCCGGGCGTCGCCACGGCTTTGCAGCACCGCGAACTCGTCGCCGCCGAGGCGCCCCACGACGTCGCCCTCGCGCAGGCAGCCGCGCATACGGCTGGCCACCGCCATCAGCAGCGAGTCGCCGGTGGCGTGGCCGAGCGTGTCGTTGACGGACTTGAAGCCGTCGAGATCCAGGCACATCAGGGCAAAGGGGATTGACTGCGCGCAGGCCTGCTCGAGGGCCTCCTGGAACAGGGTCCGGTTGGGCAGGCCGGTCAGGCTGTCGTAGCGCGCCAGGTAGGCGATGCGTTCGTCCGACTTGCGCGCCGCGGTGATGTCCGAACCGACGCCGCGATATCCGGTGAAGTGGCCGGCCGCGTCCAGCACCGGCTTGCCGGTGAGGGAGAACCAGCGCGTCGTGGCGCCAAAGGTGACCAGCACCTGCAGGTCGCGAAAGGCCACCCGGTGCGAGAAGCACGTCGACAGCTTGTCGCCGTCGTGCTTCTCGCCCGCCGGGACCAGGTCGTTCTCCGCGATCAGCCGCCTGACCGGCACGTCCTGCAGGTCCTGCGCGTCGCAGCCCAGCAAGGTGGCCAGGCGCCCGGACACGCGCTGGAGGCACAACGCGGTATCGGTCTGCCACAGCCAGTCGCTGGCGCTTTCCTCGAAGTCGCGCAGCAGCAGGCCGATGATGTCGCCTTGTTCCGCCAGGGTGAGCTCGTTGGTGACGCGCCGGGCGAAGTCGCGGTTCTGGTGCAGCAGCACGCCGCAGGTCATGAGGAAGTAGAGCATGATCAGGAGCGCGTGCTGCACGGTGACGGACTGGTCGGCAAACGGCACCGACGCCAGGATGCCGATGGTGGTGATGACGACGAACGACAATGCTGCGGGAAGCAGCGGCGCCATCAGGATGCTGGACGAGGAGAACCCGGCGAAGATGTAGATCAGCAGCTGCCGCTGGTCCGCGGTCGCGTGCGGCATCAGCACGAACGGGACGGTGGACCACGCGACGGCGAGCAGCGACGTGACCGCGACCCGGTTGCCCACCACCCGCCCGGGCACCGCGTGCGGCCCGCGGGACAGCCAGGTCCGGCTGCCCAGCAGCGCCAGCCCGTGCATGACCACGAGCAGCGCCAGCACCCCGAGCAGGTAGCGGTGCGGCGCGACCGGCCAGAACGTCCACATGATGATCAGAAAGGTCAGGATCGAGCCGAAGGCCATCATGCCGGTGCGGCCGGAAACAGCGGCGACCTGCTCGTAGCGGAGCCGGCCGGACGGGCCGTCGAGCCGCGCGCTGCCCGGGGAAGTCCTGACCGGCTCTGGATGCATCGGCATGAAGGTTCCTTCCTGTCCTCCCACCATGGCAGCCGAAGATGATCAGCCGGTTAACCGCGGCCCGGCCCGGCACAAAGGGGCGCTGCACGGGCGGACACCGGCATTCGGTCTTCCATCCTTCCGGCCCGGATCGGCTACACTGCCCACGATGCGATTCGTGCACACGTCGGACTGGCAGATCGGCAAGGGCTTCCGCTTCGCCGACGACGACACCCTGGCGGTGCTTCAGGCCCAAAGGCTGGACGCGATCAACCGCATCGGCCAGCTGGCGCGGACGGAAGGTGCTGCGCTGGTGCTGGTCGCCGGCGACGTGTGGGACATGGCGGCGCCGGGCGAGCGCACCCTGCGCCAGCCGGTCGAGCGCATGCGCCAGTTCCCCGAGCTCCAATGGCACCTGATCCCGGGCAACCACGACCCCCACCTGCCGGGCGGGCTGTGGGAGCGGCTGGTCCGGTCCGGCCTGCCGGACAACGTGCGGCCGCACCTTCATCCGGCGCCGCTGGCGCTGGGCGACGCGGCGGACGGGGCCTGGCTGCTGCCCGCCGTGCTGGACCGCAGGCATGCCTTCGGCGATCCCACCGCCTGCATGGACGCGATGGCGACGCCGGAGGGCGCGGTCCGGATCGGGCTGGCGCACGGCTCGGTGCGCGCCTTCGGGTCAGACCCGGCGGAAGCGCACAACCTCCTCGCGTTCGACCGCGCCGAGCGTTCCGGGCTCGGCTACCTGGCGCTGGGCGACTGGCACGGCACCGTGCAGGCCGGTTCGCGCTCCTGGTACAGCGGCACCCCGGAGGTGGACGGGTTCGACCGCGGCGGCGACGGCGGCGGCAGCGCGCTGGTGGTGTCGAACGAGTCCGGCCGCCTCGAGGCGGTGCCGCACCGCACCGGCCGGTTCCGGTGGCAGCAGGAGCGGGCGACCCTGACCGGCATCCACGACATCGACGCGCTGGAGCACCGCCTGCGCAACATCGACCGCGACGATCCCAGCCGGGTGCTGGCCTGGCTGGTGGTCGACGGCCTGCTCGGGCTCGACGACCACGCCGCCTTTCTCCGGCGCATACAGGGCGGCGTCGGCAGCGCGCTCCGGGCGCTCAGGATCGACGACGCCCGGCTTTCGATCGACGTGGCGCCAGGCGACCTCGCCGTTCTCGGCAACGGCGCGCTGCGCGAGGCGGCGGAGCGGCTGTCGGCACGCGGCACCGGCGCGGAAGGCGAGGTCGCCCGTGCCGCGCTGCGACGCCTGCTGGTGCTGGCACGCCAGGAGAACGCGTCGTGAGGCTGCGCGCGATCGAGCTCGACCAGTTCCGCAAGTTCGACCGCAAGGTCCGGCTCGACGGGCTCGGGGCCGGGGTCAACGTGCTGTGCGGCCCCAACGAGCACGGCAAGTCCACGCTGATGGCGGCCCTGCGCGCGGTGCTGTTCGAGCGGCACACCTCGCGCAACGAGGCGACGCGCGGCTACCAGAACCGTCGCAACAGCACCGCGCCGACCGTGGCGCTGGAGTTCGAGCTGGACGGCACCGCGCACCGCATCGAGAAGCGGTTCGTGCTTCGGCCGACGGCGCGCCTGCTGTCGAACGGGATCGCCCATGACGGCGACGCGGCGGAAGAACAACTGCAACGGCTGCTCGGCGTGTCGGCGCCGTCGCGCGCCGCCCGTGACGCGGCCAAGCAGGCCGCCTCGATCTGGGGAGCGCTTCTGGTCGACCAGGGCGACAGCTTCGCCCAGGCCCCCCTCGGCGAAGGGGCCCGCAGCACCCTGGGCGACTGCCTGCAGGCCGAGCTCGGCAGCGTCAGCGGCGGGGCCGCCACCGGACGCCTGCTGAAGCAGGTGCAGGACCAGCTCGGCCTCCTGCTGGACGGGCGCGGCCAGCCGCGCGACCGCTACAAGGCCGCCCTCGCCGAGGCGGCGGCGGCCGAGACCGAGGCCGCGCTGCTCCAGGCGCGCAGGCAGGCGCTGCAAGGCGACCTGTCGTCGGCAGCGACCGCGCGCCGCGAGCTCGCGCGCGAAGCCGATCCCGCCGATGCCGAGCGCATCGCGTCGGCACTGGTCCAGGCCCGCCGCCACCGCGACGCGCTGCTGGGCCTGCGCAACCGGCTGGGACAGGCGGACACCGAGCTGCGGCTGGCGCAGGCGGCGCACGACGCAATTCGGGCCGAGCAGGCGGTCCGCGTCGCGCGCGCCTCGGCGCTGACGGGCGCCGAACGGGCGCTGGCAGCACTGGTGCAGGTC
>CAXTCK010000141.1:0-9020 GCA_964242425.1 uncultured Acetobacteraceae bacterium | reverse complement strand
TGCTGTCGATACGCGAGGAGATCCGGGCGGTCGAGGAGGGGCGGATGGCGGTGGCTGAATCGCCGCTGCGCCACGCCCCGCACACCGCGCGCGACCTGCTGGCCACCGACTGGACCCGCCCCTACGAGCGCGCCGCGGGCTGCTTCCCCGGCGGTGCGTACGGCGACAAGTACTTCCCTCCCGTGGGACGGCTGGACAACAGTTACGGCGACCGCAACTTGGTATGCTCGTGCCCGCCAATCGACACCTACGCGGAGGCGGCGGATTGAGGGTGTTCCCGTATTGAAGCGGCCCGCCAGCCGCTGCGGTTACGACGCCCGTGGGCCGGGTTGGTGACGGTTCCGTCGGTGATGGAAGACTGCTGGCCATGAGCGACGTTTCGGCACGGATGGTCGCGTTTCTCCGCGCCGGCGTGTTCATCCTGGGCATGCAGTACGTACTGGGTCCGCTGGTAATCCGGCACGTGATGCGATCGGTTGGATCCCGCTTCGGCCTCCGGAACGATCACGCCCACCACGTCTTGTCGAGCGGGCTGTTGCTGATCCAGGGCGTGTTCGTCATCGCGCTGGCGCTGCTCCTGGCCATGGTGCTTCGCCGAGTGGGACGGGCGGGCTTTGGCGACGTCCTACAATCGTCGCACCTGCGCGATGCCAGGCCATGGCGGATGCTCGCGGCCGGAGGGGCGCTGGGAGCCCTAGCACTGGCCGGGGTCATGCTGACGGAAAGCTGGGTCGGTCACGTTGCGATCCAGCTTCGCGACCACGGGCTGGCGTCGATCGCTTGGCACCAGCTTCTCCTTGTTGCCTGCTTCGCATCGGTCGGGGCATCGGAGGAGATCGTCAACCGAGGCTATCCGCTGCACGAGCTGGCTCGGGGCGTCGGGTTCTGGCCGGCGGCGGTCGCGACCTCCCTGCTGTTCGGCTGGGAACACTTTGCGGAAGGTGATACAGCGATGGGATCGCTCGGCGTGTTCGCGTTCGCGATGTTCACGTGCGCGTCGCTGCGAGCGACCGGAAGCCTGTGGTTCGCCATCGGGTACCATGCCGCCTGGGATTATGGCGAGAGCGGACTCCTCGGCATACCGGACAGCTCGTTCCTCCTGTCGGGAGCCCTGGGCGAAACCCGGGTGACCGGCATGCCGCTGTTGACCGGCGGGGCGGCAGGCCCCGAAGGCAGCGTGCTGACGATCGCCGTGCTGGCGGTGCTGTTCGCGTGGTTCTTTTGGATGAGACGGCGCCTGCTGCCAGCCGGATCGGTCGTTCCGCTCAACAGCGCGCTCTCGGATCCAGCATGAGCGGCTACGGCTTCGACGCACCCACCATCAGCTTCCCCGTCACCTGCACCTTCATGATCGGGCCTATCGCGTTGGAAGACCGTGCCGAGCCATCCCGACGTCGGAACCAGCCTCTTCCAGTCTGGCCGCTACGCCTACCAGCCGAAATGCGGGAAGCTCCAGCCCAGCGCGCGCAGCACCATGTCGTTCATCTCCGGCGTCAGGGTGTTCGGCCAATCGCCGGGCACGCCTTTGCGGAAGAAAGTGCCGTTCCGCGCCACGCCCGCCGGACGGCCGGCCAGGGCGGCGAAGCTGTTGCGCGCGATGCAGCCGGCGACCAACTCCGCGGCGTCCGAAACTCCCAGGAATCGGAATAGTCCCGCCAGCGCCGGTTCCGGCGCCCGGTGCAGCGCCTCGTAGCTGACTAGGCGGAAATGCTCCGGGAAGCGCTCCCTCGCGTCGAGCATGGCGCGCATCCACTGCACCGCCACAGGCAGCACCTGCCTGACGAAGGCGGTCCTGTCCGCCTCCGTGGCGCCGGGCCGGTCCTGGAAGCGGTGCCAGTTCGAGCTGATCACGTCGCGTGGGTCGCGAACGATGCCGATCAGCCGGGCGTCGGGAAACAGCGCGCGCAGCTGCGGAAAGAAGAACAGGTTGCCGGGAGTCTTCTCGCCGACTGCCCGGCAATCGTGGCCGGTCGCCTGCCGCGCCGACAGCTGCTGACGGAACGCCGACAGGATCGCGGTGCCGAGCAGGAACTGGGTGTCGTCCGGGTCCGGCAGCGGATAGCCGCCGGTATGCCCGAAGATGCTGGTGTTGCGCCGGTGCAGCTCCGCGTGCCGCTGGCGCATCGCCCGGTCCAGCGGCACCGCCAGGTGGTCGCGGAACTGCGCCTCGCCGCGGCACGACACCTCCGGATGGCTGTCCAGCATCTGCTGTAGCCAGGTGGTGCCTGAGCGCGGCTGGCCGTCGACGAAGAACAGCTGGCGCTTGGCGAGCCGCGCGAGCTCGGCATGGCGGTCGGTCCAGCTTTCCACGCGAAACCTCCAGGCGACCGGCGGAGCAGGCGCCCGGTGTAGGAGCGGCAGGGCAGGGTCCACAAGCGGCCGGCTCCATTCATCCCGGTTGACACCCGCATCCGCCGGTCCTAGACCTCTGTTGAGAATGATTTGCATTAACGGCTCAACGTGGTCCGTTCCGGAGGTGTCGCTTGAGGATAGCCGCAGGCCTGAGAACGCTGGCGGTGGCGGGGTCGATCGGGATCGGCCTGCCGGAGGCGGCCCTGGCGCAGGCATCCGCCAGCAACCTTCTGGGGCCGATCTGGGGCGTGCGGCCGTGGCTCGGCCAGTACGGGGTGTCGTTCGGCCTGAACGAGATCAGCGAGGTGTTCGGCAATACCACCGGCGGCCTGCACCAGGGTGCGGCCTATGACGGCCTCACCGAGATGAGCGTGGGCGTCGACCTCGGCCGCGCCGTGGGCCTGCAGGGCGGCACGCTGAACGTCAGCGCGTTCCAGATCCACGGCCGCAGCCTGAGCCAGGACAACCTCGACAACATCAACACGATCAGCGGCATCGAGGCCAACCGCGCCACCCGGCTGTGGGAGCTGTGGTACGACCAGCTGTTCCGGGACGGCGCCACCGACCTCAAGATCGGCCAGCAGAGCCTGGACCAGGAGTATATCGGCAGCGGCAGCGCCAGCGTGTTCGCCAACACCATGTTCGGCTGGCCGGCGCTGCCCTCCTACGACATGTATGCCGGCGGCCCGGCCTATCCGCTGGCCTCGCTGGGCGTGCGCCTGCGCGACAGCGAGGGGCCGTTCACCCTGCTCGGCGGCGTCTACGACGACAACCCGGCCGGCGGCCCGTTCAACGACGACCCGCAGACCAACGCCGACAAGACCGGCGCGCTGTTCAACCTCGGCACCGGCGCGCTGGTCATCGCCGAGCTGGATTTCGGCCTCAACCAGCCTTCGGGCGGCGACGTGGTGGTCGGCGGCCAGAGCAGCGGCCCGGGCGTGGACTCGGACAGGAATACTGGCGGCGGTGGCGGCCTGGCCGGCGCCTACAAGATCGGCGCCTGGTTCGACAGCGGCTCTTTCCCGGATCAGCGTTTCGACGACAAGGGCGGCCTGCTGGCCGATCCGGGCAGCGACAACCGCAACCGCATGCGCCGGCACGACTATGCTGTCTACGGCGTGCTCGACCAGATGGTCTGGCGGCAGGGCGGGGGCAGTGCCCGCACGCTCAACCTGTTCACGCGCCTGATGGGCGCGCCGGGGGACCGCAACCTCGTCGACTTCGCGTCCAACCTCGGCCTGGTGATGAAGGCCCCGCTGCCGGGCCGCGACAACGACACGCTGGGCTTCGCCGGCGGCTTCACCAAGATCGGCCGCCACGCCCTGGACGCCGACCGCGACGCAGCCCGCCTCGACCCGGGCGCTTATTCGCCGCTCCGTTCCTCCGAAAGCTATCTGGAGCTGACGTACCAGTACGTCCCGGTGGGATGGCTGACGGTGCAGCCGGACGCGCAGTACATCTTCATGCCCGGCGGCGGCATCGCCGATCCCGAGGCGCCCGACCGGCGGATCTCGAACGAGTTCGTGCTGGGCGTGCGCAGCACCATCGTCTTCTGAACAGCGTTCACAGTTTTATCTCCGGAGATCCCGATGACCTCCCCGTTTCCGTGCCGCTTCGTGCCGGCCCGCCTTCTCCCGGCCCGCCTTCTCCTGCCGGCGCTGGCGCTGGTTCTCGCAGCGCTGCCGGCCCATGCGGTGGAGGCGCCGTTCCTGGCCGGGCTGAAGCATCGCAGCACGATCACCTCGACGGTGCCCGCCAACGGCGACCAGAACCCGTACGCCGTGGCGGTGTCGCCGGTCAGCGCCGGCCGGCTGGTGCGGGGCCACGTGCTGGTCGGCAACTTCAACAACTCGGGCAACCTGCAGGGGCTGGGCACCACGATCGTGCAGGTCGACCCGCAACGGCAGGGCTTGTCGCTGTTCGCGTCCGTGCCGCGCGGTCTGGACCGCTGCCCGGGCGGGGTGGGCCTGACCACGGCGATGGCGGTGCTGAAGAGCGGCTGGGTGATCATCGGCTCCCTGCCCAGCCGGGATGGCACCACCGCCACCAAGGGCGACGGCTGCCTGCTCGTGTTCGATAGCCAGGGACGGCTCGCCGATGTATGGAGCGGGCCGCAAATCAACGGACCCTGGGGCAACATGGCGTTGGTGGATCGCGGCGACAGCGCCACCCTGTTCTTCAGCAACACCGGCTACGGCGTCGGCGCGCCGCCTGCGGACGGATCCACGCAAACCGTGTCCAGGGCGACCGTGGTGCGCATGGAGCTGCGGATCCCGGCCGGGGCCAAGCCGAAGGTCGCCGGCATGACGGTGGTGGCGGACGGCTTCGCGGAAGCGGCCGACCGGGGGGTGTTCATCATCGGCCCGACCGGGGTGGCGCTCGGGCCGGACGGCTCGATCTTCGTGTCCGACGCGATCGGCAACCGCATCGTGCAGATCCCCGACGCGCTGACGCGCACCACCAGCGCCGGCACCGGCACGGTGATCACCGCCGGCGGCTTCCTCCGACGGCCGCTCGCCCTTGTAAACGCGCCGAACGGCCACCTTCTGGTGACCAACGCGTTGAACGGCCAGGCGGTGGAGGTCGACCCGTCGGCGCGCCGGCAGGTCGCGGCGCAGTGGATCGACGTGGACCGGGCGCAGCAGCCGGCGGGCAGCGGCGACCTGTTCGGTCTCGCCCTCACGCCCGAGGGCAACGGCTTCTATTATGTCGAGGACGACGTGAACACGCTGGTCCTCGACCACTAGCGACCTGGAACAAGGGACCCTCTCGGTTGCAGCACGACCCCGACGACATGCCGGACCCGTCCCCCGGGGCGCGACGCGGCTTCCTGAAGGGAGCGGGCGGGCTGGCCGTGGCCGGCGCCCTGTGCCCATTCTCCGGTGCGCGCGCGGCGGGCTCGCTGCCGCAGGCCAAGGGCGTGTCCGCGGGCAGCCAGGGCCCGTCCCGGGCGGTGCCGGAATCGTTCGACGGCCCGCACCAGGCCGGCATCCTCACCCCGCTGCAGAACCACAGCTGCTTCGTCGCCTTCGACCTGGTCACCGCCGACGGGCCGTCGGTGGCGCGGCTGATGCGGCGATGGACGGAAGCGGCGCGCCGCATGACGCGCGGCCAGACCGCGGCGGCGATGGACGGCGCCCCAGACCGCCCGCCGGCCGACAGCGGCGAGGCGGTCGGGCTGGGGCCGGCGCGGCTCACCGTCACCTTCGGCTTCGGGGCGGGGCTGTTCGAGAAGGACGGGCAGGACCGCTACGGGCTGCGGTCGCGCCGTCCGGCGGCGCTGGCCGACCTGCCGCGGTTCAACGGCGAGCAGCTCGCTCCCGGCAGCACCGGCGGCGACCTGTCGATCCAGGCCTGCGCCGACGACCCGCAGGTGGCGTTCCACGCGGTGCGCCAGCTGGCGCGCATCGCCGACGGCGTGGCGCGGCTGCGCTGGATCCAGAACGGCTATTCCGCCCAGTTCGCCGCCGAGGACACGCCGCGCAACCTGATGGGCTTCAAGGACGGCACCCAGAACCCGATCTCGCGCCAGCCGGACCAGGCCAGCGCCATCGCCGGCGGCAAGCGCTACGTGGCCAGCACCCCGGACGAGATCGTCTGGGCCGACGGCAGCGACGGGGACTGGATGCAAGGCGGCTCCTACGTGGTGGCGCGCCGGATCCGCATCTTCCTGGAGCACTGGGACCGCACCGAGCTGTCGTTCCAGGAAACCGTGTTCGGCCGCTCCAAGCAGACCGGCGCGCCGCTCACCGGACGCAGCGAGTTCGACCCGCTCGACCTCGACGCGGTGGACCACGACGGCAACCCGGTGATCGACGAGAACGCCCATGTGCGCCTGGCCTCGGCCGGCAGCAACGACGGCGCGCAGATCCTGCGCCGGTCGTACTCCTACAACGACGGTCTGAACTTCGTCGCCGAGCGCTGGCCGCCCTGGCACCAGGGGCTCGAGTATGATGCCGGGCTGTTCTTCGTGTGCTACCAGCGCGACCCGCGCGAGGGCTTCGTGCGCATCTTCGAGAAGATGTCCAAGCTCGACCTGCTGAACCAGTACGCGACCCATGTCGGCGGCGGCCTGTTCGCGATCCCGCCCGGCACCGGCGGTCCGGACCGCTACATCGGCCAGGCGCTGTTCGAGGGTGCGACGTTGCGCGTGGCCGACAACAAGGTGGACGCCAAGCCCGCATCCTATTGAGGCGACGAGGGGACGGCGCGGTTCCTTGACAGGTCGTTGCACCGCCGGTAGTGGACGGCGGCACCCGGCGGAAGGTGTGACCATGGATGAGGACACGACCGACCGGCGCTCGTTCGACCAAAGGCTGAGCGCGGCCCGGAGCAAGCGGGGCCTGGACCCGGTTCCGGCGCAGGCCGACCCGTCGGTGCCCGATGCCAACGCCATGGCGGTGTTCTTCCGGGTCGGCGTCGAGCTGGTTTCGGCGCTTCTGGTGGGCCTGGCGATCGGCTGGGGGCTGGACCGGCTGCTGGGAACCAGGCCGCTGTTCCTGATCCTGCTGGTGTTTCTCGGCGGGATCGCAGGCATCATCAACGTTTGGCGGCTGGTCGCGCCGGCACCCAATGCTGGCCGCAGAAGCCAGGGTCGCGGTTAGGAAGGGGAACGGGTCGTGGCGGGCGGACACAGCATCGACGCACTGGGCCAGTTCGCGCTGCACCCGATCCTGGGTTCGCTCGGCCGGAGCCTGCGCTTCAGCCAGTCCAACCTGATGATGGTGATCGCGTCGGCGATCATCCTGCTGCTGCTGTATGTCGGCATGCGCCCGCGCGCGATCGTGCCGGGCCGGCTGCAGGCGGCGGCCGAGTTGTTGTACGACTTCATCCACAACATGGCGACCGACCAGATCGGGCCCGAGGGGCGTCGGTTCTTCCCGTTCGTGTTCACCCTGTTCGCGTTCATCCTGGTCGGCAACTACATCGGCCTGGTGCCGGGCGCCTTCACCTTCACCAGCCACATCGTGGTGACGGCGGGGCTGGCGCTTCTGGTGTTCGTGGTCGGGCTGATCGTGGCGCTGCGCGAGCAGGGTTTCGGCTTCTTCGGCCACTTCATGCCGCAGGGCGCCCCGGTGGCGCTGGCGCCGCTGCTGGTGCCGATCGAGATCCTGTCCTACCTGTCGCGCCCGATCAGCCTGTCGGTCCGGTTGTTCGCCAACATGATGGCCGGCCACGTGATGTTCGAGATGTTCGCCGCCTTCACCATCATGCTGGGCGGCATCCACATCATCGGCCCGCTGCTGGGGATCGCGCCGCTGGCGATCAACGTGGCGCTGATGGCGCTGGAGCTTCTGGTGGGCGGCCTGCAGGCCTACGTGTTCGCCATCCTCACCTGCATCTACCTGCGCGAGGCGGTCGCGCACTGACGCGCTGCCTTCCGGTTCCTTTTCTCCTTCCAACCAAGGATTTTCCCATGGATCTCGCTGCCGCCCGCTACATCGGCGCCGGTCTCGCCGTGATCGCCCTCGCCGGCGTCGGTGTCGGCATCGGCAACATCTTCGCGGCCCTTGTGAGCGCGATCGGCCGCAACCCGGCCGCGCGCCCGCACGTGTTCGGCCTGGGCATCCTGGGCTTCGCGCTGACCGAGGCGGTGGCGCTTTATGCGCTGGTGATCGCGTTCATCATCCTGTTCGTTTGATCCCGGAGGCGGTTCATGTCGCGCGCGACCCTCGTCCTTTCGTCGCTGCTCGCCACGGCCGCCATTCCTGCGCACGCCGCCGGCATGCCGCAGCTGCAGTTCAACAACCCCCTCACCACCGGCCAGGTGTTCTGGGGCGCGATCATCTTCCTGCTGCTCTACCTCGTGCTGAGCCGGTCCGCGCTGCCGCGGGTGGGCGCGGTGCTGGCCGAGCGCCGGCAGCGCATCGATGGTGACCTCGACGCGGCGGAGGAGGCCCGTGGCGAGGCCAGCCATGCGGTCGACGAACTGCGCCGCGCGCGCCGCGACGCCGCCGCCGAGGCGAATGCCATCGTCGACAAGGTCGTGGCCGAGGCGCGCGAGCAGGCCACGGCGCGCAACCGCGAGATGAACCAGCGCCTGCAGGCCGAGATCGACAAGGCGGAGCTGGCGGTCGCCGCCGCGCGCGACGCCGCCATGGCCTCGCTGCGCGGCGTCGCCACCGACACCGCGCAGTTCCTGGTCGAGCGGCTGACCGGCGCTTCCGCCGACAACGCGCTGCTGGCATCCAAGGTGGACGCAGCACTCGCCGCCCGCGCCGCCGCCTGACGGGACACAGTTCATGGACGCCGCCACCCTGCTGCATGAGCCGCGCTTCTGGTACGCGGTCGCGTTCGTGCTGTTCTTCGCGCTGTTCTGGCGCAGGCTGTGGGGTCCGCTGGCGGGGCTGCTCGACCGCCGCGCGGCCGAGGTGCGGCTGGAGCTGGACGAGGCGGCGCGGCTGCGTCGCGAAGCCGAGGCGATGCTGGCCGACGCCAGGCGGGATCGCGAGGCTGCCATGGCGGAAGCCAAGGCCACCGTGGAGCACGCCAAGGCCGAAGCGGTGCGCATCGCCGAGGCGGCGCAGCGCGAGGCCGAGCAGACCGCACGCCGTCGCGAGCGCCTGGCGCAGGACCGCATCGCCGCCTCCCAGCGCGCCGCGGTGGCCGAGATACGCAACGTGGCGGCCGACGTCGCCACCGAGGCGGCGCGTGCCGCGGTGGCCGAG
>CAXTCK010000140.1:3522-9050 GCA_964242425.1 uncultured Acetobacteraceae bacterium | reverse complement strand
TGGCCTATGCGGAGCCGGCGCTGTTCGACCGGCTGATCGACCTCCTGACCGAGGCCACGGCCACTATGCTGTGCGCGCAGATCGAGGCCGGCGCGGAGGCGGTGATGCTGTTCGACAGCTGGGCCGGGCTGCTGCCGCCGGCGCAGTTCGAGCGTCACGTGATCACGCCCGGGCGCCGGATCGTATCGGAGGTCAAGCGGCGTCATCCGTCGGTGCCGGTGGTGGGGTTTCCGCGCCTGGGCGGGCTGCTGGTCGGGCGGTATGCGGCGGAAACCGGGATCGACGCGCTGGCGCTCGACACGTCGGCCGATCTCCGGCTGGCCGCGGCGCTGGTGCCGCCGGAGGTCGCGTTGCAGGGCAACCTGGACCCGCTCTGCCTTCTTGCCGGCGGCGACGCGCTACCCGACGCGGTCGAGACGATACGGAGCGCGCTGAGGGGACGGCCGCACGTGTTCAACCTGGGTCATGGCGTGCTGCCGCAAACGCCGCCGGAGCATGTCGGGGTGCTGGTCGAGGCGGTGCGCCGGCCATGGTGATCGCGGCACTCGGGCCCTGGCTGCTATGGGAAAAGGCGTTCCACCTGATCGCCGTGATCGCGTGGATGGCCGGGCTGTTCTACCTGCCGCGGCTCTATGTTTATCACTGCCAGGTGCCGGTGGGCTCGACGCAGAGCGAAGGCTTCAAGGTGATGGAGCGGCGGCTGCTGAAGCAGATCACCACGCCGGCGATGTTCGCGGCAGCGCTGTTCGGCAGCCTGCTGGTCATGACGCCGGGAGGGGTCGACTGGTCCGCCGGCTGGTGGCACGTCAAGCTTGGCGGTGCGTTGCTGATGCTGGGCTTCCACGGTGCCTGCGCCGCGTGGCGCAAGGACTTCCTGGCCGACCGCAACCGGCGTCCGCAGCGGTTCTACCGTATGGCGAACGAGGTGCCGACGGTGCTGATGCTGGTGATCGTGATCATGGCGGTGGTGCAGCCGTCGTTCGGCTGAGCGGATCGTTGCCGGGCGCCGCCGCCTCACGCGGTTGTAATTCGGGATGGCAGGCCGGCCCGCGTCTACTGCATCGGGCGCGGCGGATGATGTCGCTGGACCATCCCGGAGGACGTGCCATGGATCGACGCAGCCTGTTCCGCTCGGCCGCAGCGAGCGGCCTCGTCGGCCTTGCCGGCAAGACGGCGCTCGGTGCCGAGCCGCCGCGGCAGGACGGCCTGCTCGTCACCGGGCCGCAGGGACCCCTGCCACCATTGCCGCTTCTGACCGATCCGGGCGAGCGGCGCGGCGACATGCTCTACCGCAGGCTCGGGCAAACCGGCGAGAGCGTGTCGGCGATCGGCTTTGGCGGCTCGCACTTCGCCAAGCCCGGCATCGACGAGGCGACCTCGATCCGGCTCTGCCATGCGGCGCTCGATCGCGGCATGAACTTCATGGACAACGCCTGGGACTACAACCACGGCGATAGCGAGGTCCGGATGGGACGGGCGCTGTCGCAGGCGGGCTACCGCAACAAGGCCTTTCTCATGACCAAGGTGGACGGCCGCAACAAGGGCATCGCGCAGACGCAGCTGGACCAGTCGCTGCAGCGTCTGCGCACCGACCACCTCGACCTGTGGATGTTCCACGAAGTGCTACGCTACGACGATCCGGACCGCATCTTCGCTGCTGGCGGAGCGATCGAGACGGCGGTCGCGGCCAGGCAGGCGGGCAAGGTCCGCCATATCGGCTTCACCGGGCACAAGGATCCGCGCATCCACGTCTACATGATGGAGGTGGCGCGGGCGCACGGGTTCCAGTTCGACGTGGTGCTGATGCCGTCCAACGTGATGGACGCGCATTTCCGCTCGTTCGCGCGCCTGGCCATGCCGGTGGCGGTGCGCGAGCGGATCGGCGTCATCACCATGAAGGCGTTCGGCGGCTCGAACGGGGTGATCCTCAAGAGCGGGGCCCGGCTCGCCCCGATCGACTGCCTGCACTACGCCTTGAACCGGCCGACCTCGGTGGTGGTTACCGGGATCGACAACGAGGCGGTGCTCGATCAGGCGTTCGAGGCGGCGCGCAGCTTCAGGCCGATGTCGCCAGCGGAGGAGGCGCGCATCACCGACGCCACAAGCGAGGCGGGGCGCGACGGCCGCTACGAGCTGTTCAAGACCACCGCGCATTTCGATGGCACCGCCCACAACCCGGACTGGCTCGGACCGGACCGCGAGGCGACGCTGGCGTTGGCGCCCAAGAACGGCGGCTGACTTGGCTGCCGATCGGTTCACATCTGGGTGGTGCGTGACGCCCGCGAAAGACCGTGGTGGGCGCAGTAGGATTCGAACCTACGACCCGCTGATTAAGAGTCAGCTGCTCTACCAACTGAGCTATGCGCCCCTTCCGGGGTGACGGCGCTATAGCAGCGCCGTCACGGCATGGAAAGGGTGGAGCTCTGCGATTCCGGAATGCCGATCAGGAGCCAGCCCGGTTCAGCAGCAGAAGCACGCCGTCGAGTTGGTCCAGGGTGTCGTAGTGGATGCGTAGCTGGCCGCTGCGACCGTCGAAATGCACCTCCACCTTGAGGCCGAGTGTCTGGCGCAGCTGGCGCTCGAGGGAGGCGAGCTCGGGATCCTTGCCTTCGCGCGGGTTGATCGCGGCCCGTGCCGCAGGCGGCGCGATCCGGGCGGCGTTGATGTGGCCTTGCGCCAGCGCCTCGGTCTGCCGCACGGACAGGCGCCTGGCGATCACGGCCAGGGCCGCCTTGGCGGGATCGGGATGGCCGATCAGGGCCCGGGCATGGCCGGCGGACAGGGCGCCGTTCATCACTTCGCGTCGCACGCTGGCCGGGAGCTGCAGCAGGCGGATGGTGTTGGCGACGTGGCTGCGCGACTTGCCGACGGCGCCGGCGAGCTCCTCCTGCGTCATCGCGTAGTCGCGCATCAGACGGTGCAGGCCCTCGGCCTCCTCGATGGCGTTGAGGTCCTGGCGCTGCAGGTTCTCGACCAGGGAGGCGGCCATCGCCTCGGCGTCGGCCAGGTGGCGTACATGCACGGGTATGGCGTGCAGGCCCGCCCTTTGCGCCGCGCGCCAGCGCCGCTCGCCGCCGATGATCTGGTAGCGGCCAGGCTGGTCGGGATGCGGGCGGGCCAGGATCGGTTGCAGGATGCCGCGGGCGCGAATCGACTCCGTCAGCTCCTCCAGGGAGTCCGGTTCCATGACCTGGCGCGGCTGGAACGGCCCGGCCTCGAGCAGCTCGATCGGCAAGGCGTGGATGCCCTCGCCCGCTCGATCCGGTCCGTCGGGGCTGCGGTCGCCGAGCAGGGCGGCCAATCCGCGGCCGAGGCGCGGCGGCGTGCTCATCGGGCGAGTTCCCGATTGGCGCGGCCGAGCAACTCGTCGGCCAGGCGGACATAGGCGAGCGCGCCGCTCGATTTCGGGTCGTAGAGGTGGGCTGGCTTGCCGTGGCTCTGGGCCTCGGAGATGCGGATGTTGCGCGGGATCATGGTTTCGAACACCTGGTCGCCAAAGAAGCCGCGGGCGTCGGCGGCGACCAGCTCGGACAGGTTGTTTCTGCGGTCGAACATGGTCAGCACCAGCCCCTGCAGACGCAGTGCCGGGTTGAAGGCGCGGCGTATGCGCTCGACGGTCCGGATCAGCTGGCTGACGCCTTCCAGGGCGAAGAACTCGCACTGAAGTGGCACCAGCACCGATCGGGCGGCGACCAGCGCGTTGAGCGTCAGCAGGCCCAGGCTGGGCGGGCAATCGATCAGGACGAAGTCGTGACCCCTCATGGCTGCCTCGGACAAGGCGTCCTGCAGGCGATACTCGCGCCGTTCCATGTCGACCAGCTCGATCTCGGCGCCGGCGAGCTCGTTGTCGGCGGGGACGACGAACAATCCCGGGATCTCGGTTCCGACCGACAGGCTGTCCAGCGGCTGCCCTTCCGCGATCAGGGCATAGCTGCCGGCACGCCTGCCGTGGTCGATACCGAGGCCGGTCGAAGCGTTGCCCTGCGGGTCGAGGTCGATCAGCAACACGTTGCGCCCCTGGATCGCGAGCGCCGTGGCTAGGTTGATCGCGGTGGTAGTCTTGCCGACGCCACCCTTCTGGTTGGCGATGGCCAGGACGTGCGGCGTCGGAGAAGCGGAGTCGCCGGGCCTACCGGCCGTGCGCCCGGTCGGGCTGTCTGACACGCCTGATTTCACTCAGCCTGAGGATGACGCCGTCCGGATCGGTTCGGCTTCTGCGTCGGGAGACTGCCATGTGCCATTTCGCGGCGGCTGCGGTCAATTCGTCCTCGGCGCTGCGGCCCTTGAGGAACAGGCAGACGCCATCCGCGGTCAGCAGCCGTGCCGACCAGTCCAACAGTTGCGGCAACGGGGCCAGGGCACGGGCCGTGAGATGGCGCGTCGGCGGCAGGTCCGCCTGCTCGATTCGCTTGGCGACCACGATGGCCGTCGTTCCGGTTGCCCGTGCCGCCTCGCGTAGGAAGCTCGCCTTGCGCTGGTCGGCCTCGACCAGGGTCACGGGACTGTGGTTGGCGATGGCCAGCACCAGTCCGGGAAAGCCGCCGCCGGAGCCCAAGTCGACAAAGGGAGCGCCCGTTGGAAGCTCCTCCAGGAGCTGCAGGCTGTCTGCGATGTGCCGGTTCCACAGCTGAGGCAGGTCGTGCGGCGATATCAGGTTGATGCGCTCGTTCCAGCGCTGCAGCAGCTCGGCGAACACGACAAGCCTTTGCGATGTTTCACGTGAAACATCGGCCAGGGCAGGCAGAAGCGGGATCGCGGGCATCATGCCGCACGGAGATGGGCCAGGAGGGCCACGAGAGCGGCCGGTGTCACTCCGGGAACGCGCTGTGCTGCGCTGAAGTTGGCGGGTCTTGCCAGGGTCAGCCGCTCCCGCATCTCGCTGCTCAGGCCGCCGATCGCGCAGTAGTCCAGCTGCGGGGGAAGCATCAGCGCGGTTTCCGTCTCGAGCTGGCGGATCTCTCGCGCCTGCCTGCCGAGATAGCCACGGTAGCGTGCTTCCGTGTGCAGATGCTGCCTGACCCTGTCCGGCAGCTCCGACAGCCAGGGAGCGATCGAGGCCAGGGAAGCGGGTTCTGCCTCGGCTGCCAGCAGGTCCAGCACCGACCGCCGACGGCCATCCGCGGTTGTCGGCAGATTTTGCTGAAGAAGCTGTGCCGGCATGAAGCTTTCGCAATCCGCCCGCTGCATCGCCGCGTCGATTGCCGCCTGATCGGCGGCGAACAGGTCGGACCTTGCCTGGCCGACGCAGCCCCAGCCCATGGCGATCCCGGTCAAGCGAAGGTCGGCGTTGTCCGCCCGAAGCGTCAACCGGTATTCGGCGCGCGAGGTGAACATGCGGTACGGCTCGGAAACGCCCTGCGTGGTCAGGTCATCGACCATCACCCCGAGATAGCCGGTTCCCCGGTCCACCGTGACGGGATCGCCGTTTCCGGCACGCCGGGCGGCGTTGACCCCGGCGAGCAGGCCCTGGGCTGCCGCCTCCTCGTAGCCGGTGGTGCCGTTGATCTGGCCGGCCAGGAACAGCCGGC
>CAXTCK010000140.1:0-3422 GCA_964242425.1 uncultured Acetobacteraceae bacterium | reverse complement strand
GGCGTCGTGGAGGTGATGCGGCACGACAGCAGGGCGTTGTCGATCCGCGTCGTCAGGCGGCTGAACGGGACCGGCACGGCATCGCCCGCATCCTCCGGAAGTGCGTCCCAGTCGATGCTGTTTCGGTCGAGCCTGGGCGGCGTACCGGTCTTCAGGCGACCGAGCGGCAGGCCTAGCGCTTCCAGACGCCGACCAAGGTTGCCTGCGGGCGGCTCCCCGATCCGGCCGGCTGGTGTCGTCTGGTGCCCGACATGGATCACGCCGCGCAGGAAGGTGCCGGCCGTCAGCACCACGGCCCCGGACCGGAACTCGCGCCCATCAGCGCACGCGACGCCGCAGGCGCAGCCATCGGGATCGAGCAGGAGGTCGTCCACCGCGCCCTCGATCACCTGAAGCCTGGGTGTCGCTTCCAGCAGCTCGACAATGGCGTTGCGGTAGAGGGAACGGTCCGCTTGCGCCCGCGGGCCGTGCACCGCCGGTCCCTTCGAGCGGTTCAGCAGCTTGAAGTGGATACCCGCACGGTCGGCGGCGACGCCCATCAGCCCGTCGAGGGCGTCGATCTCGCGGACTAGGTGTCCCTTGCCGATGCCGCCGATCGCTGGGTTGCAGGACATGGCGCCGATCGTGTCCAGCCGGTGCGTCAGCAACAGCGTCCTGGCGCCGATGCGGGCAGCCGCGGCGGCAGCCTCGCAGCCGGCATGGCCACCGCCGATCACGATCACGTCCATCCTGTCGTTCATCCGCGTTCCCTGTTTCGCATGCGGCCGTGCGCGCGTCACTTGCCGATGCAGAACTGATTGAACACGCTGTCTAGCAGATCTTCCACGCCGACCGTGCCGGTCAGGCGTCCCAGTGCCTGCATGGCAAGCCTCAGCGCCTCACCGCGCAGCTCTGCAAGGTCCAGGTGATGTGCCGCCTGCAGGTGTCCGGCTGCTTCCATGATCCCGGCGCGGTGTCGCGCCCTGGTCAATGGTGGTCCGGAGGTGGACGCGGTCAGATGGCGCACTTCTTCGGCCAGCCGGTTCTCGAGCGCCGCCATTCCGGTGCCGTCTCGTGCGCTGACACCAAGCCAGCCATCCGGTGTTGCGGCCAAATCCACCTTGTTCCAGACCCGTATGCCGGATCGCGGCTGTTCCGGCAGGAGTTCGCCGGCTGCGACGCTTACGACCAGATCGGCTTCTTCCGCATGGCGCCGGGCACGCCTCACTCCTTCTGCCTCCAGTGCGTCCTCGGCTTCGCGTAGGCCGGCGGTGTCGACCAGCGTCACCGGAACGTCGCCCAGCACCAGGCGCACCTCGATCGCGTCGCGCGTGGTGCCCGGACGATCCGAAACGATCGCCGCCTCGCGTCCGGCCAAACGGTTCAACAAGCTGGACTTGCCGACGTTCGGCGGCCCGACGATGGCGATAAACAACCCGGACCGCACCCGGCTTGCCCGCTCGCCTTCGGCCAGGTGCGCCGCCATCTCGCGCCGGAGCGTGTCCAGATCCCGCATGAGGATGGCGTCGATCTCCGGTGGCAGGTCCTCATCCGGGAAGTCGATCAACGCTTCCTGGTGTGCCAGCAATTGAAGCAGCCGGTGTGCCCAATCGCTATAAAGCCGGCTCAACGCCCCATCCGCCTGGCGCAGGGCTTGTCGTCGCTGCGCTTCGGTTTCCGCCTCGATCAGGTCGGCGATCCCTTCCGCTTCCAGCAGGTCGAGCCGGTTGTTGAGAAAGGCCCGCCTGGTGAACTCGCCCGGTTCCGCAGGCCGGCCACCCAGGACCACCAGCACCGCGCAAACGGCTTCCACCACCGCTGGCCCGGCATGGAGGTGCAGCTCGGCGCAATCCTCGCCGGTGTAGCTGGCCGGGCCCGGAAACCAGAGCACGAGCGCCCGGTCCAGCAGGTCGCCTGCAGGCTCCGCACGCAGGGCGCGCAACACGGCGCGGCGTGGTTCCGGCCGGCTGCCGCATAACCGGTCCAGGAACGGCCCGCTTCCGCTTCCGCTGATCCGGATCACCGCGACCGCGGCGCGTCCGCTTCCCGTGGCCCGGGCGAAGATCGTCGTCTGCTCACCCACCTGTCCGGATCCCTCGCCGTCCGCGTGGCAGCTCCGCGCTTGACATGGCGCCGGACGTGGACTGCGATGAACATACGGTGCCGGCGCCCGCCTGAGAGGTACTGCTTGCCACAACTGTCACTGCATTCTCCGCTCGGGTCCTTGACCCTGACACAGGAAGAGGATGCCATAGTCGCGCTGGATTGGGGCTGGAGCAGCGAGCAATCCGGGACCGTCCTGCTTCGCACCGCGCGCGACCAGTTGCACGCCTACTTCGACGGCGAACTCGACTGCTTCACTCTCAACTTGGCGCCGGTTCCGTCGACGCCCTACCGGGCCCGCGTGTGGGACGCGCTGCGCATGATCCCGCATGGCGAGACGCGCACCTATGCCGAGCTCGCCCGCGTGGCCGGCGGGTCGGCACGGTCGATCGGTCAAGCCAACGGCTGGAACCCGCTGCCGATCCTGATCCCGTGCCATCGGGTGGTGGCGGCGAAGCATGTCGGCGGCTTCTCGGCCGGAAGTGGCATTGAGACCAAGCGGTTCCTGTTATCGCTCGAGACGGCGCGGCGGCATCGGCAGCCGGATGGCCTTGCCGCATGAGCAAGGCGATCCGCGTTCACGCCTATGGCGGCGCGGAAGCGCTCAGCTGGGACGACGTGCCGACGCCGTCGCCGACGGCACAGGAGGTCCTGATTCGCCAGGAGGCGATCGGCCTCAACTTCATCGACATCTATTACCGTACCGGCCTGTACAAGCTGCCCACGCTGCCGGCGGTGATCGGCATGGAGGCGGCGGGGGTCGTGGAGGCAGTGGGCAGCAACGTTTCCACGCTGAAAGTCGGTGACCGCGTCGCCTACCCGACCCAGCTCGGCGCCTATGCCCGCTACCGCGCGCTCGCGGCTGATCTGGTGGTGCGGCTGCCTTCGTCGATCGACACCCGCACCGCGGCGGCGATGATGTTGCGCGGCCTCACCGTGCAGGCGCTGCTGCGACAGGTGTATATGCTATCGGCTGGAGAGACGATCCTGGTCCACGCCGCGGCCGGCGGGGTCGGCCTGCTGCTGTGCCAGTGGGCCGCCCATGTCGGGGCGACGGTGATCGGCGTGGTGTCGACGGCGCAGAAGGCCGAGCTCGCGTCTCGTCACGGCGCTACCCACACGATCGTCGGTCTCGACGACCTGCCGCAGAAGGTCAGGCGGCTGACCGGTGGCGCCATGGTGCCGGTGGTGTACGACAGCGTCGGGCGGGACAGCTTCGTCCCGAGCCTGGACTGCCTGGCGCCGCGTGGGCTCATGGTCAGCTATGGCAACGCGTCCGGAGAGGTGTCCGGCGTGTCGCTCAGCATGCTCGCCGCGCGCGGCAGCCTCTACGTCACCCG
>CAXTCK010000139.1:0-9121 GCA_964242425.1 uncultured Acetobacteraceae bacterium | reverse complement strand
CTAGAGCATCATCCGATCGAACCGGATCGGTCGATCGAATAAAGACGCTCGACAAGACAATGGGCTAGAGCATGCTCCGTGAGCTGATGTAAACGGATCATGCTCTGGTCCTCCGCCGGCGCCCGTCCGGCGCGCCTTACCGTGGAGTGATGCACCATCGTGACCGAGCCCGACCCCGCGCGTGCGGCGTCCGCCGCCAGGGGAAGCGGCCGCAGCGTCTTCGTCGCCGTGCTGGGCTTCCTGTTCGGGCACTGGCGCCGCCGGCCGCTGCTGGTGGCCGTGGTCGCCGGCGGCATGGTGCTGGCCACCCTGACCGACGTGGTGACGCCAATCCTGGCCGGACGGCTGGTGGACGACGTCACCCGGCTGCCGCCGCACCTGCTCGGCGCCGGCGCGCATCGTCCGCCCGAGGCCAGGATCGCGCTGCACCACAGCCAGCTCATGCTGGGCGGCCTGGCGGCACTCGGCCTGGTCAGCGTGCTCGGCCGCAGGATCGCCTTTATCGGCATCACCCGGCTGACCGTGCGCATCATGGGCGACATCGCCCGCACCGCCTTCGCGCGGGTGCAGCGCTTTTCCACCGACTGGCACGCCAACACCTTTGCCGGTTCCACCGTGCGTCGGCTGACGCGCGGCATGTGGGCGGTCGACATGCTGGACGACACCCTGCTGCTGATGCTGTTGCCCGAGCTGTGCGTGCTGGCCGGCACCACGATGGTGCTGGCGCTGCGCTGGCCGATGATGGGACTTCTGCTGGGCCTGGGCTCGGTCGGCTTCGCCGCGTTGTCGGTGACGATGACGCTGTTCTACGTGGCGCCGTCCGCCCGGCTGGCCAACAGCTGGGACACCCGCCTTGGCGCGGTGCTGGCCGACGCGATCACCTGCAACGCCGTGGTCAAGACGTTCGGCGCGGAAGCGCGCGAGGACGGGCGGCTGTCGCGCGTGGTCGACCGCTGGTCCAGGCGCACCACGCGCACCTGGCTGCGCGGCACCGACAGCGGCAACCTGCAGAACTTCTGCCTCACGGTGCTGCGCTTGTCGCTGGTGGCGGCGGTGCTGTGGCTGTGGTGGCACGGCCGCGCCGGCGCCGGCGACGTCGCCTATGTGCTGACCATGGTGTTCCTGGTGCAGGGCTACCTGCGCGACATCGGGCAGCAGATCAGCGTGGTGCAGCGCTCGGTGAACGAGATGGAGGAGCTGGTCGCGCTGTATCGCGAGCCCGAAGGGGTGCGCGACCGGCCGCACGCCCCGCCGATCGGCATCACCGACGGCGCCATCCGCTTCGAGCGCGCGTCGTTCCGCTATGCCGGCCAGGCCATGCCGCTGTTCCGGTCGCTCGAGCTCGACATCCCGGCCGGCAGCCGGGTGGCGCTGGTGGGGCCGTCCGGCTCGGGCAAGACCACCCTGACCAAGCTGCTGCAGCGGCTGTATGACCTGGACGGCGGACGCATCCTGATCGACGGGCAGGACATCGCCCAGGTGGCGCAGGAATCCCTGCGCGCGCAGATCGCGCTGGTGCCGCAGGAGCCGGTGCTGTTCCACCGCTCGCTGGCCGAGAACATCGGCTATGCCCGGCCGGACGCCACGCTGCCCGAGATCGAGCAGGCGGCGATGCTCGCCAACGCGTCCGGCTTCATCGACCGGCTGCCGGCGGGCTACGCCACCCTGGTCGGCGAGCGCGGGGTCAAGCTGTCGGGCGGCGAGCGTCAGCGCATCGCCATCGCGCGCGCCTTCCTGGCCGACGCGCGGGTGCTGATCCTGGACGAGGCCACCTCCAGCCTGGACTCGGAGTCCGAGGCGCTGGTGCAGGACGCGATGCAGCGGCTGATGAACGGCCGCACCGTGATCGTGATCGCCCACCGGCTGTCCACCGTGGTGTCGCTCGACCGGATCCTGGTGTTCTCGCACGGCGCCGTGGTGGAGGACGGCGCGCACGGAACGCTGCTGGACCAGCCGGACGGGCTTTACCGCCGTTTGTACGACCGCCAGGCGCTCGGGCTGGCGCCGGCCTGACCACCCCACCCGCTGACGCTTACCTGACTGAGTGCTCCGGTAGAACCGCGCCTATCGCGTGTGCACAACAAAATCCTGCAGCGGCATTGTGTTCTTCAGCCGTCAGGTAGTGGCCAGCGGCTCGATCACGGCTCGTGGCACACTCCTCAGCACCGCGCCTTTCCTGCAACGAGAAAGGCACCAGCCCGGCATCCTTTCTGGGTGACCACAAAGCTTGACCGTCATGCACCACTGCCGCCGGTGACACGCTTCCACAAAGCAGGCCGGCGGCAAGTCATGCGAACTTCACAAGACATGATCGCCGGCGACACTAGAAGTCCCTGGCCTTGGTCCGTCAGGAGTTCGTCAGGAAGATGTTGACCCTTGTTTGCCGTTTCGCCGCGTTCGCCTGATGCAGGCGCACCGGGCCAATCTTGGTCGGCATCAATACCATCGTTTAACCGTTCCTCAAGACGATACCTCCATGCTTGAATACCTACCGGTTTTGCAGAGCCGGTATCTGCGCGCGCTGTGGCGACCGCTTGCCGTGCTTGCCGCGCTGCTGCCGACGCCCGGGATCGCTGCGCCAGCCGACCCGGAGGCGGTTGGCACGACGCAGCCGGAGTCCGTCCTGGTTGCAGGACACGATCGTCGCACCCAGGCATCCGGACCGGCAGGCGAGACCACCTACAGTGCGTCGAGCGGGATCTTCGACCGGACCCCCGCGCTGACGCTGGCGGACATCCTGGCAACGGTGCCAGGCGTGTCCTTCATCACCGGCAGCGGCCCGCGCGATATCGCAGTCTCCATACGGGGTTCGGACGATCGTCAGGCCTCGCCGATCCGCAACATCCAGGTGCTGGAGGACGGCTTTCCGGAAACCCAGCCGGATGGCAACTCGCGCACCGATCTGGTCGATCCGCACGCCTACAGGAGCGCCGACGTTTTCGAGGGGCCGGCTTCGACTGTCTTCGGCAACTACGCGGTCGACGGCGCGATCAGCCTGCACACGCCCGACGGCGGCGACATCCAGGGGGTCGAGCTTGGATCGGAGTTCGGCAGCCACGGCCTTGTCGAGACCTTCGGCACCGTTGGCGTTTCCGGCCGGGGCTACGACCTTGCGGTGTTCGGCAGCGACCTGCGCGGCGACGGCTTCATCGCGAACAGCGGCTACGACACCTCCACGGAGGATGCCAAGCTGCGCGTCAACCTCGGACCCGACGACCGGCTGGTGTTCAAGGTCGTGAACAACGTGACCGACACCCTGCTTCCAATCCGGCTTTCGCTCAACCAGTTCGGGCTCAACCCGTTCCAGAACGGTTGCGCCGCCTTGCGGTCTGCCGGTTGCGCCAGCGTTTCGCTGTTCCGAAACGGCGCCTTCGGCCCGATTGTCGCCACCAGCGCGCAGGCGGCCGGAATCGGGCGCTTCGACCGGCGCACCCTGGTCGGCCTGCGCTGGGAGCACGACCTCGACAGCCACACGCTGTGGCGCACCCAGTTCACCTATGACGTGCGCGACATCGACCAGCCGACCGCGGCGACCGGCGAGCAGGGGCCGTTCCTGTCCTACAACGTCAGCAGCGGCATCACTAACGGCGGGCAGCTGTTCGGCCTGCCGGCAACATCCTTCGCAGACGTGAACTGGAACTATTTCGATTTCGGCGGCCGGTTCTACAACATCACGCCGCAAGGCGGAGCTACCCGCGGCAGCCTCGCCTCGACCGTGTTCGGGCATCAATGGAATGCCGGCGCCCGCTTCCAAGAGGACGTCCAGCTGGCGCAGCGCTGGCACGCGGTTGCCGGACTCGGCGGCGAGTATTCCGATCTGGGCGGCAACGAGACCATCTTTGCCTACAACGCGAACGGCGCCACGCGCACGCTGGTCAACGCCAACCGGTTCTACTTCAACCTGGCCCCGGAAGGCGCGCTCATCTACACGCCGTCCGCCGCCTGGACGCTGCAGACCCGCGTCGGCACCGGATACGGCACGCCGCAGACCACCAACCTGTTCATCGCGCCGAACGGCCATTTCGGCGGTAACACCCAGCTGAAGTCGCAAAGCAACGTCGGCGTCGATCTCGACGCGCAATGGCATCCGGACGCCGGCCTGCACCTGCAGGCGACCGGCTTCTACGAGTTCTTCAGGAACGAGATCATCAACGAGAGCGCAGGCCCAAACCTGCAGAACTTCGTGTTCAACGCTCCGGCGTCGCAGCATCGCGGCGTCGAGCTCGGGGCGGACTGGACGCCGCTGCCGCGCACGCTTCCCGGTGGCCGCGTGCTCCTGACCTACACCTACGACAACCAGATCTACACCAATTACACGGAGCTGGTGACCAGCAAGACTGCAGCCGCCAGCTTTGATCGCAGCGGCAGGTCGATCCCGGGCGTGGTGCCGAACGTGCTGGATCTGCGGCTGCTCTACGACAGCCTGAAGGGATCCCTTGAAGGGCTTGGCGGCTTCGTCGAGTTCAGCTTCCGCGACGGGTACTGGATCGACAACGCCAACCTTTTAAAGGCGCAGGGTGCCGGCCTGTTCAACCTGGAGGTGCATTACGACCCGCCGGCGCGTTTGCGCCTCCTGCATCGGGTCCACCTGTTCTGCGAGGTCGAGAACCTTGCGAACCGCACCTATGTGGGATCCGCCCTGAACGTTTCCGACAGCCTGGCGGCGAACGGCACCGAGGCCGGCGCTTCCGTGCTCGACGGCAAAACCGGCTCGATCCTTGCCGGCGCGCCGCGAACGGTGTTCGGCGGGCTGAAAATCCACTTCTGAGGCAGATCTCGATCAGGCGGATCGCCTGACAGGATGGAACTGCCCGTGAGGAAACGGGCCGAAGCATCCTTCCGCCCGCATCTGCTTTAAGGGCACGCCGGCCGATGACGGAGCTGCAGCTTCGCCCTGCCGAGGTTGTTCGACGGGCCGCTCCGTCCGCTTGCTCGGCACCTGGCGCAACCTGGTCGGGCGGGCCGGCGGCGGGAAGATCAGCCTCGCGCCAGCATCGGCCCGAGCGGCGCGCCGCCGAACAGGTGCACGTGGAAATGCGGCACCTCCTGTCCGGCCTGCGCACCCATGTTGGACAGCAGCCGATATCCGGTTTCTTCCAGGCCGAGGCTGGCGGCGACCTGGCCCACCGCGCGGATGAAGCCGGCGATCTCGGCGTCGGCGGCGTGCGCGGAAAAGTCAGCGAACGATACGCAGGACCGCTTCGGGATCACCAGCACGTGCACCGGCGCCTGCGGGCTGAGGTCGTGGAATGCCAGCGCGTGCTCGTCCTCGAATACGCGTCGGCACGGGATCTCGCCGCGCAGGATGCGGGCGAACACGTTGTGCGGGTCGTAGGAACCGAGCCCCGGAACCGGCATGAAACTCAATCCTCCTGCTGCGCGGCGGGGCGGGACGCCCGTTCCGCGATGCCGCTGGTGCCCTCGCGCCGCTGCAGTTCCGACCACACCTCGCCCGGATGCAGCCCGGCATCCACCCACAGCACGATCAGGTGGTAGAGCACGTCGGCACTTTCGCCGATCAGCCTGGCGCTGTTGCCGCTGACCGCCTCGATCAGGCACTCGACCGCTTCCTCGCCGAACTTCTGCGCCACCTTGGCGGTGCCGCGCGACAACAGGCGTGCCGAATGGCTGATGTTGGGATCGGCGTCGCGCCGCGACGTCACCACCTCGAACAGCCGGTCCAGCACGCCGGCACCGGCGCCGGACAGGTCGGCCACACGCGCCGCCGCCCCGCGCGACTGCCGCACCGCCGCCTTCGTCGCCCGCTTCTTCGCCGGGCTTTTCCGGGCCGGGCCGGGCGCATTGGTTTCCGGTCCCGCCACCGACTTGCGCGACGACGGTTCCTTCTTGGCCACCCGCTTCTTCGGCACCGCCTTTCCGGCCTTGCCGACGCGCTTCGGTGGCTTGGTCATGGAATTCCGTCCTGGCTGGAGCTGACCGGGCGCACCGGCTGGCCCGCGTCGCGCAGCGCCTGCTTGACGGCCGCCACCGTGAACTGCCCGAAATGGAACACGCTGGCGGCGAGCAGCCCGCTGGCACCCGCCTCGGCACCCTCGACGAAGTGCCCGAGCGTGCCCACGCCGCCCGAGGCCACCACCGGCACCCGCACCGCGCCGCACACCGCGCGCAGCAGGTCGAGGTCGAAGCCCTGCCCGGTGCCGTCGCGGTCCATGCTGGTCAGCAGGATCTCGCCGGCGCCGGCACCCACCACCTCCCGGCACCATGCGACCGCATCCCGGCCGGTGCCGGTGCGGCCGCCATGGGTGAACACTTCCCAGCCGCCGCGACCGTCGGCGCGCGCGTCCACCGCCACCACCACGCACTGGCTGCCGAACCGCGCCGCGGCCTCGCCGACCAGCGCCGGACGCGCCACCGCGGCCGAGTTCATGCTGCACTTGTCCGCTCCCGCCAGGAGCAGGCGGCGCATGTCGTCGGTCGAGCGCACGCCGCCGCCGACGGTGAGCGGCAGGAAGATGCGCGACGCGGTGCGGCTGACCACGTCGAGGATGGTGTCGCGCTTCTCGTGGCTGGCGGTGATGTCCAGAAAGGTGAGCTCGTCCGCGCCGGCCGCGTCGTAGACCGCCGCCTGCTCGACCGGGTCGCCGGCGTCGCGCAGGCTGACGAAGTTGACGCCCTTGACCACGCGCCCGTCCTTGACGTCCAGGCACGGGATGACGCGCAGCTTGAGCATCTAGCCGAGCGCCGACAGCGCGTCGCGCGGCGCGATCCGCCCGTCGTACAGGGCGCGCCCGACGATCACCCCCTCGATGCCGGCGAACGCCGCCGACGCCGCCTTGAGCGCCTGCAGGTGCTCGATCCGGCCGACCCCGCCGCTCGCCACCACCGGCGTCGACAGCCTGGCGGACAGGGCGCAGGTCTGGGCGATGTCGAGCCCGGTCAGCATGCCGTCGCGCGCGATCTCGGTGAACACGATCGCGGCCACGCCCATGTCCTGCATGCGCAGGGCGAGCTCGACCGCGGACAGCTCGGACACTTCCGCCCAGCCTTCGGTCGCGACCCGCCCGTCGCGCGCGTCGATGCCGCATACGATGCGGCCGGGGAACGCCCGGCAGGCGTCGCGCACCAGCTCGGGGTTCTTCACCGCCGCACTGCCCAGGATGACGCGGGCGATGCCGGCGCCGAGCCAGCGCTCGATCGCCGCCATGTCGCGCAGGCCGCCGCCCAGCTGCACCGGCACCTCGGCGTTGGCGATGATCGCCTCGATCGCCTCGGTGTTCACCGAGCGCCCGGCGAACGCGCCGTTCAGGTCGACCACGTGCAGCCAGCGGCAGCCGGCCGCGGCCCAGGCCCGTGCCTGCGCGCCCGGATCGTCCGAGTACACGGTGACGTCGTCCATCTCGCCGCGTCGCAGCCGGACGCAGGCGCCGTCCTTGAGGTCGATCGCCGGATAAAGCGTCAGCGAGCGGGCGGCCGGCGCGGGCCTGCCTGGATCCCGCGCGGCGGCGGCGGCATTGTCCGGCCTGGGCGCTCCGAGGCGCCCGCCATCCTGCAGCCGCTTGGTGAAGAAGAAGCCCGCCACGGTTTCGCCGCCGACGCGCGCGTAGTGCGGATGCGTGCCCCAGTGCCGGTAGTCGAGGCTGTTGTAGAGCTTGATCGCCGCGTCCTGGGTTTCGCGCACGTCGAGGTTCAGCACTTGGTAGCCGAGTGCGCGCGCGCAGTCCTCCACCGCTTCGGTCATCATCCGCGCCAGCCCGTGGCCGCGGGCATAGGGGGCGATGAAGCTGTGCATCAGCGTGGCGCTCATCGCCTGCGCCTCGTTGTTGCGCGGCGGCCGGAGCAGCTGGGTGGCGCCGACGATGGTGCCGCCCAGCCGGCCCACGAACAGGGCGCGCTCGGGCACCAGCAGGATGCCGCGGAAATACCGCTCCAGCGTGCGACGGCCGGGCGAGGTCACCCAGCCGAAGCCGCCGCCGTCCAGGATCGCGGCGTCCGTCGCCTCGCACAGCGCCTGCATGTCGTCGTCACCGAGAACGCCGACCCGCTCCGCGGACAGGGTGGGGGGTGTGCGGTCGGCGGTCACGGCGTGGGACTCCAGCGCAGGAAGTTGAGGAGGATGCGCAGGCCCACGCGCTGGCTCTTCTCGACGTGGAACTGCGTGCCGGCGCGGTTGCCGCGCGCCACCAGGGCCGGCACCGTCCCGCCATAGGCGGTGGTCGCGACCAAGTCCGCCGGATCGTGCTTCGACAGCGCGAAGGAGTGCACGAAATAGCCGTGGTCGCCGGGTTCGAGCCCGTCGGTCAGCGGGTGGGCGCCGGCAACGAAGGCGAGCTCGTTCCAGCCCATCTGCGGCAGGCGCAGGCCGGGAGCCTGCATGGGCGCGATCTCGCCCTGGATCCAGCCGAGCCCTGGGGTTTCGCCGTGCTCCAGCCCGCGCTCGGCCATCAGCTGCATGCCGACGCAGATGCCGAGGAACGGCGCGCCGGCCGCGGTCACGTCCTCGATCGCCGCGCGCAGGCCGGCAACCGCCGACAGGCCGCGTGCGCAGTCGGCGAAGGCGCCCTGGCCCGGCAGTACGATCCGGTCGGCCTGCCGCACCCAGTCCGGATCGTCGGTGATGCGTATCTCGGCATGGAGGTCGCCGTCCCGCGCCGCCTGCTGCAGCGCCCGCGCGGCCGAAGCGAGGTTGCCGCCCTGGTAGTCCACCACCGCGACCCGGCCGCCGAGCCGGCTCATGCCGACTCCCGAGCTGCCGGCCGGGCGAGCAGGTCGGGCCGGAGCGACAACAACCGCAACAGTGCCGAGTCCGGGTCGGGACCCGCCACGATCGGACCGGACACGTAGCCTGCCTGATGCAGCTCCCAGCGGCGCCAGTCATGGGCGAACAGGGCCACCAGGAGGTGTAGCCCGGGCAGCAGAACCCAGGTTGCCGGGACGAGCCGGGCGAGTGCGCCGATCAGCAGCGCCACGATCCCGGCCAGGGCTGCCACCAGCCAGCTGCCGCGCCGCAGCAGCACCAGCCAGCCGAACAGCAGCGCCCACGGCGAGAACCCTTCCGGCACCAGCACCGGCGGCTGCTCGGGGCGTGCCGGGTCGGGGACGGGGAAGTGGGTGCTGTAGGACCTCACAGCGATCCCTTGGTGGACGGGATGCGGCCCTGGCT
>CAXTCK010000138.1:6920-9193 GCA_964242425.1 uncultured Acetobacteraceae bacterium | reverse complement strand
TCGGATCAGCCCGGCAGAGCCGGCACGGTGCCGAGCTTGAGCGAGCCGGCCAGGCACAGCAGGTCTTCCCAGTGCTGGACGATGAGCTTCACGTTGATGCGCTGGGCAGCCAACTCGTCCAGGGCGCCATAGTCGGCCTTGCCGCCCACGCGCCAGAACCTGGTGCCGCCGATGTCGGCCAGACGTAGGCTGAACTGGTGGACCAGAAGATGAAGGATGCCGAAGATCGTGTCGGTGTAAGCCCCGGTGTCGGACATGATCTTGGTCGGTTGCAGCTCGGTTTGCTGCTCCAGCACCACGAAGAGCAGCGTCAGGCTGTCGCGCAGGGTACCGGGTACGGTGATGCCGTTCAGGCCGGTGAACTGATCCGAGATCAGGCTATAGAACGTCACCCCACGTTCTTGACCATAGTAGCGCGGGTTCGGCCCCGACACATGGGCCTTCTGCCTGCGGCACCGGCATCCTCGCCTCCGGGTCTTGCCTCCGTCGTGGTCGGCTCCTCTGCGGCTGGCGCCGCACCCGGACCGGATCCGGCAACCGTCATGCTCAAGGCCGCGGTCTGGAACAGCGTCGAGATCGCGCTGGGCTACGGTCGCCGGCTGACGGTGGATGTGCATGTCGATGGTATGGCTCTGCGGCGCCTGCTGGCGATCCTGGAGGCGCCGGCATGATCACGGTGCCGGCGGGCGTCCGCATCCACTTGGGCGCTGGGCGCAACCGACATGCACTCGCCCGGATCGTCGCCACGAACGGACGATAGGCCGCGCGGTCCAGGTCGTGAACGTCGTTCATGCCGGACGCGGCGCCGGCCTGCGCAGCAGCAGGAGTCCCCCCAGGCACAGCAGCAGAGTCACGCCGATGATCCAGAACGCGTCGGAATAGGACATGATCGTCGCCTGCCGCCGCACGGTGGCCGCCAGCGTCGCCAAGGCGTCGCGGTGCGCCATCGCCGCGTCAGCCTGGCCGCCGCGCGCTGCCATCGCCGCCACCTGTTCCTGCACCGCCACGCCGTTCGCGGTCAGCCGCTCGGCGATCACCGAGAAATGGAAGTGCTCGCGCCGCTCGATCACGGTGGAGATCATGGCGATGCACAGCGAGCCGCCGAGGTTGCGCATCATCGAGGACAGCGCCGCCGCGTCGGCGGTGTCGCGTGGCGGCAGCCCGGCGGTGGCGAGCTGCGACAACGGCACCGCGAACAGCGGCTGGCCGATGGCGCGCAGCACCTGCGGCAGGATCAGCTGCTGCATGCCGACATCCTGCGTCAGGGCCGTGTTGACGAAGCAGCTGACCGCGAACAACAGCGCGCCCGCCCCCACCAGCAGGCGCGGGTCGACGCGACGCATCAGCCTGGGCATCAGCGGGAAGACGAGGAGCTGCGGCAGGCCGCTCCACATCACCACCTCCCCGATCTGCTCGGGGCCGTAGCCCTGGATCTGCGCGCAGTACAGCGGGATGATGTACACCGATCCCAGCGACACCGCGCCAAACACCGTCATCAGCACGCAGGCGGTGCCGATCGAACGGTTGCCGAGCAGGCGCAGGTTGATCAGCGGCACCCGGACCGTGAGCTCGCGCACGACGAAGCCCGCGATGCCCACCACCGCCAGCACGCTGAGGGTGCGTATCAGGCCGGAGCCGAACCAGGTTTCCCGCTGCCCTTCCTCCAGCACCACGGTGAGCGAGGACAGGCCGGTCGCCATCAGCGCGATCCCGGCCCAGTCGCCGTGACGCAGCTCGCGCCAGCGCGCCGGCGCCGGATCCAGCGCGCGCGCGAACAGCGCCAGCGTCACGGCGCCAGGCAGCAGGTTGATGTAGAACAGGTAGTGCCAGGACAGGTTGTCGGTCAGCCAGCCGCCCAGCGTGGGCCCGAGTGCTGGCGCCAAGGTGGCGGTCAGCCCGAACAGGGTGACGCCGACCGGCTGCTGCGCGCGCGGCAGCCGGGTGCGCAGCACCGTTATCGCGGTCGGGATCAGCACGCCGCCGCAGAACCCCTGGCCGCAGCGGCTCAGGATCAGCGCCTGAAGGGTGTCGGAGCGGGCGCAGCACACCGAGAACACCAGGAACAGGGCGGAGTTGGCGAGCAGGTAACGTTTCAGCCCGACCACCTGGCCGAGCCATCCGGTCAGCGGAATGGTGATGATCTCGGCGATCAGGTAGGCGGTGGAGATCCAGGAACCTTCCGAGGGCGAGGCGCCCACCGCCCCCTCGATGTTGGCCAGCGACGCGTTGGTGATCTGGATGTCCAGGATGGCCATGAACGCCGCCAGCATCGC
>CAXTCK010000138.1:0-6820 GCA_964242425.1 uncultured Acetobacteraceae bacterium | reverse complement strand
AGCGCGCGGTCCGGCTCCAGCCTGACCCGCACCGGCACGCGCTGCACGATCTTGGTGAAGTTGCCGGTGGCGTTCTCCGGCGGCAGCAGCGCGAACTGCGCGCCGGTTCCGGGCGAGAAGCCGTCGATCACGCCGCGGAACGGGTGGTCGGGGAAGGCGTCCACGGTGACCGCCACCGCCTGGCCCGGCCGCATCCGGGCGAGCTGGGTTTCCTTGAAGTTCGCCGTGACATACAGCCCCCGCCCCATCGGCACCACCGTGAGCAGGCCGAGGCCGGGCTGCACGTAGTTGCCGGCGCGCGCGCTCCGGTCGCCGACCACGCCGTCGACGGGTGCCCGCAGCACGGTGTCGCCCAGGTTGATGCGCGCGCGGTCCGCATCGGCCTGCGCCTTGGCCAGCGCGCCGGCGGCATAGGCGCCTTCGGCTTCCAGGGTCTGGATCCTGGCCCGCGCCACGCCGAGTGCTGCGAGGGCGTGGCGCAAGGCGGCCTCGTCCTCGTCGAACGCGGCACCCGTGCGTTGCTGCGCTTCCCGGCTGCCGACGCCGCTCGCGGACAGGGTGGTGGCCCGTTCCCGCTCCGTCGCGGCAAAGCGAAGCCTGGCCTCGTCGCCATCCACGTCGGCCTGTGCCTGGGCGATCGACTGCCGCTGTTCGGCCGCTTGCCTGTCCACGGCCAGCAGCGAGGCCTTGCCTTCGGACACTTCGGCCCCGGCCTGCGCCAGCGCCGCGCGGTAGTCGCGGTCGTCGATGCGGGCCAGCACGTCGCCGGTCCGGACCACCTGGTTGTCGCGCACCGGCACGGCGAGGAGATAGCCGGCGACGCGCGGCGCCACCGTCACCGAGTCGGCTGCCACGTAGGCATCGTCCGTGCTCTCGACGTACTGGCCGACGCTCCACCAGCGCCAGCCATAGAACGCGGCGGCGACCAGTGCTGCCAGCAGCACCAGGCGCAGCAGCCAGCGGCGGAACAGGCCGGCGCGCGCGTCGCTGCCGACGGCGGCAGGGGCGAACCCGGCGACCGCAGCCGGGCTCGGATCCTTGATGGTCGAGGACATCATCCGCACCTTGGAAAACTTAACCGTTCCGTTCTATTATGCTGCATGGCCATCAACGCGCAAGCCAATCCGACCAGCCGCGGCGGTCGTCCGACCCGCGAGGAGGCGGCCGAACGCGACCGGCGCGTCCTGGTCACCGCTGCCGCCATGTTCGAGCGGCGCGGCTACGAGGGCACGAGCATCGATGCCCTGGCCGAGGCGGCCGGGGTCGGCAAGCCCACCCTGTATGCCCGTTACGGCGACAAAGGCGGCCTGTTCGCGGCGGTGTTCCGCATGCGCGTCGAGGCGGTGCTGGCGCCGGTGGCCGCCGAGGCCAGCGCCGCGGCGGCGCTGCACGACCCAGCCGACCTGCCGCAGGCGCTGCGCACGATCGGCATCCTGCTTCTGCAGCGCGGGCTGCTGCCGGAAACCGTGGCGCTGAGCCGCGTCATCGTCGCCGAGGCCGGCCGCTTCCCGGAGCTGGCCCGGCTGTCGCACGTGGAAGGATGGCTACGCTGCGTCGGCTTGGTCGCGAGCCTGCTGCGTTCCTTCGACGCGGTGGGCGCGATCGCGGTCGAGCCGGATGCCGAGGATGCCGCGGACCTGTTCCTGTCCCTGATCATGGGCCGCAAGCAGCGCGCGGTGATGCTGGGCCTGCCGGTACCCGACAACGATGCGATCATCCGTCGGGTGACGCGCTGCGTGGACATCTTCCTCAACGGTGTCGCCACACCCGGCAGCAGGCGCGGCTGAGGATCGTGGTCGCGCCGGGCAGGTGTTCCGGTCATGTCGCGGCGAGGGCAAGACCGAGGTGGACCGCACCGGTACGTCATCAACGGTGATTCGCCCCGACTGGCGCGGCGACACATGACGCGTCAAGGCGTGGTAAGAACAACCTTCACGAGCTGTATGCTCTGGAAATTGCCGAACGATCCGCCATCGTTGCGCACGTAGGACACGTATTGGACGAGGCCATCGTTCCCGGAAAACTCGGGATGGGCCATGGCGGCATAGCTGGGACCGATCCCCGCCCCCTGCGAGGCAGTGGACATGGGCTGCTCGGCCGACCATGTTCCCCAGGGGTTCGTTGCGATACAATAAACGACATCGTTGCTTTCCGGCCTGCTGTAAACCAGAAGATACTCGTCGAGGGCAGGAACATAGGACATGGAACTTCCTGCGGCGCCCGCCTGGTCCAGGATCTGCTTGGCATCGGCTTGGCTCGACGACCATTGCGGGGTAGCGGACGCGTCGTTTCCAGCGTAGTACGACCACATCGACTTCACGTCCACGAAAGCGGACGGTACCCTGCCGATGGTACAGCCCCCGTGGCAGGACAGCATGTAGAGATGGCTGCCGGATGGCTCGATGGTCCCTCCGCTTGCACACAGGCTTTCTCCGTCGGCTACATGCCACATGAGCGTCGGATCCGATGGGCTGGCGGGTGTGGCCGTCCCGCGATAGATGCCTTGGCCGAACTCTTCCGTGGCTATCCCCTCGCCGATCGAATCCCAACCGCCGACGATCGCTGAGCCGCGCTTGAGAAGGAAGTAGAAATGGTAGACTTCCGTTGTCGGAACTCCCGGCTTGGCGACGACCGGTCCAGGCCAGATGGCGTATTCGTTCGAGCAGTCGGATTGGGACGAACAGTTCCGGACGTTGAACGCCAGTTCATCATCGGTGAACGGAAAGAACTCCGTCGGGGCGCCTGCGGCGTCGAGATGGTTGTAGGTGAGGGTGATCCCTGCGGACGCGTTGAGGTTGTTCGTCCACGAGAGGGAGTTGCTGATGAGGTTTCTGCCTTCCAGGTTGGGAGACGAAAGCCAGGTATCGTTGAACGACCAGTATGACGATCCGTTGTAGGCGACGCTCCAGCTGCCGTCGCGGCCCGTGATCGTTGCCTGCTGCACGAGCGCAGGCAGTCCCGAGACCGATGCCACCCTTGGCAGCACCACCGAGGTTTGTGCTCCGACCCGCTGAGCGTACGACATCACGATCATGCACATGAGCACGGAAGCCGTGTTGCAACGTCGCAGTGGCCTCATGATCGTTCAACTCCCTGACGTTGTCGTTCGAACCCGTGGTTTTTAACAAGCTTTCGCTTTGATCAGACAATCGGCAGCGTCTTGCAGAAACCACCCTATGCGGCGAAGCCTTCGAGCCCTGCGTCGGAAAAACTGCTTGTCGGCATTGTTGTCAGCCAGTGCCATGGCCGCATCGACGTCCTGGCCGCAGCGATGTTGCACATGCAGTCGATAGCCGCCCTTGCGGACGCGGTGGCACTTGCGGATATCGCCTGGCGGAAGCGCTGCGGGTTTCCGCAGTCAGCGAGGCCGGCTTGTGCAGGCTTCATGGGTCGAGCAGAAGCGGTGGCGGCGTGGCCTCGTCCAGGGTCGAGCGGGCGCGCGAGGTGCCCGAGGCGCGTCCGGGAGCTTCATCGACGATGACCTTCTTGTCGAGATCGACGATCATGACCCGTTGGTGGACCGGCGATCTCGGAGGATGCGTATGAAGCATGCCACACAACCTTTGCGGCCGGCCCAAGTGGCTGCGGTGGCGGCCGGCAACGCGCTCGAGTTCTACGACTTCGTCACCTATGCCTTCTTCGCCGTGCAGATCGGGCGCAGCTTCTTCCCGGCGCGCACGCCGACTGGCAGCCTGCTCGCCTCGCTCGCCACCTTTGGCGCCGGCTTCCTGTTCCGGCCGCTGGGCGCTCTGGTGATCGGCCGGATCGGCGACCGGCGCGGCCGCAAGCCGGCGATGCTGTTGTCGTTCGGGCTGATCGGCCTCGCGGTGGCCGGGCTGGCGCTGACCCCGTCCTATCGGCAGATCGGCATGGCGGCCCCGGTGCTGGCGGTCGGCTTCCGCATGCTGGGCGGCTTCGCGCTGGGCGGCGAGGTGGGGCCCAGCACGGCGTTCCTCCTGGAAGCGGCCCCGCCGCTGCGTCGCGGGCTGTATGCCTCGTTCCAGGCGATGAGCGCGGACGCCGCGGTGCTGGCGGCGGGGCTGGTCGGGGTGACGCTGTCGAGCCTGATGGACGGGCCGGCGCTCGACAGCTGGGGCTGGCGGATCGCGCTGCTGGGCGGCGTCCTCATCGTTCCGTTCGGGCTGGCGCTGCGACGCACCCTCCACGAGACCCTGCATCGTGCCGAAACCATTGCCGCGCCGCCGCGGGTCGGGATCGTTCGGATCGCCGTCCTCGGCACGGCCCTGCTGGCCAGCGCCACCACCGTCACCTACATCCTCGACTACCTCACCACCTATGCCGCCACGGTGCTCGGCATGCCGACCCGGATATCGTTCGGCGCCACGGTGACGGTGGGGCTGTGCAGCGTGATCTGCGATCCGTTCGGCGGCTGGCTGTCGGACCGGTACGGCCGCAAGCCGGTGCTGATCGTGCCGGCCTGCGTGCTGCTTCTGCTGGTGTTCCCGTGCTTCCGGCTGCTGGACCAGTTCCGCTCGCCGTTCGCGCTCTATGCCGCCACTGCGGTTCTGGCGAGCGCGTCCGCGTTGTCGAGCGTGTCGATGATCGTGGTCGTCACCGAGTCCCTGCCTCCTGGCGTGCGGTCGGCCGGGCTCGGCTTGATCTACGCTTGCGCGATCTCGGTGTTCGGCGGCTCGGCGCAGTTCGTGGTCGCCTGGGCGGTCGCCGCGACAGGCAGCCCGCTGGCGCCGGCCTGGTACATGACCGGCGGCGTGCTGGTGGGCCTGGCGGCGATGCTGCTGCTGCCGGAAACCGCGCCGATCCGCCGCCGCGCGTGACCAAGGCTACCAGCCGGCGCTGCCCGGCCCGCCCTTGAACGGACCCCTGACCCAGCTGGTCACCCAGCCGCCATAGAAGCCGCCCGGCTGCGGCGTCGCCACCTCGTCGCCCACGCGGCATTCGTCCATCGGGCCGGCATACACCGCCAGGTGATCGCGCAGCGCGGCGAACGCCGGAGTAGGTGTCGGATAGCTCCAGGCGACCCGCTCCGCCACGTGGGCGCCGACGCGCAGGCTCCAGTAGCGCGCGATGCCCTTCCATTCGCAGAAGCTCTGCCCGTCCGCCGGCTCCAGGATGCAGCCGGTGAAGGCGTCCCGCGGCAGGTAATAGACGGGCGGATGGGAGGTTTCCAGCACGCGCAGCGCGGCGGCCGTGCGGGCGATCAGGCGGCCAGCGAAGGCGATGCGCACCGGCAGGTCGACCAGCTGCAGCGCAGGCGGACGGGGATAATCCCAAACGTTCTCGATCGCGATGTCCATCGTGCAGAAAGCAAGCCGGGCCACGAACGGTTGCCGCATCGTCATCACGAGCCGTCAAGCGGTGGAAAAACCGGTGATATCGTGAAATCGCCATGATCCGGCCGCGCCTTGAACGCTTTCCGGACAACGCTATACGGTCCCCTCGGAACCCACGGCGGAACGGCTTCGGATGAACACCAGCGGACGATCACCTTTCGTGGCGCGCCTTCTCGCCGCGACCAGCCTGAGCATGATCGGCACGGGCGTCACGCCGCGGGCGCTGGCGCAGGACGGTTCCGATCCGCCCTGGCGGGTCGGCCGCCTGGCGCAGGTGGTCGGCAGCGTGTCGAGCCACGGCGCCGGCAGCACCGAATGGGGCCCCGCCACCCTCAACGCCCCGCTGACCAGCGGCGACGCGCTGTGGACGGAACCCGGCGCCGGGACGGTGATGGAAGTCGCCGACAACGTGGTCGCATTGTCGGAGTCGACCGAGCTCGACCTGGCGACGCTGGACAACACCCAGCTCCTCGCCACCGAGCCGCAGGGCGAGCTGTTCCTCGACCTGCGCGACGTTCCGTCCGGCAACGTGTACGCCATCACCACCCCGCGCGGCACCGTGCAGCTGGGCGGCGCCGGCCAGTACGAGATCGCGGCCGGCGACAGCGCCACGCCGACGGTCATCAGCGTCGTCAGCGGCGCGGCACAAATCACCAGCGGCAGCTTCTCGCTCGCGGTGGGCGCCAACCAGACCGCGACGGTGAACGGCACCGACACGCTGCAGGGCGCGGTGGGACCGTTGGTGCGCGACCGCTTCCTGTCCGCGCAGCTGGGCCGGCTGCCGGCTGCCCCGTCCGGGCCGCCCGCGGTGCGCTACATGACGGGCAGCGAATCGCTCGCCTCCTACGGCAGCTGGCAGCCCAGCCCCCAGTACGGCTCGGTCTGGTATCCCCGCGTCAACAGCGGCTGGGCGCCCTACCGCGAAGGCAGCTGGTCCTATGTGGCGCCGTGGGGCTGGACCTGGGTCGACAACGAGCCCTGGGGCTTCGCGCCGTTCCACTACGGCCGCTGGTCGCAGTTCGACGGGCGCTGGGGCTGGGTGCCGGCCGAGCAGCAGGCGCCGCAGGAGGTTTATCAGCAGCCGGCCTACGCCCCGGCGCTGGTGGACTTCGTCGCAGCCGGCGCGGTGGTGGGCCTCGCCGCGGGGGCGCTGGCGGGCGGCTTCGGCCGGCATGGCGACGGCCGGGGCAGGGACGACCGGGGCGGCGACGTGGGCTGGATCCCGCTCGGGCCGCACGAGCCCTACCGGCCGTCGTTCAATGCCAGCCCGACCTATGTCCAGCGCCTCAACTTCGGCCGCATCGACAACAGCCGCACCACCAACATCACCACCATCAACAACTACAGCAACCATGCCGCCCTGACGGTGGTGCCGGCAGCCGCCATGGCGCGCTCCGAGCCGGTCGGCCGCTTCGCCCGCACCGGGGCGGCGGCGCCGACCGCAGCCGGCCCGGGCCACCCGGGCGCGGGGCCGTTCCCGCCGGGGGGGGGCGCGGTGTCGTGTGATG
>CAXTCK010000137.1:0-9286 GCA_964242425.1 uncultured Acetobacteraceae bacterium | reverse complement strand
GCCGGCCGGAATAAGCCAGGTCATAAGCCAGGTCACGACGCGGCCGTTCCGGCTGCCGTCCGCGTCAGCACCAGCGCGCAAAGACTGCCAGCCTGAAACAACAGGATCGTGCACAGGCCCAGGCCGTCGGTTCCCGGCAGCAGGCAGGCCGCCAGGATCAGCACGTCGCCGACGAGCAGCAGGGAGCCGATCCGGCCGACGGTGGACCGGGCCGCGACCGCACCCAACAGCCCGGTCAGGGTGACGGCGACGCACACCGCCAGCAGCCCCTGCGGCGCGCCGACGTCAGGCACCGCCCACACCGCCAGCGCGACCAGCGCCAGTCCCGCCAGCAGCCACGCCGCGTCGCCGGTTCCGCGCCGCCACGGCGCCCCGGCGATGCCGCGCCGAACCAGCACGACCTGAAGCCCGAGCTGCAGCACCGAGGCGGCCAGCCCGACCAGGCAACGCCGCCCGCCCCCACCGCCATTCCCGCCGGCTGCGACCGATGCCGCCAGCAGGCAGCCCGACAACAACAGCGCGTGCAGGGCCAGCCGGCGCGGCCACTCGTTGTCGGCCACGGGGCGCACGAACAACAAGGACAACACCAGCAGGCCGTCCGGCAGCAGCAGGAAGCTCATCCCGCGCGGTGTCCGAGCAGGAGCAGCAACGGGGCCAGCAGGCCGAGCAGCACCGACAACCCCGCCATCCGGCGCCGCGCCGCCACCGTGCCGGCGAGGCCGCGCGCCACACCAAGCAGGATGCCGCCCGCAACCAGCCGCATCGCCCAGAACAGGAGCCCCAGCAGCCAGTGCAGCGGCCCCGACTGCGCGACCGGCACCGTGCCCGGCAGCGACAGCGCGGTGAGCAGGTCGATCCACACCACCGCCTGCACCATGGACTGCAGTCGGAACAGCGCGAGGTCGGGTCCGGACAACGGTTCGGAGAGCACGGCCTCGCCGCCGCCTGCCGACAACGCCGCCAGTCCCAGGCAGGCGGCCGGCACAAGTCCCGCCCCCGGCTGCGGATCGGACAACAGGTGCTGCAGCCCGGTGCTGCCGGCGGCGGAGAACAGCGCCACCAGCGCGAGCGCGCAGCCGGGCACCGCCAGCAGCAGCCCGACCACGGCGGACACGGCGGCCAGGCCGGGCGACGCGGCGCCCGCGTCCCAGGCGCCCAGCAGGAGCAGCACCCTCGCCGCCGCCAGCAGCACGACAACCGTCGACAGGTCGGCCCAAGGTGCGGTCGGCAACCCGGACGCGAACGACGGCACCAGCGCCGCCGCCGACAACGCGGCCGACAGCGACAACAGCGGCAGCGCCGCCGATAAACGCGACGCGGCACCGGCGCGCACCGGCTGCTTCCGCATCGTGGCGCGCAAGGTTGCCCACGACGTGGCCCAAGACCGGGCCCACGATCGGGTCATCTCCGCCATCGCGTCCGGGCCTGCCTGGCGCCGGCCGGACAACAGGGCGGCCACCCCGTCCGACAACGGCGGAAGCAGCGGCGCCACCGCGATCGTCAGCGCCAGGTGCAGCAGCAACGCGGCGGTTCCCAGCAGCAGGACCGGCAGCAGGCTCATGACGGGGGATGCCGCACCGACCACGCCAGCACGATCGCGAGCAGCGCCAGGGCCAGCACGCCGCCGCGACGCCGCAACACTCCCGACAGCCTCACGCTCGCGCGTCGCGACCCGACGAGGATGCGCCGCAGCCCTTGCCGCGACAGAAAGGCTGTTTCCCTGCCCCGGACCGGCCACGCCTCGCCACCGAGCGCCGCCCGGAGTGCCAGCGGCAGTGCCGCCGCACCCACCTGCGTCGCCGGATCGCCGAACGGCAGCCAGGACGGCGGCGGCGGCGCGCCGCCTTCCCAGGACGGGGCATAGCGGACCGGCCGCTTCAACACGACGCTACCGGCACGGCGCAGGAGCCACACGAGCAGCAGTACCGAAAGCAGCAGCGGCAACGGCGACAGGCTGGCACTGCCGCCGGGGGCCACAAGCCGCAACACGGGAAAATCAGCGCCGGCGGCGTCGGAGGCCAGCGCCAGCCGCAAGGGCGCCAGCAGGCGCAGCCACCCGCCCGGCAGCAGCCCGACCAGAAGCGGCAACGACAGCAGCACGCACATTGCCCGCACCAGCACCGGCGGGATGTCGAGCGCCGCGGCACCGCGCGGGGTTCTCGGCCGCCCGAGCACCGCGACCGAGGCCAGGCGAAGCCAGCCGGCGAGGCACAAGGCGGCCGCCACCAGCATGGCCAGGATCGCCAGCGGCATCAGGACCGCGAGCCAGCCGCCCAGGCGGCTCATCGCCAGGGCGTCCTGGAACAGCAGCCACAGCCCGGCGAACACCCCGCCCGGCAGCAGGAAGCCAAGCAGCGATCCATAGGCGCCCGCCAGCAGCGACGCCCGCGGCATCGACTGCGCCAGCCCACCCAGCCGCCCCAGCGCGCCGGCTCCCGCTTCCGCCTCCATCGCCCGCGCCAGGACCAGCGCGCCCGTTCCGCCCAGGACCTGCATCGGCAACAGCAGCAGCATCGCGTCCAGGGCGTTGCCCGCCAGGATCGGCAGGTCGTCGGCGCGCGCGAGCAGGCAGAGCCCGACCGCCGCCGCCATCAAGGCGGTCGGGACCGACACCAGCCGCCCGACCGACATGCGCAGCCGGCTTTGGTGCAACGCCGCGCCCCCTGCCTCCAGGGCTCCTGCCAACCCGATCACGACCAGCACCGCGCCCGCACCCGACGGCGCCCCCGCTCCGGGCAGGTCGAGCAGAAGGCGCAGAAGCAGGAACAACCCGAGCAGGCTTGCCAGCCCCGAGGCCCAGGCCGGCGCCAAGGCCTGCATCCGCCGGTGCCAGTTGCGGCAGGGCCAGATCCCGAGCAGCGGCGTCGACGCGGCGATTGTCAGCAGCGGAAGCAGCGCCGAGCCGATCGAAGCCGGCTGGCCGACGACGCCGCGCAGCCTGGCGAAGCCCGCGTCGGCCAGCAGCATCCCGGACGGCGTGTTGACGCCAAGCAGCAGGGCGCAGGCACCGAGCAGGGCAGCACCGGCGAACAGGACGCTTCGCCCGGTGCCAAGCCCGCCGGCGCTGCGGGCAAGAGCCGTCATGGTCAGGATGCCGCCGAGCGCCAGCAGGAACGCGTCCCCCGACAGCATCGCCAGCACCGCGCCGGACAAGCCGATGCGCAGCCAGCCGCGCTCGCGCAGGGTGGGCTGGACCGCCGTCTCGACAAAGCCGGCGGCCACGAAGCCGAGCAGCAGGAACAAGGCGGACAGCTGGTCGATCTGGATCCCCCCGCCGCCGGCGAACCCGACTGGAACCGGCAACGCCGAGGTTTGTCCGTCCAGCAGGGCCAGCAGGGACAATGCTGCGCCGAGCATCGGCAGCAGCGGCAAGGAGCTGCGACCCTCGGACGCGGCTGGCCGGCGGAGCAGGCCGACAACCCCCGACGCGGCCAGAACGGCAAGCACCAGAACCAGGCCGATCAGGATCAGAAGGCTCAGGCTGGCCCCCCACGGCTGGCTGATGTCTGTTCGACGACGCAAGCTAGCGCCGCCGCCGCACCCCGGCCAGTGCCGTTGCGGAACGGCAACGCCCGCCGGCTGCGCCTACAGCATGTCGAGCGGCACCTTCGCCTCCGGCGGCGGAAAAGCCCGATCGAGCTCCGTCAGGTCGTCCGGCCCGAACGCCAGGGCGGCGGCGGCACGGTTCTCGCGCAGGTGCGCGAGGTCGCCGGCCTTGGGGATGCTGATGATGTTCGGCAGCCGCAGGGTCCAGGCCAGGGCGACCTGCGCCGGAGTGGCGCTGAGGCGCGAGGCGACGCGCGCCAGCACCGGGTGCCGCAACAGCCGCCCGCCCTGCCCGACCGGCGAGTACGCCATCAACGGGATGCCCTGCCGCACCGAATAGTTCATGAGGTCGTGCTCGATGCCACGATGCTCGAGGTTGTAGAGCACCTGGTCCGTGGCGCAGCCGCATGGCCGGGCGATGCCGCCCAGCCCGGCCATGTCGTCGACGTCGAAGTTCGACACCCCCCACTCGCGGATCAGCTCCTGCGCGCGAAGCGTTTCGAACGCCTCGATGGTCTCGCCAAGCGGCGTGGAGCCGCGCCAGTGCAGCAGGTAGATGTCGATCCGCTCGACGCCGAGACGCTTCAGGCTGTCGCGGCACGCCTTGGGGATGCCGGCGCGGGTGGCGTGCGACGGCAGCACCTTGCTCACCAGCGTGACCTGGTCGCGCTGCCCGCTGATCGCTTCCCCGACCAGCGATTCCGCCGCCCCGTCGGCATACATCTCGGCCGTGTCGATCAGGGTCATGCCGAGCTCGATGCCGGCGCGCAGGCTGTCGATCTCGGCGCGGCGCCGCGAGCGGTCCTCGCCCATGCGCCAGGTGCCCTGCCCCAGGCTCGGCACGTGGCTTCCGTCCGGCAGCCTGACCGGGCGGAGCGCCGTGGCGACCCCGGTCACTTTCCCGCGTTCTCGACCGTGGAGCGGTCGGAGTTCGGGCTGGCGGCCGAGTCGCTGTTGTTCGCGTCGGGAATGCCGTTGGTCATGCCCGGCCCGTTGAGATGGGGATCGGCGGCGGGTGCGGGGCCCGCCGGCTTGTCGTTGTCGCTCCGCGTGCCCGCGCCCGTGTTCGGCGTGTCGGCCATGGCTTTCGCCTCCTGTTCCGGTTCAACGAGTCAAGCCCGCGCGGCCCGTCCGGTTGCGGGCAGCGGTCGCGTCATGGCCGGAACGTTCCGAGGCGTTGCGTGCGCGCGTGCGCCGGCATCACCCGGCCCGGATCCAGCCCTTGGGCTCCTGCTTCCAGTAGGCCAGGGCATGGCCGAGCGCCTTTGCTTCCGTCCATCGGGTGCGGGCTGCTGCGACCGCACGGTCGTCATTGCCGTCGAACAGGTCGAAGACGCGCACGAACCGACCGGCATCCGCCGCGCGCACGCCGTCCAGGAGGAACAGGAACGTGCCGCCGTTCGGCACCTCGGCATCGGCCGCGATCCACACCGGCTGCATCGTGGCCTCGCCCATGCGCTTGGTGCCATGCGGAAGCCAGACCGGCTCCGGCATGCGCCACAGCGCCGCGTCGACCGCCTCCACCCTGTTCTCGTCCGCGCAGCGCACCAGCGCCCGGTGGCCGCCCTGCAGCGTCCGGTCGAGAAGCGGCGCCAGCGCCTCCTCGGCGCCCGACCGGGTGAGGTGGTAGAAGCCGATTTCCGTCACGGCGCGGTACTCGCGGCCAGGGCGCCGGGGGTGCGGCGCCGGCCACAATCGGAGCGGCGGCAAGAACTTCCGCCGCCAACCCGGTGTTGTTCCGGAACGATCACGCGGCCGGCCGGCAGGCAAGCCGCATCAGGAGCCACAAACACGTGTCCAGTCCCGTCCGACGCCTCAAGGTTCTTTCCTGCCTGCTCCTGACCGGCCTGTTGTCCGCCGGCATGGCTTCCGCGCGATCCGGCCAGCAGGCGGCGCCGGATTCGCAAGTCACGTCCGGCCAGAAGGTGACCGGCCACACCAGCACGCAGAAGGACAGCGCGGTCAACACCAGCCCGGAACAGCCCGCGCCGGCGGTGCGGCAGAAGGTGCTGCCCTACCAGCGCCTGCGCACCTTCCGCAACCAGGCGCAGGAACAGGTAGCGCCGGCACCGGACGCACCGGTGAAGCCCGGGACCAACGTTCAGCCTGGGGAGGACACGCCGAAGCCGAACGGCGGTTGAACCGCCGGCACGTCCGATCGGCGCTGCATCTGCCGCACAAACAAGGGGTTGAGCTGTCCAGGCGGTCGTGACGCCTGGCCGGCTCAACCCACGGCGGCTGCGGCGACGCCAAGCCGCTGCAACCGCCAGCCCTGCTGCCATGACAGCTGCGCCACGGTGAGCGGGGCGATGTCCAACCGCCGGCCGGCCATTGCGGGCAGCCCCAGCGCCGCCGCCAGCACGGCGCGCACCACCACAGGGTGGGTGACGGCCAGCACGTGGTGGCCGAGCCGCGGCACCCCAACAAGCCAGTCCGCCACGCGCAGCCCGAGCGCTGCCTCGCTTTCCCCATCCGGCGGAGCCGCCTCCGGATCCGACAGCCACCGTGACGCCAGCGCCGGATCGATCTGGTCCAGGCGCAGCCCGGCCCAGCTTCCGGCTCGCGCCTCCCGAAGCGCCGGTTCCGCGACCGCGGTGAGTTCCAGGCGCGCTGCGGTTCCGGCCGCGCGTGGCAGCGGGCTGGTGAGGATGCGGTCGGCCCAGCCGAAGCGTCCGGGGCCGAGCACGTCGAGGGCGGCCAGCGCCGGCGCGTCGAGAGCCTCGTCGTCTGGCACGAACCGGCCCTGGCGCATGGAGAGCGTCGCCGGATGCGACAGGCAGGTCAGCCGCATGAGGCACGTCCCGGTTCCCGTGCTGCGGTTTGACCCCGCTCAGGTGGCGGCGCTACCGTCCGGCCTGCGTTGCGGGGAAGCCGGTGGGAACCCGGCACGGTCGCGCCACTGTGACCATGCTCGGGATGAAGGGCGTGGAAGTCAGACCTCCGACGCTTCTGCTTATCGCACACGGGACGCGCCCTTCCCGCGGAGACCGCTTCCATGATCACGCCTCCATCCGCTCCACACGCCTGGCCGCTGCCGGTGCACGCGCGCCCCCTGCCCATTCGCGAGCTGGCACCCTGGGCGGCCTTCGGCATCGTCCTGGCGCTGCTTCTGCTTTATTTCGTCGGCGCGGAACAAGGCGCCACGGCGCTGGTCGCAGGCCACGGCGTGCACGAGTTCGTCCATGACGGACGGCATCTGCTCGGCTTTCCCTGCCACTGACCGGGCCCGAACGATGGTCGGACGCCTGCTCGCCCGCGGCATGCTGCTGGGCATCGCCTCCGCCTGCCTGATGGTCGCCTTCGCCGAGCTGTTCGGCGAGCCGCAGGTGGCGCACGCCATCGCCTTCGAGCGCCTGATGGACCGGGCGGCCGGTATCGCGCCGGAACCCGAGATCGTCAGCAGGGCGGTGCAGCGGGGCGTGGGCCTGCTGACGGCGGGCGTCGCCTACGGCGCTGCCTATGGCGGGTTGTTCGCGTTGCTGTTCGCGGCCCTGTTCGGCCGTGTCGGCCGGATCGCTGCCCGTCCGCTGTCGGCCTGGCTGGCGCTGGCCGCCTTTGTCGTGGTGGCGCTGGTACCGATGCTGAAGTATCCCGCCAACCCGCCTTCCGTGGGGATGCCGGGCAGCATCGGCCTGCGCACGGCGCTATACTTCGAGGCGATCCTGGTGTCGCTGTGCGCGGCGGTGCTGGCCGTGCTGGCCGGCCGCCGCGCTGCCGGCCGCCTCGGCGCATGGAACGGCGCGCTGCTGGGGATCGTGCTGTTTGCAGCCTTGGTCGCCGCGGCACAGGCGGTGATGCCGGACGTGAACGAGGTGCCGGCGCGGTTCCCGGCCGTGGTGCTGTGGCGGTTCCGGGTCGCGTCGCTCGGCATGCAGGCGGTGCTGTGGTCCAGCCTCGGCTTCAGCTTCGGCGCTGCGGCGGAGCGGCTGTTGCAGCCACGGCGGGGCGTCGCCTGATCAGCCGCCCGGAAGGGCGGCCCGCAGGCGCATCCAGGCGGCCTCGTCCGGCGGCAGGCCGAAGCGAAGCCGGCCCGGCTGCTCCTCGAAGCGCCGCACCAGCAGCCCGCTTCGTCCCAGGCGCCGGAACACCGCATCCGCATCCGGACATCTTGCCAGCCGGAACAACCGCGTTCCGCCCTCGACCACCATTCCCGCTTCCGTCAGCACGCGGTCCAGCCGGTCGGCTCCGGCCCGCAGCGCCGTGCCGCTCCGGTCGCGCCAGCACCCATCCGCCAGGGCCCGTCGCCCGACGGCGATCGCGACGCCGCCCACCGCCCAGGACCCGAGCAGCCTGCGCATCCGTTCCGCCAGCGGCGGGTCCGCAAGCAGGAAGCCGAGCCTGACCCCGGCAAGCCCATAGCTCTTGCCGAACGAGCGCAGCACCACGAGGCCGGGCGACGGCAGCAGCGCCGCCGCCTGCGGCACGTCCGGTTCCAGATCGGCGAACGCCTCGTCCACCACCAGCGCCCCACCCTGCGCGGCACATCGCGACGCCAACGCGGCCAGCCGGTCCAGCGGGAGGCGCCGCCCGTCCGGGTTGTTCGGGTTGCACAGCACCAGCGCCACGCCCGGCCCGGCATGGGCGGCAAGAGCGTCCGCGTCCGCCACCTCCAGCACCGATGCTCCCGACGCGGCCCAGGACGACGCGTGCCCGCCATAGGTCGGCCCCAGCAGCACCGCCTGGCTGTGGCGGAGCATGCCCGGCAGCAGCGAGATCAGGATCTGCGACCCGGGTGCCGCCACCACCCGGGAAGCGGGCGGAACGCCGTAGGCCGCGGCCGCCAGCCGGCACAGCTCCGCCTCGTCCTCCGGCTCCGGCAACCGGGAAAACGCGTCCGGCGACAGCGCCGGCAGTTGGTACGGGTGCGGGTTGATCCCGGTGGACAGGTCGACGAACGGCTCCGGCGCCCCCGGGAACAGCGCCCGCGCGGCAAGCAGCCTGCCGCCGTGCAGCGTCGGCGGGGCTGATCCGCCGCCGTCGCCCGTGCTACAGCCCGGCTGGAGGTTCTGGGGACACGTCGCCATCGCGGACACTTTCATCGTCGCCGCCGGCGCCCTGGCAGCGGACGCCTTGTTCGGCTACCCGGACCGGCTGTTCCGCGTCCTGGGGCATCCGGTCAGCTGGATCGGCGCCGGTATCGCCCGTCTGGACCGCAGGCTCAACCGCGACGCCCTGCCCCCATGGCGCCGCAGGGGCAACGGCATGCTGGCGCTGCTGCTTCTTGCCGGGGTGCCGACGCTGGTGGCCTGGGGGCTGCAGCACGCGGCCGCGCGTCTGCTGCCCCGCCCCGCCGCGCTGGCCCTGCTGGCCGTGGCGGCGGGCACCCTGGTGGCGCAGCGGTCGCTCTGGCAGCACGTTCGCGCGGTGCTGCACGGGCTGGAACGGGAGGGCCTCGCGGGCGGCCGCCTGGCGGTGTCGCGCATTGTCGGACGCGACCCGGACACGCTGGACGCCGCCGGCGTGGCGCGGGCGGCGATCGAGAGCCTGGCCGAGAACTTCTCCGACGGCGTGGTCGCGCCGTTGTTGTGGTGCGCGGCGTTCGGGCTGCCGGGGATCGTGTTCTACAAGGCGGTCAACACCGCCGACAGCATGATCGGCCACCTGTCGCCGCGATACCGGTGGTTCGGCTGGGCGTCCGCCCGGCTCGACGACCTGCTGAACCTGCCGGCGTCGCGGCTCGCGGCGGTCTGGCTGGTGCTCGCGGCGGCGATGGGCCGGAACGCCCAGGCCGGCCGCGCAT
>CAXTCK010000136.1:0-9377 GCA_964242425.1 uncultured Acetobacteraceae bacterium | reverse complement strand
GGCACGCAGAAGAGCGCCCAGGACTGGCTGACCGAGGCCGACGGCGCGGTCGAGGCCCTGATTGCCGAGCGCATCGCGGCACGCTTCCCCGATGACGGCTTCCAAGGCGAGGAAACCGGCCGCACCCGCGACGGCGCCTTGCGCTGGGTGGTGGACCCGATCGACGGCACCTCCAACTTCGCCCGCGGCCGCGACCGCTGGTGCGTGTCGCTCGGCCTGCTCGAGCACGACCGGCCGGTGGCCGGCATCCTGGCCGCACCGGCGCTGGGGGAAACCTTTGCCGCCCTGCAGGGCGCCGGCGCCACCCTGAACGGCCAGCCGATCCACGCATCCCCCGTGGACGACCCGGCGCGCAGCATGGTGGAGGTCGGCTGGAGCCCGAAGGTGAGCCGCGCCGACTTCGTGTCCACGGTCGACCGGGTGATGGCGCTGGGCGCCATGCCGCGCTCCGGCGGCTCCGGCGCCATGGCGCTGGCCGACGTCGCCTGTGGCCGGCTCGACGGCTACATCGAGCTGTACATCAACCTGTGGGACGTGGCGGCGGCGCTGGCGATCCTGCACGAGGCCGGCGCCCGGGTGTCGCCGTTCCTGCGCGACGGCGGGCTGGAGCGCGGCATCCCGATCGTGGCCGCCGCTCCTGGCTTGGCCGACGTCCTGTCGGAGGCGGCGCAGGTCGGCCTGGACTGACGGTCGCGGGCGCTTGCTCCTCCCTGCAGCCCATTCCCTGCTGAAGTCGTTCCTTGTCGAAGTCGGTTCTTGTTGAAGTTCCGGGCGAAGCGCGCGAGACAGGCCATTGTTTCGGCGCATTTCCGGCGTCAACCGAGTCGACAGGTCGAGGATAAGGTTCCATGCATGCTTCTTCCGCCGCCCGGTCCGGCTCGCAACGGCGCCGGCGGTTGGCGCCGGTGCTGCTCGCCGCAACCCTGCTCGCCACCGTGTCCGGTCACAGCGCCGTGGCGCAGAGCGCGCGGCAGCAGCAGCAGCAGGAGCTGGTCGACCGCGCCACCCTGGCCGCGCAGGACGTGCTGAACTGGCACGAGAACGACCCCACCGAGCGCCATCTGCTGGCGCGCTCCAAGGGGGTGATGATCTGCCCCAGCATCTTCCGCATGAGCTTCCTGTTCGGCGGCTCCGGCGGCGGCTGCGTGCTGTTGTCGCGCGACGCCAACGGGTCGTGGTCGGCGCCGGCGTTTTATTCCATGGGCTCGGGCAGCTTCGGCCTGCAGGCGGGCGTGCAGGACGCCGAGGTGATGCTGTTCATCCTGACCAGGCGCGGCCTGACTGCGGTGATGGACAGCCAGTTCAAGATCGGCGCCGACGCGTCGCTCGCCTTTGCCACCCTTGGCGTCGGCATGGAGGGGGCCACCACTGCGGCGCTCCGCGCCGACATCGTGGCGGTGGAAAAGGCCCGCGGCCTGTTCGCCGGCATCGCGCTGCAGGGCAGCATCATGAGCTCGGACAGCGTCGGCGACCGCGCGTACTACGGCCAGCCGGTCGGGCCCGAGGACATCGTGGTGGCGATGCGCGTCAACAACCCGGGCGCCGATCCGCTGCGCGCAGCGCTGATGCGCTACGGTGCCGCCGAACCGGTCCAGCCGCCTTCCTCGCCGCCGCCCTATGGTCCGCCACCCTACGGGCAGCACGGCGCCTACGCGCAGCCCTCGCAGGCGAACGGCCCGATGCAGCTGGCGCCGACCGGTCCGGTGCAGCAGCAGGCGCTGCCGCCGCCGCGCTGAACCGCGCCGGGTCGTCTGCGCCTCCATGGCCCGCGCCTGCATGGCCCGGCCTGTGTGGCCCAGCCTACATGGCCATGTGCTCGGGCCGCATGGCCACCGGCGGCCCGGCCGGGCGGTTCCTGAGCGCGCGTATGTCCGCTTCCAGCGATTCCGGCCCGGCCACCCGTTCCAGCCAGCCTTGCGCGTCGACCAGCACCTGCCTGCCTGACGCGTCGCCCGTCACCAGGGCATAGGCCGGCGCGATCGCCCGGTCGCTCGCGACGCAGGTTCTCGCGTCGGGACGAACGCCTGGGTCGGCGGAAACACGCACCGTCACCACGTCCGGATCCGGCACCGCCGGTGCGGCCGCAAACACCACGCGCACGATGCGGCCGCGCAGTTCCGCCAGCGTCACCGTGCGGCCGCCGGCGCAGGTCGCCTGCAGCCCGGGTGCCCGAACCGGGACCGGCCACGCGCCGGTGGCGTGCCTCGCCAGCCCGGCGTTGCGCGCGCGGATGAAGTCGATCAGCGCCCAGCGCTGGTCCTCGGACAGCACCGACGCGAAGCCCGGCATCGCCTGGCCGCCTCCAGGCGCCTTGATGCCGTGCGTCAGCCACCAGAACAGCTCGCCGTCGTCGTGCATCCACAGGTGGCCGGCGGACAGGTCGGCGGGCGGGACCGGCAGCCCGGCCGCCATCGGCCCGTCGCCCCGTCCGTCGGTGCCGTGGCAGGCGGCGCAGCGGCCCGGATAAAGCAACGCTCCTTCCACGATGCTGTCGGACGTGAACCCGGTCGGCGAACGGTAGAAGCTGGTCGGGCTGGCCTCGACCAGCAGCAGGTCGAGATGCGGCGCCGCCAGGACGGTTATCGCCGCCGCGACCGCCAGCGCCAGGGCCCGACGCCAGCGGCGCAGCGCGAGCGCACACAAGGCCAGCGCTGCCGCAATCGCCAGCGCTCCCAGCGCCAGCACCACCTCCAGGCGGAACCCGGCATCCTCGCGGACCGCAGCCAGGCTGGGCCGCTCGCTGAACAACCAGATCGCCTGCACGTGCATGCTGGGCGCCAGGCTCGCCAGCACGCCGGCGGCCAGCAGCACCAGCACGCCGAAGCCGCTTTGCACCGCGATGCTGGCGACAAGCCTGTCTTTGGCCCGGTTCGGCTCGTTGCCCAGCAGGGCGGGCGCGAAGCGGTAGCGGTTCATCCAGGCGAAGCCCAGCAGCACGCCGAACAGGATCAGCTTGGCGCACACCATCCAGCCATAGGCGGTGCCGACCAGACCGGGTATCGAGCCCACCAGGATGAAGGCCTGATAGCCGGCCGTCGCCGCCACCAGCCCGACGTACCACTTCCCCGGCACCGAGAACGACCGCGCCGCGGTGGCGCCCGCGCGCGGCGGCGCGATCCGGGTGGTCAGCAGGAGCGGCAGCAGACCGCCGAGCCAGGCACCCCCCGCCAGAAGATGAACACCGTTCACGATCGTCAGCAGGCCCAGCGCGCCCGACATCGACATGCCGTGTCCGTGCCCGGCCTGGATCAGCAGCACGACCGCGGACGCGGCCAGCGCCAGGCGCTGCCGGACCAGCCGGCCACGGCGTCCCAGCAGAAGCAGGGCGGCCACGAGACCGACGCCCTGGACAAGCAGCAGGTGGCCGAACGCGGTCGAGCCCGCGACGACCGGCAGCGCCGCCCGCCACTGCGGAAAGGTGTCGGCGCCCGACATCTGTGCCGCCTCCATCGCCAGCCAGGCGGCCCCGGCCAGCAGGGCGGCGAGGAGGCTGCCCTGCGCCAGCGCCAGGAGCTGCCGGTCCAGCGTCGACGCCGCCTCGACCGGCATCCTCCCGCGCGCGCGGGGCAGCACGCCCACGGAGAACAACAGGGTGCCGAACGCGGAGAACAGCAGGAGGTCGAACGCGCCGCGAACCGCCGCGAGCGGCATCCCGCCGGATATCGCGAACGCGGGCAAGGTCACGGCGCGACCGTGAAGCTGAAGCTGCCCTGCGTCCGGTGGGTGTCGACCGACACCGCCTGCCAGCTGACCAGGTAGCGGCCGGGCGGCAGCGGCTTCAGCCCGATCGCCAGCCGGCTGTCGTCGCCTTCGGCGTGTGCGTCGTTGCGGTCGACCCTCGCACCTGCCGCATCCGAAACCTGGATGCGGCTGAACGCCGGCTCGACGCCCTGTGTGAAGTCGATGAACAGCTCGGCCGGCGCCGACGCGACCGTGCTGCCGACCCCGGGTGCCGCCTTGGCCAGGAAGGCGTGCGCGCTGGCGGCGCCGGGCAGGATCGGGACCAGCCCCGCGCACAGCAGCCCCGCGCACAGCAGCATCGCCCGCGCGAGACGTCCTGTCATGCCGATCGTCCCGCGCCCGCTCACGGGAACACCGGCTTGCCGAGGCTGTGCGGCAGCAGGTCGTCCAGGAAGACGTGGAACAGCGCCACCGCGCCCACTGTGCTGCCGGCCGCCTTGTTCGCCGGGATCAGCGCTTCCACCCCGACCTCGCCCCATTGCGCGAGGTAGACCACGCCCGGCGCCACGGTCCAGGTGGTGCCCTGGCTGCTTGGCGACGAGGCGGGCGAGCTCCAGGTCACCTCGACCAGCGGGATCAGGTGGCCGAGGATGCCGGGCAGGCCGTAATCGTGCACCTGGCTTTCGAGGTAGGGCACGCTGTACTGCAGCGACACGCCGCCGGCCCAGGCGTTGTTGTTGCCGCTGTTGAACTGCGCCGCGATCCCGCTGGACGGCGCTTCCGCGCCGCCGGGGCCGGTGGCGAGAACGGCGGGAGGCGGGCTGAACGCCTTGAGCTCCTTGTCGACGACCGTATAGGACAGCTCGCCGGTCACCGCGAACGGCCGCAGCGCCGGCACCGGCAGGTCGCCAAGCCCTTTGCCGAAATAGCCGGTCGGCGACGTGGAGCCGTAATGGTCGGCGCCGATGTGGTCGGTGCCGGAGCCGCCCAGCTCGCGGATGACGCCGAGCGACACTACGAACTCGTGCGTGTCGCTGGTGTACAGCTGCCACTTGCCGGTGATGAAGATGTTCTCGAACCCGGCCTGCGTCTTCGAGCCGTTGGTCTGGATCAGGTCGTAGCCGTCGTTGAAGATCAGCGCGGTGTTCGGCGTGATGGTCTTGTCGTACTCGAAGCCGAAGTCGAACTCGTGGCTGGGGCCGGTTCCGCCGTCCGCGCCACCGCGGCTGTAGGAAAAGGCCGGCAGCGACACCTCGTCGCTGACGCCGGGATCGTCGAAGGTGAGGGTGACGGGAAACACCCGCGCGCCGGCGACGACGTGCGCCTGGGCGGGAGGAAGGGTGACGGCTAGGGAAACCGCGCACCCGAAGGTGACGGTCGTGAAACGCCTCGTCATGGCGATGTCCTGGCAGGAGATGAACCGATGAAGCGCCGACGCGGAGCGCCGGCGCGGCTTCCGGAAGTCTCAGGCCAGGAAGGGTGGTGCCCGGGCGTGTAGCGCCCAGGCGAAGGCCGCCGGCGGGCCGCGGGCCGGCGGCAGCAGGACGTCGCGCGACGCTATCGCCGGCACCGGTTCCGGCAGTGCTGGCGCCGGCATCAGGATCACCGCCGGCAGCTCCAGCGCCAGCTCGGTCGTGCAGGCGGCCCGACCGGAATGCCGGCGATCCGGCGTCGCGTGTCCGGTCGCGGCGCCGCACAGCACCGCGACCTGCTGCAACCGGGCGTCGGCGCCGGAGCCGCCGGAGGCAGGCAGCAGCCCGCCGAGCGTCAGCTGGCTGACCAGGGCCAGGATGGCGAGCAACGCCCGGATCACGGCAACCGACGGCCAGGCACGGACGAGGCGATCGGACATGGACCGGACCATAACATGGCGAACCGGGCCGCCAACCTGCCTGTGCGAAGAACCGAAGCTGGTCCGCGCCCGCGGCGGCGGCTAGGCTGTCCGGCGCCGGGACAGCGCCCGGAACCGGACGGCACCGCAGGGAGGGCAGCACTTGGTCAGACGCAACCAGCTGCGGCGGCGCGCGGCCGGGCGACGCGACCGTCGCGGCCTGCTGGCCGCCGCCGCCGGCGTGCTGCTGCTCCTGGCCGGCGCCGGCGCGTACCGGCACCTGCTCGGGCTGGCGCCGTCACCGGGCATCGGCGGCCCGTTCGTCCTGGCCGACAGCGACGGGCATCCGCGCAGCGACCGCAGCTTCCGTGGCCGCTACATGCTGATCTTCTTCGGCTATACCAGCTGCACCGACATCTGCCCGCAAACCCTGACCGAGATGTCCGAAGCGCTCGGCAAGCTCGACCCGGAAGCGGCGCGGATCCAGCCGATCTTCATCACCGTCGATCCGGGGCACGACACGCCCGACCGCCTGCGCCGCTATACCGGGGCGTTCTCGCCGCACCTGATCGGCCTGACTGGGACCTCCGGCCAGCTCGACCGCGTCGAGCGCCGCTTCCACGTGGTGGTCGAGCCGGAGGACGGCCGCAAGGCGGAGCTCGCCCATACCGCGGTGCTCTACCTGCTCGGGCCGGACGGCGACTTCCTGGCGCCGATCCCGGCGGATGCGGACCGGGTGGCGATGCAGGCGGCGCTGCGCCGCTACGTGCCGGTTCCGCCGACTGTCCAAGGCTGATCCGACCGGGGCTGATCCGGCCGGCGCAGCGGCAGCACGATCCTCAGGCGGTGATCCGGCCTCAGGCGGTGATCCGGTCCACCGCCGCGCAGAAGCTGCGCATCTCGTCGGCCGAGCCGACGCTGATGCGCGAGCAGGTCGGCCAGATCGGCCAGCTGCGGCCGATGTCGATCTTCTCCGCCGCGAACGCCGCCTTCATCTCGGGCGCCGGCCGGCGCCAGTCGACCATGAACATGTTGGCGTCGCTGGGCAGGTGCCTGATGCCGCGCTGCTTCAGGTGGGCGAAGGTCTGCTCGCGCGCATCGATCATCTGCTGCCGGCGGGCGACGATCTCGTCTGCCTGAAGCAGGGCGGTGCCGCCGGTCGCCAGCGCCACCACCGACAGCGCGCCGCTCTGCATCTGGCCGTCATAGCGCATCATCCGCTCGTGCAGGTCGGGACGCGCCATGCTGAGCCCGAGTCGCAGCCCGGCCATGCCGAAGATCTTGGAGAAGGTCCGCAGCACGACGACGTCCTTGCCTTGCGCCGCCAGGGTGGCGGCGCTCGGCGTGCCGGCGAAGTGCAGGTAGGCCTCGTCCACCAGCACGATCGAGCCGGCCGGCTTGTTCTCGACCAGCCACGCGATGTCGGCGAGGGGAGTGATGGTCCCGGTCGGGTTGTTCGGCGAGCACACGTAGTACACGCCGGCGTTGTTGTCGGCTGCCAGCATCGCCCGGACGTTGGTGGCATAGCGGTTCTGCGGCTGCAGCGGCACTTTGGTCACCTTGACGTTCAGCCACTTGCCGACCGCCCAGGCTTCCTCGTAGGTCGGGTCCGCCGTCACCAGGCCGCGCGTGGGCGAGCAGAACGTCACCACCGCCCGCGCCAGCGGATCGCTGGATCCGGGCCAGGGCACGATGTGGTCGACCGGCACCTTCTCCACCGCCGACACGTTGTTGATCAGCGTCTGGCGCAGGTCGCCGGGCTCGTAGCGGTTGCCGGCTCGCACGGTGGCCGCACCCGCGGCGGCGGCGGCCGGGAACGGGCCGGTCCAGCACTCGTTGCTGCCGATCCGCACCATGCCCTGCAGGTCCGGCTTCCTCGCCACCCCGGTGATGGTGGTCGCCGCCTCGGCCACGCTGCGGGACACCGACAGGCCACCCGCCGCTGCGACCGCCTGCACGCCCAGCAGGGCCGAGACCCGTGCGAAATGGCGGCGGGAATAGCCGCGTTGCAGAAGGTCCTGTTTTGCGTCCTGCGACAATGCAACGGTCATTCCGGATCCTTCGCGTCAAGCACGGATGCCAGATTGATGTTGCGTTGCCGCATTCGTCAACACGAAACAATCGTAAACATGCAGCCGCACGCAACTTTGTTTCGCCTACTCCGCGCGGCTCGCTTCGGCGTGAAGGACCCCGGGGATCAGGTGGCCGCGGCGTTCGCCTCGGCCAGGATGCGGCGCAGGGCGTCCACGTCGTGCGCGAAGCGGCCCAGGAACAAGCCGTCCACCGCGCCGCCGATCCGGTCCAGCAGCCCAGGGCCGGCGCTGCCGCCATAGATCAGCCGCGCCGACGGCCAAGCCTTCAGCCTGGCGCGAAGCGTTCCCGCGACCGCCACGATGTAGTCGGTCGGGGCCGGCTCCGCCGCGCCGATGGCCCAGACCGGTTCCCAGGCCACCACCAGTTCGATGCCGGGATCGAGTTGCCGCGTCGCCGCCTTGAACTGGGTCCAGCAGGCTTCCACCGCTTCCGCCGCATCGCCCTGCCCGGTCTCGCCGATGCACAACACCGGAACCATTCCGGCGCGCACGGCGGCTCGCGTCTTCGCCGCCACGATCGCGTCGGTTTCGTGGAACAGCCGCCGCCGCTCGGCATGGCCGATCTCGACGAAGCGGCAGCCGGCTTCCGCCAGCATCGGCGCCGACACCTCGCCGGTGTAGGGACCCGCATCCTCCCAGAACACGTCCTGCGCGCCGAGCGCGATCGCGGTTCCGGCCAGGATCTCGCCTGCGTCGCGCAACGACAGGAACGACGGGACCACGAACAGCTCGACGTCGCCGGACTCGATCAGGCGGAGCCGCTCCAGCCAGCGCCGGGTCGCGTCCAGCCCCATGTACATCTTGAGGCTGACGCCGACGACGCGCGGGCGCGCCGGCACGGGCGGGCTCAGCCCGCGTCCGCCCCCACGCCCTGGCTGCTGCCCGTCTCGTAGCTGCCGCCCGTCTCGTAGCTCCTGATCGCTTCCACCTTTTCCGCCGAGTTCGAGGCGGGATCGAAGCGGTGCTTCAGCCATTCGCCCACCAGTACGCGCGCCAGCTCCACGCCGATCACCCGCTCGCCCAGGCACAGCACCTGGGCGTCGTTGCTCAACACGGCGCGCTGCACCGAGTACATGTCGTGCGCGGTGACCGCGCGTATGCCCGGCACCTTGTTGGCGCTGATCGCGACGCCGAGGCCGGTACCGCAGATCAGCAGCGCCCGGTCGGCCTGTCCGTCCGCCACCATGCGCGCCGCCCGCACCGCGATGTGCGGGTAGTGGGTGCCGTCGTTGCCGGTGACGCCGACATCGGTGACCTCCGACACGCCCGGATGCTTCTGCAGGTCTGCCTTCAGCGCGTCGCGGAAGCGCGTTCCGGCCTCGTCGCAGCCGATCACGATGCGAAACCCGGTATCGGTCATGATTCTGGAACTCCTGCCGCATGCGCGGCCATGGCAAGGGATACCGCACCGGCATCGCGCAGCCCCCGGCTGCGCTCGCCGTGCAGCCGGGCGCGGCCGAGCCGCGGCAGAAGGGACGCGGTGGCCTCGGCCGCCCCTGTTGCCGCCGATGCGGCCTCGGCCCAGGCGTCGCGAAGCGGTGTCCCGGCCGCGAGCCGGGCCGCCAGGGTTTGCGCGAAGGGTGCCAGCGCGTCGACCAGGGTCTTGTCGCCGGGCCGGGCGCCGCCCAGGCGCATCACCGCGTCGAGCGCTCCGGTCGCGGCCCGGCCGACCTGGTCCGGGCTCGCCGCCGCCTGGTCGTCGAGGGCGAGGCTGGCGGTCCTCAATGTTCTGCAGAATGCCATGTAGGTTCCCTCTTCCCGACTCGATACTG
>CAXTCK010000135.1:0-9435 GCA_964242425.1 uncultured Acetobacteraceae bacterium | reverse complement strand
GGTCTAGGCGCTTCCGGAACCGGCCGCCCCGGACGCCGCCTCCCCTGCCTTGGCGGCATACATCGCCCGATCGGCGTGTCGCATCAGGTCGGACAGGTTGCTGCTGTCCCGGGGATAAAGCGCGCTGCCGATGCTGGCGCTGACGTGGATGACGTGGCCCTCGACGTCGAACGGCTCGCGGAAGGCGGCCAGGAGCCGGCTGGCGAGGGCGACGCAGTCCTCCGGCGTCAGCGCGCCGTGCTGGACGATGGCGATCTCGTCGCCGCCGAGCCGGACCACGAGGTCGAGGCGTCGCGAGATCCCCGACACGCGCCGGCTCACCTGCCTGAGCAGCGCGTCGCCGACATGGTGGCCGTAGCGGTCGTTGACCTGCTTGAAGCCGTTCAGGTCGAGCATCTGGAAGCCGAAGGCGTTGGCCTCGCCGGCCGCGTCCTCCGCCCACTTGTCCAGGTAGCGCCGGTTCGGCAGGCCGGTCAGGTGGTCGGTATAGGCCAGCGCGCGCAGGCGCTCGGCCTCGTGCGCCACGTTCCGGGCGGCGTCCGCCAGGCGGTCGATCTCCTGCCGCTGCGCCAGCGCGCCGCGCAGGCTGGCCATGCGCAGGTGCAGGTCGAGCAGGGTGAAGGGGCTGACGATCACGTCGTCGAGCCCGGCCTTGACCGCCCAGGCCTTGGCGGATTCGAGGTTGTCGATGACGGCCATGAGGAACGGCGCCGGCGACAGGCTGCGGAGCCGTTGCAGGTCCGGCTCCTCGAACGGATGGTCGCCACGGCAGTCCAGCACCAGCGCGGACGCCCCCGACAGCGACGCCGCATCCCCGGCCAGCCCGTCGCGCACCGACACCGCGCCGCCCGGCTGCACCACCCTCAGCTGCTGCACGAACTCGTCCCGCGCGGGAGCGGACCGGCTGATGAAGACTATGTCCAAGCGCGTGTCCATGGTTCGGGACGGTTCATACGGGGACCGGTTCCGGCCGGATCGTCAGCCGCATGCGGGACGGACCGCAGGGCCGTGCACCGTGCCGGGACGGCACAGGAAACGGCGGTCGCCGTCATCGGTTCGATGATCTTATGCCCGTCGCGGGCAGTCAAACCCGTGGCCAGGTTCCGGACGGGCAGTGCTGCCGACGCGCCCGGGCTCAAGGCGACGCAGGCGACGTCGTTGCCCGGGTCGCCACCAGGACCGCCACCAGGGCCGCCAGGGCCGCCTCGCACACCGCCTGGTCCTCGTCAGGCTGCGCGCCGGACGATCCCACCGCGCCGACCACCTCCCCGTCATGGAGCAGCGGCATGCCGCCGGCGAGCGGCATGCGCCCCGGGAACGACAAGGTGGCGGGGTCGTCCCGGACCTGCTGCTCCAGGGTGGCGGTGGAGGACCGGGCGATGGCGGCGGTCCTGGCCTTGAGCGTCGCCGCCTCGGGGGTGTGGTAACGGGCGCCGTCCAGCCGTTCCAGCAGCAGGAGCACCCCGTGCTCGTCCACCACGGCGATGCTGACCGCGAGCTGCCGGCGTTGCGCTTCCCCCACCGAGGCCGCCATCAGGCGACGCGCCTCGTCGTGGGTCAGGATGTGCCTGGTCTGCATCGTGCGGTCCCTTCCGGCTGGTGGATGGCCGCCCTGCGGCACCGGGCGATGCAACGCCCCATTCGCGTGATCGCTTCTTGCACTTTGCTTTCCCTGGGCTGCTTTCCGGGCAGCGGATCGTGCGCCCGTCGATGCTTCGGCGGCGCCGCTGGTTGATCCGGAACCCTGCCAGGGGCACATAGCCAACAGCGTGGGGCCGGTGCGGCTTCGGTTCGGTTTTTCAAACGGGCATTTTGATGGGTGAGTTGTCGCGCGAGGCGATGGAGTTCGACGTGGTCGTGGTCGGCGGCGGCCCCGCCGGGCTCGCGGCCGCGATCCGGCTGAAGCAGCTGTCGCCCGATGCCACCGTGTGCCTGGTCGAGAAGGGCTCGGAGATCGGCGCGCACATCCTGTCCGGTGCGGTGATCGAGCCGCGCGCCCTGGACGAGCTGCTTCCCGATTGGCGCGAGCGCGGCGCCCCGCTCGACACCAGGGCCACCACGGACCGGCTGCTCTACCTGACCGAGCGCCGTTCCTGGAAGCTGCCGGTGCCGCCGCAGATGGGCAACCACGACAACTACATCGTCAGTCTCGGCAACGTGTGCCGCTGGCTGGCAGGCGAGGCGGAAGCGCTTGGCGTCGAGATCTATCCGGGCTTCGGTGCGGCCGAGCTGCTGGAGGAGGACGGCCGCATCGCTGGCATCGCCACCGGCGACATGGGCGTCGGGCGCGACGGCGAGCCAGGCCCGAACCACCAGCCCGGCATGGAGCTGCGCGCCTCCTACACTCTGTTCGCAGAAGGCTGCCGCGGCTCACTGTCCAAGCAGCTGATGCAGCGCTTCGACCTGCGCCGGGGCATCGACCCGCAAACCTACGGGCTCGGCATCAAGGAGCTGTGGGAGGTGCCGGCAGGGCAGCACCGGCCGGGGACGGTGCAGCACACCCTGGGCTGGCCGCTGGACCGCAGGACCTATGGCGGCTCCTGGCTGTACCATTTCGGCGAGAACCTGGTGTCGTACGGCTTCGTGGTCGGGCTGGACTATCCCAACACCTGGCTGTCGCCGTTCGACGAGATGCAGCGGCTCAAGACCCATGGCGCGATCCGTCCGCACCTCGAGGGCGGCAAGCGTGTTGCCTATGGCGCGCGCGCCCTGTCCGAGGGCGGGCTGCAGTCGGTGCCGCGCCTGTCCTTTCCCGGCGGGGCGCTGGTCGGCGACGCGGCCGGCTTCCTCAACGTGGCCAAGATCAAGGGCACCCATGCGGCGATGAAGTCCGGCATGCTGGCGGCGGAAGCGGTGTCGGAGGCGCTGGCGGACGGGCGGCCGGCGGAGCCCGCGCGCTTCACCGCCAAGGTGCGCGACAGCTGGCTGTGGGAGGAGATGCGCACGGTGCGCAACATCCGCCCCGCCTTTGCCCGCTTCGGCCAGCTCGGCGGCTTCGTGTACTCCGCGGTGGACACCGTGCTGCTGCGCGGCCGGGCGCCGTGGACGCTGCGCCACCGCCATGCCGACCACGAGGTGCTGGACCGCGCCGACGCGTCGCCGCCGATCCGCTATCCGAAGCCGGACGGCGTGCTGACCTTCGACAAGCTGTCCTCGGTGTTCCTGTCCAACACCAACCACGAGGAGGACCAGCCGGTGCATCTGCGGCTGCGCGATCCGGGGCGCTGGCAGACGGTGAACTGGGACGCGTACCGCTCGCCGGAAACGCGCTACTGCCCGGCCGGGGTATACGAGGCGGTCGGCGCCGACGAGGGCGAGCCGCGCCTGCAGATCAACGCGCAGAACTGCGTGCACTGCAAGACCTGCGACATCAAGGACCCGACCGAGAACATCGACTGGTCGGCGCCCGAGGGCGGCGGCGGCCCGAACTATCCGGGCGGCATGTGACGCGCGCCCATCCATCCATCAGGAACCGAAGATGAAACTGCTGGTGCCGGTCAAGCGCGTGATCGACTACAACGTGAAGCCGCGCGTGAAAGCCGACGGCTCCGGCGTGGAGCTGGCGGGCGTCAAGATGTCGATGAACCCGTTCGACGAGATCGCGGTCGAGGAAGCGGTGCGGCTCAAGGAGAAGGGCGTCGCCACCGAGATCGTGGCGGTGTCGATCGGCGTGCAGCAATGCCAGGACACGCTGCGCACGGCCCTCGCCATGGGTGCGGACCGCGCGGTGCTGGTGCAGACCGACGCAGCCCTCGAGCCGCTGTCGGTGGCCAAGATGCTGAAGGTCCTGGTGGAGCGGGAAGCGCCATCCCTGGTGATCATGGGCAAGCAGGCGATCGACGACGACATGAACGCCACCGGCCAGATGCTGGCGGGCCTGCTCGGCTGGGCGCAGGGCACCTTCGCCAGCCGGGTCGAAGTGGCCGTCGAGGGGACGGGCGGTACCGCCACCGTCACCCGCGAGGTCGATGGCGGGCTGGAGGTCATCGCCGTTCCCCTGCCCGCCATCGTCACCGCCGACCTGCGCCTGAACGAGCCGCGCTACGCCTCGCTGCCCAACATCATGAAGGCGCGCAAGAAGCCGATGCAGGTGCTGTCGCCGGCCGAGCTCGGCGTCGACATCACCCCGCGCCTGACCACGATACGCGTGTCGGAGCCGCCGGCGCGTGCTGGCGGCGTGAGCGTGGCCTCGGTCGCCGAGCTGGTGGCCAAATTGCGCCAAGAAGCCAAGGTGATCTGAGCCATGACCGTTCTCGTTCTGGTCGACCATGCGGACGGCCACGTCAGCCCCGCCACCCGGTCCGCCGTCACCGCCGCCACCGTTCTGGGCGAGGTGCACGCGCTGGTGGTGGGCCATGACGTCGGCGCCGTGGCGGAAGCCGCTTCCCGGATCGCCGGGGTGTCCCGGGTGCTGAAGGTCGATGCCGGGGACCACGCCCGGTTGATGGCCGAGCCGGTGTCGGCGCTGATCGTGTCGCTGGCGGGTCCGTACGAGCACATCCTCGCCGGCTCCACCGCCCTGGCCAAGAACGTGCTGCCGCGCGTCGCCGCCCTGCTGGACGTGCAGCCGATCAGCGACATCGTCGCCGTGGTCGACGGCTCCACCTTCGTGCGCCCGATCTATGCCGGCAACGCGCTGGCGACGGTGCACTCCTCCGACGCGCGCAAGGTGGTCACGGTGCGCGCCGCCAACTTCGATCCCGCCCCGGCCGAAGGCGGCACCGCCGCGATCGAGGATGCGGCTCCCGGCGAGCACCCGTTGTTGTCGCGCTTCGTGTCGACCGAGCTGTCGAAGTCGGAGCGCCCGGAGCTGGCTTCCGCCCGCGTGGTGGTGTCCGGCGGGCGCGGCATGCAGAACGGCGAGAACTTCCGCCTGCTCGACCCGATCGCCGACAACCTGGGTGCCGCGATCGGCGCGTCGCGCGCGGCGGTGGACGCGGGCTTCGTGCCCAACGACTACCAGGTGGGCCAGACCGGCAAGATCGTGGCGCCCGACCTTTACGTCGCGATCGGCATTTCCGGCGCGATCCAGCACCTGGCCGGCATGAAGGACAGCAAGATCATCGTCGCCATCAACAAGGATGCGGACGCGCCGATCTTCCAGGTAGCCGATTACGGCCTGGTCGCCGACCTGTTCACCGCCTTGCCCGAGTTGCACGCGGAGCTGCAGAAGGCCGGATGAGCGTGCGCTGCCGGGCGCGGAGCCGTCACGGTTGAGCGCGCATCGCGCCGCTTCCGGACCGGAACCGGGCAAGCGGCCGCACTCGATCTTCCAGTGCTTCCGTCGCAAGGAATGGGGCGGGTTCCATGCCGGCGCCAGGCTTTCCCTGACCGACGAGGTGCTGCAGGCGCAGGCCGGCCTCAACGAGCCGGTTTCCACCGAGGAGGTAGCGGACATCTACCTGCCGCTGGCCCGGCTGCTCGGCCTCAACATCGCGGCCGCCCGCACGCTCAACAGCACGATCCAGAACGGCTTCTTCAACCGTGAGCCGGTGCCGCGCCCCTATGTCATCGGCGTCGCCGGAAGCGTCGCGGTGGGCAAGAGCACCTTCTCGCGCCTGCTGCAGGCGGTGCTGGCCTCGTCGTTCGAGGGGCTGGATGTCCGGCTGGTCGCCACCGACGGGTTCCTGCTGAGCACGAGCGTGCTGAAGCAGCGCGACCTGATGCGTCGCAAGGGATTTCCGGAAAGCTATGACCTGCACGGCATGTTGTCGTTCCTGGTCGACCTGAAGGCGGGCGTGCGCAACCTGAGGATGCCGATCTATTCGCATCACCTGTACGACGTGCTGCCGTCGGAGTTCCAGGTGATCGACCGTCCGGACGTGGTCATCTTCGAGGGGCTGAACGTGCTGCAGACGGCGGCCTCCCCGGTGGTGGCATCCGACTACTTCGACTTCTCCGTCTACATCGACGCGGACGCGCTCGACATCGAGGAATGGTATGTCGAACGCTTCCTGCTGCTGCAGCGCACCGCGTTCCAGGACCCGGCTTCCTACTTCCACCATTACCGCGACCTGGACGTCGACACCGCCCGCAATACCGCCCGGACCATCTGGCGCGAGATCAACGGGCCGAACCTGCAGCGCAACATAGCGCCCACGCGGGAACGGGCGAGCCTGGTGCTGCGCAAGGACGCATCGCACGCGGTCGAGGAGGTCTGGCTGCGCAGGCTTTGATCCTGCTGCAGTCATGTCCGGAAAGACTCTTTGCGCGTCTGCAATGTTGCAAAACCCGTATGGGCGACAAGAGGGAATACACGAAACCGACAGGCGAGGTTCCTGGCTGCAACTGGCAACATGAGGTGCCGTTGCCTGGGCTGCGCATCACGCGCGACAAGGAAAAGCAAACATGGCATACCAGGAGATCAAGACGCTGGTCGCGCACGGCCTTCAGGCGTTGAAGGCGGGCAGCGAGGTGGCGAAAAAGGCGACCGGCGAGATCCAGAACGATGCGAGCCATCCCGATCTGAAGTCGGCCCTGCAGGCCGGCAACAGCGTCTCCGAGCAGTGGGCGCAGCGCATCGACCAGGCGATCGCGGAGGTCGGCAGCGCCGAGGATGCCGGCAACCCGATCCTCCAAGCGCATTATGAGGTCAGCAAGAGGATACGCCAGAAGGCGCCGGATGCGACCAGCCGCGACCTCGGCATCGTCGCCGCCGGCCAGCTCGCCCTGCACTACTGGATCGCCTCGTTCGGCACGCTCGGCAACTACGCATCGAAGCTCGACCTCCAGCAGGTCAGCCAGTCCATGCACAAGTCGCTCGAGGAAGCGAAGCAGGCGGACCAGCAGCACACCGCGCTGGCGGAAAAGCTCCTGAACGCTTGACACCCGTCGTTCCACCGTCCCGAGTAGCTGGATGCGCTCGGGGCCGGCGGAGTCGATGACACCAGTGAACGCGCCGGATCGTCAGCCCGTCGCCGTGGTCAGCGGTGGCACGTCCGGTATTGGGCGCGCCTTCGTGGCCGTTCTTCATGCCGGCGGCTACCGGATTTTTGCCTGCGGGCGGGATCCGGACCGGCTGCGTCGGCTCGAACGGGATTATCCGGGCGTGCGCGGCCTCGCGTGCGACATGGCCGACAGCCAGGCGGTGAGCGGCTTCATCGCCACCGTGCTGGACGCGTCGCCGCGGATCGACCTCCTGGTCAGCAATGCCGGGGTGCTGCGCACGTTGGACTTCGCCGATCCGGCCATCGGCGCGGCGGCACCCGATCAGGAGATCGGCACCAACCTCGCTGGCGCGATCCAGCTGGTCGCCTCCGCCATGCCCGGGCTGCTGGCTGCGGCACCGTCGCGCATCATCGTGGTCGGTTCCGGTTACGGGCTCGCGTCCTCGACCGCGGCTCCGGTGTATTCGGCCTCCAAGGCCGGGCTGCACGGCTTCTGTAAGGCGCTGCGGCGCCAACTGGCCGCATCGCGCGTCGGCGTCACCGAGGTGCTGCCGCCGCTGGTCGACACGCCGGCGGTCAGCCACAGGCACGGTGCCAAGCTGTCGCCGGACGCGCTGGTGCGACAGGTGCTGCGGGATGCGTCCCGCGGCCGCGACGAGGTGCTTCCCGGCTCGGTCCGCTGGCTGCCCCTGTTGCTGCGCGTGGCGCCGCGGTTCACGGAGCGCATGGTCGCCCGGAGCTGAGAACGCGGTCACGGATGGGCCGGCACACGCAGCGCCAGTCCCGCCAGCTCGGTGTCGCGGTTGCATCCCACCAGGCCGACCATCACGTCGTCGCGGAGCAGGCGCGCGGTGAAATCCTGCGCGTCCAGGTCGCCATTGATCTCGACGCGGTCGAAAGATGCGGGGTGGCCGTGCACCTCGATCCGCTTGCCGTAGTGGTAGGTCCAGAAGAACGGCGGCTGCTCGAAGCGCGCGTCGCCGCCCAGCATGTTGCGCGCCGCCACCCACGCATGCTGCTGCGCCACCCGCCAATGCTCGACACGGATGCGCCCGTCGCCGAACGGGAACCGTGCCGAGTCGCCGGCTGCGTAGACGGTGCCGGCGACCCGCATTCCCGCATCCGTGTCGAGCCCGCCATCCTCCGCCAGGCCGAGCCCGGCGGCGAACCCCGTCGCCGGACGCACCCCGACCCCGGCCAGCACCAGGTCCGCCGGGATCCGTTCGCCGTTCCCCAGCCGCACGTGACCCGTCTGGTTGGAGCTCATCTCGATCGCCGCGACGCGCGCCCTTCCCCGGAACACCACGCCGTTCGCCTCGTGCAGGCGGCGCAGCATCGCGGCGATCCGCCAGCCCAGCACGGGCTCGAACGGAACCGCCTGCGGCGAGACCACCGTCACCGGGATGTCCCGCTGGCGCAGGGCGGAGGCCGCTTCCAGGCCGATGAAGCTGCCGCCCACCACCACCACGCGCGGCCGGCCGGTCAGCCCGGCCAGGATCGCCGACGCGTCCGCGCGGCTGCGGAGCAGGTGAACGTTCGGGTTGTTCCCGCCCGGCACGTCGAGCGGACGCGGCACGCTTCCCGGCGCCAGGAGCACGGCGTGGTAGGACACCGGCCCGGCGGCGGCCAGGGTGAGCGTCCGGGTGTCCGGGTCGATCGCGGTCACGGTGTCGTGCAGCCGCTCGATCCGTTCCCGCTCGACAAAGCCTTCCGGCCACAACGGCGCCGCTTCCTCCGGCTTCATGCCGCCTTCCAGCACGAACTTGCTCAGCGCCGTGCGGTCGAACGGCTCGCCCGGCTCGTCGCCCACCACCACCAGCCGGCCGTTGAAGCCGAACTCGCGCAACGCGGCCGCACCCGCCGCCCCGGCGGCGCCGGCGCCGACCACCACCATGACGCGGGGGTCCGGCTCCACGGCAAGGGATGCGGCAGGGGATACAGCCGGGGCCGCGAGCGGGCTGGACGACACCAGCACCGCGTCGCCCTCGACCCGCACCGGGTAGCGTCGCAACGGCTGCAGCGCCGGCGGCTCCAGCAGAGTGCCGTCGCGTATGTCGAACATCGCCTTGTGCCACGGGCAGACCAGCCGGCCGTCGCAGACGGCGCCCTGTTCCAAGGGCGCGCCGGCATGGGGACAGGTGGCGGAGAATGCCCGCACCTCGTTCCCGTCACGGAGCAGGAGGATCCTGGTCCCGTCGAGCTCGACCACGTGCGGGACGTCGTCGGACAGCGCTCCAAGGGTCGTGACCTGACGCATGCGTGCCGCCTCCTGTACACCGGACAGCCAACGCGGCGGCGCCGCTCCGGATTGGCCGGGCAGGCGGAAGCGGGGCATGCGGAAGCGGGGCATGCGGAAGCGGGGCATGCGGGTATGGGGGCGACGGGTCGCGCCGCGCTGGTTTACCCTGTCGCGGCTTCCGGCAAAGGACATCGCCGCCATGCCTTCCTGCCCGGTTCCTGTCGGCAGTCCCCGTCCCGCCTGCCGCCCGTGGCCGACGCGGCGTGGTGCCCGCTGAGGCGTCGGGCGCTGCCGCCGTCGCGGGCCCGG
>CAXTCK010000134.1:0-9817 GCA_964242425.1 uncultured Acetobacteraceae bacterium | reverse complement strand
AAGGCGAGCATCGCTAAACCGCGCCGCTATCCCCATGTCGGGAGACATGAGCGACCACTGGTTTCGTTTCGAAAGTTCCCTATGTCTTGCCGAGCTTGTTGAAGGGGTGAAGCATCTCTCAAAAAGGCGGTGCGCGGCGGTGCATTGAGCAACGGTCATCCTTGATCGATGCTGCTGCTTCTGATTAATTGATCGTGGCTCGAGACGGAGTAGTAGGGTCGCTCTCAGTCGATCCGGAAAGGCCACTTTGTAATACCAATCCGGCTTGCCCCTGACACTCTTAGCTCGGGATTCTTGCCTGACCGGAACTGTGACTCAATGTTTCCGTGCGGCGACTCGCACAGGAGGCACGGTATGGGCGCGAAGTTAATGATCACGCGTGCGGATCATACGGAGCTGTGCTGGAGGCGCTATTTGCCAGATGCTCTGACGGTGCAAAAATGCGCCGCATGCTTGCACTGGCATTGGTGTTGGCGGGCCACTTGCGTAGTAATGCTGTGGCTCTTAACGGCATGCATCGGCAGACGCTGCGCAATTGGGTGCATCGACATAACGTTGAGGGCGTGGATGGCCTGAAGTCGCACAAAAGCCTGGGGCGGGAGCCGTCCCTGAACGAGCAGCAGAAGGTTGAACTGCGCGAACCCGTGGTCCTTGAGCCCGAGCCGGACATCCACAAGGTGGTCCGCTGGCGATATGCCGATTTGCGGCAGTTTCCGCGATTTGACGCAGGCAGTCTGCGTCAACGTATCCGGTCTCAGGGCAGGACCCTGGCCAAGATGGAGATCCGCGCGTCCCACGCCTCATAAAGGGGCCGGCAGCGAGTGCCATTTTGCGCCAAAGGCTTGTGGAACACCGGTCGACTGTCAGGCTATCTCGCTTCCACCACCCGCAGACCTCCTACAGACCCTGACGCCGGGTGCGCAGCCGACCATCCCGATCACGACGCCGACCGAAAGCAGCACCGTAACACGAAGCCGCGCCTGCGCCGGCACCCCGGTCCAGAACATCAGGCCCGCGGCCATGCCGGCGGCGGCATAGGCCAGGGTCAGCTTCAGGCCCAGCCCGATACCGACCAGCAGCCCGGCCAGCCCGACGCGCCAGGCTGTGCCCCAGGCCGGGGCGGCGGCCAGCCTGTGGTCCAGGCGGAGTAGCATCAGCATCGCGTCCAGGATCAGCGCGCACGACGTCATGTCGCTCATGGAGGTGGCGAGCACCGGATGGGTGGCGGCCCCGGTGCCGCCGATCATCACCGACACCAGCAACACCAGCCGTTCGGTCGCGCCCGTGGCGCGCGTCGCCTCCACCGCGACCAGGAACACGAGGACCAGCGCCACCGCCTCGGGCAGCACCAGCAGGGCGTTCAGCGCCCGCACGCTGGCGATGCGACGGCTCAGCAGGTAGTACGGCAAGTCGCCCAGCGGCGGCAGGTAGCCTTGCGCCTGCGCCGGGGCGAGATCATGGCCGAGCCTGCCGTGCAGCAGCGCGAACGGCGCATACAGGTGATAGTTGGCGAGGTCGTAGGACGCGTCCCCCGGCGCCCGGACGCCTGCGAACAGCATCCAGGCCAGCAGGAACAGCATCGACAAGGCCAGCTGGCGCGACGCCAGCCAGCCGCCGAGCGGCCGCATGGAGCTCAAAGCCGCGGCAGCCCTCAGAGCTTCCTCAGGGCTTTTGCCCTGCAGGCGTTTGGCCGGCAGGCAGCTGCCCGGCAGGCGGCTGGAGGTTGTCCGTGCGTCGGATGAAGTCGGCCGAGTTGTCGTGCAGCTGCCGCAGCGAGTCCTCGTGCGCATACACCATGTGGCCGGACTGGTACTGCCGGATCTCGACGTTGCCGGCGAGCGAACGCGGGATCGGCAGGTGGCGCATCTCGTACACCCCCTCGAAGTACGGCGTGCCGAGGTCGAAGTAGCCCTGGTTCAGCTGCACCTTCAGCTTGGGGTTGTACTTCATCGCCGTCGCCAGGTCCGGCAGCACGTTCGGCACCCCGCGCACCGGGCGTTCGGCGTCCGGCGGCTGATGCGTGAAGCTCCAGTCGCGTATGTTGTTGGCGCTCTGCTTGTACTCGGTCCAGCCCTCGCCGGTGGGGCCGCCCTCGCCATAGTGCAGCACGCGCCGCACGTAGTCGTTGAACGCCGACAGGTAGGCCGACGACAACGCCGCCCCTTGCGGGTCGTAGTCCGGCCGCTCCGCCAGCGGGTCCATCGCGGGGCCCGAGAAGCGGCTGTCCAGGCGGCCGGTGTCGAGCCCGCCGGCACCGAGCAGGGTCTGCTCGAACTCGCCGCCGTTCACCCGCAGGTTCGCCTTGACGATGTAGTCCACGGGCAGGCCGGTGTAGTCGTGCAGGCGCCCCGCGATGCGGTCCCGGTCGGCGTCGGACAGGGCGGTGCCCTGCTGCAGCGCCGCGGTGTAGTCGGTCAGCGCGAAGTGCTCCACCTCGGAAAGAAAGGCGCGCAGGTCCGGCGGCTGGCTGGAAAGCTTGTGGTGGTAGAAAGCGGTGGCGGCGAAGCTCGGCAGCGCCAGCACGTAAGGCTGGTCCACGCTCGGGTTGTTCTGCGGCCCGTCGATCGAGTTGTCGTAGTCCAGGATCTGCGACAGGAGCATCACCCCGTTCAGGTCGATGCTCTTCTCGTGCTGCAGCATGGCCGCCACGATCGCCGAGCGCGTGGTGCCGTAGCTTTCGCCGAACAGGTACTTGGGCGAGTTGAACCGGCCGTACCGGCCGAGGAACTGGGCGATGAAGCTGGTGAAGGCCCAGGCATCGGGATCGGTGCCATAGAACTCGTGCGCCGCGTCCTTGCCGGCGATGCGGCCGAAGCCGGTGCCGGGCGCGTCGATGAACACGAGGTCGGTCGCGTCCAGCAGGCTGTCGTCGTTGTCCACCAGCCGGTACGGCGCCGCGTCGGTGTGGACGTCGTCGGCGGTGACGATGCGGCGTGGCCCGAACGCACCCATGTGCAGCCAGATCGTGGCCGAGCCCGGGCCGCCGTTGTAGACAAAGGTGATCGGCCGGTTCTCCGGCCGCGCGCCCTTCTGCAGGTAGGCGACATAGAACATCGACGCTTCCGCAGTCGGGTTCTTGGTGTCGTGGGTGCCGTCGGCCGGGTCGGCATCGTCCCAGCCCTTCGGATGGATCACCAGGGTGCCGGCGCTGGCCTGGTAGTCGATCTTCTGCCCGCGCACGGTGACGGTGCCGTCCGACAGCTTCTGCTGCGGCAGGAAGTGCGGCAGGTGCTTCACGTCGGTCGTCGGCTCGTCGGCCCGTACGGCCGGGATGGCGAGAAACGGTATCAGCGCGGCCAGGACCGTGCCGCGCAGCAGAAGGGATCGGGACACGCGGGCGCTCCAGAAAAAGGGCCGGGGGCCTATTCCCCCGGCCCGTCTTCTGGACGTGAAACGGGCTTGCTACAACGCGCTCAAAGGTGGAACACCACCTTCACGCACTTGTCTGCCTTGTCGCGGAACGTCTTGTACAGCTCCGGGCCGTCATCAAGGTTGCTGGACCGGTGCGTGATCAGGAAGGTGGGATCGATGCTGCCGTCCTGGATCAGCTTGGTCAGCGGCTCCAGGTAGCGCTTCACGTGGGTCTGGCCGGTGCGCATGGTCAGGCCCTTCTGCACCACCGCCGCCATGTTGATCGGCACCGCGCCGGAATACACGCCCGGCACCGAGATGACGCCGCACGGCCGCACCGCCTGCACCATCTGCTCCAGCGCATACGGCCGCTCGGTGGCGGTCAGCTTCTCCTGCACCTTGGACAGCACGCCCAGCACGCCGCCATGGCTGGAAGCTTCCATGCCGACGCAGTCCACCACCGCGTCGGCGCCCTGGCCGCCGGTGATCTCGCGTATGCGGTCCAGGACGCTCTCGTTCTCGGGGTTGATGATGTCGGTGGCGCCGGCGATGCGGGCCAGGTCGATGCGCTCCGGCACCGTCTCGATGGCGATGATGCGTCCCGCCTTCATCAGCACCGCCGACTTGATCGCGAACAGACCGACCGGGCCGGCGCCCCAGATCGCCACGGTTTCCCCGCCTTCGAGGCGGCAATGGTCGATCGCCTGCCAACCGGTCGGCAGGATGTCGGACAGGAACAGCGCCTGCTCGTCCGACATGCCTTCCGGCACCTTCATCGGGCCGACATCGGCCATCGGCACCCGGACGTATTCGGCCTGCCCGCCGGCATAGCCGCCGGTGAGGTGCGAATAGCCGAACAGCCCGGCGGTCGGGTAGCCCTGCACCTTGGCCGCCATCTCGCCGTTGCGGTTCGACTTCAGGCAGCAGGACCAGTTGCCCAGCTTGCACATGCGGCACTCGCCGCAGTTGATGTTGAACGGCACCACCACCCGGTCGCCCTTCTTCAGCACGTGGTCCGGGCTGCCGACCTCGACCACCTCGCCCATGAACTCGTGGCCGAGAACGTCGCCCTTCTCCATGGTCGGCATCTGGCCGTCCATCAGGTGCAGGTCCGAGCCGCAGATGGCGCAGGCGGTCACGCGCAGGATGACGTCGCGCCGGTCCTCGATGGCGGGATCGGGCACCGTCTCGCAGCGGATGTCGTTGCGTCCGTTCCAGCAAAGGGCGCGCATGGGCGTTCTCCGTTCCAGTCGAGCGGCCAAACGCCCGTTCGAACGGTTCGGTGTGCAGGGAGCCGATCACGCTTCGGCGCGTTCGCACCGGACGCAGCGATTCGGAGACCACGCGACATGACCATGGAACACAGGCGGCTGGGGCATTCGGGGTTCAGCGTGCCGGTGCTGAGCTTCGGCACCGGCACCTTCGGCGGCAAGGGCGAGTTCTTCCAGGCCTGGGGCTCCTCGGACGTGGACGAGGCGTCGCGCCTGATCGACATCTGCCTCGAAGCCGGCCTGACCCTGTTCGACAGCGCCGACATCTATTCCGCGGGCGCCGCCGAGGAGGTGCTGGGGGCCGCGATCAAGGGCCGCCGCAACCAGGTGCTGATCTCGACCAAGGCCACCTTCCGCTCCGGCGACGACCCGAACGCGGTGGGCTCGTCCCGCTACCACCTGATCGACGCGGTGGAGAAGTCGCTCCGGCGCCTCGGCACCGACCACATCGACCTGTTCCAGCTGCACGGCTTCGACGCGCTGACGCCGGTGGAGGAAACCCTGTCGGCGCTGGACGACCTCGTGCGCGCCGGCAAGATCCGCTACGTCGGCTGCTCCAACTTCTCCGGCTGGCACCTGATGAAGTCGCTGGCGACGGCGGAGCGCTACAACCTGCCGCGCTACGTGGCGCACCAGGCGTACTACTCGCTGGTCGGCCGCGACTACGAGCAGGAGCTGATGCCGCTCGGGCTCGACCAGGGCGTGGGCGCGGTGGTGTGGAGCCCGCTCGGCTGGGGACGCCTGACCGGCAAGATCGGCCGCAACAAGCCGATCCCCGCCGGTTCGCGGCTGAACACGGCGATGGTGACCGAGGCCGGGCCGCAGATATCCGACGAATACCTCTATCAGGTGGTCGACGCGCTGGAAGCGGTGGCGGCCGAGGTGGAGAAGACCGTGCCGCAGGTGGCGCTGAACTGGCTGCTGCGGCGGCCCACCGTCGCCAACGTCATCGTCGGCGCCCGCAACGAGGAGCAGCTGCGCCAGAACCTGGGCGCGGTCGGCTGGTCGCTGACGGCGGAGCAGGTGGCGACCCTGGACAAGGCCAGCGCCCGTCCCAAGCCGTACCCCTACTGGCATCAGGACGGGTTCGCCGAGCGCAACCCGCCGCCGGTGGCCTGAGAACCGCCGGTCGTCAGGGCGGCCCGACGGGAAGCGGGTTGCCCTGGAGGTCGCTGCGAAGGGCGGGGTTGATCGGCGGTGACGGGGTCGCCGCGGAGTAGGCGGGCCCGAACGCCCTGAGGTCGGCGCCGGTGTCGCTGTCGTGCAGGGCATCCGCCGAGCCGGGCGGGTCGAAGCGGGAATCCCAGGCCGGCACCGGGGCGGGCTGGACGAGCCGGCGGTGCCCGTGCACCGTCACCGTTTCCGGGGCGGCCGGTGCGGCGGCACCCAGCCAGAACGAGGCCAGGATCCGGGCGAGGTCGGCCGGGCGACGAGCAGTCCGGTTCATGGTTCGACGCTTTGAAGGTCCGGGAGAACGAGCGATGGTAGGGATCGGCAGCAGGATCACGATGGCACAGGCATCCCCCCCGATCGACGCCGATGGCGCCGTGCTGGAACCGTTCCACGCGGTCCGGTCGCACACGGAGGCGCTCGCCGCCGCCCTGACGCCCGAGGACCAGTGCATCCAGTCGATGCCGGACGCGAGCCCGGCGAAGTGGCACCGGGCGCACACCACCTGGTTCTTCGAGCAGTTCGTGCTGCAGCCGCAGGCGCCCGGCTACCGCCCCTACGACGACGCCTTCTCGTTCCTGTTCAACTCGTACTACGAGGCGGTGGGTGCCCGTCACCCGCGGGCCACGCGCGGGCTGGTGACGCGGCCGGGCGTCGAGCAGGTCGGCCGCTACCGTGCCCATGTCGATGCGGCGATGGGCGCCCTGCTGGACGCGGACCCTTCCCCGGCGCTGCGGGCGCTGGTGACCCTCGGCCTGCATCACGAGCAGCAGCACCAGGAGCTGCTCGTGACCGACATGCTGCACGCCTTTGCCCAGAACCCGCTCGCCTGGCGGGATGCGGGGCTGGCGGTGCTGCCGGGCTGGCGGCCCGCCGCCGGCGCCGCCGGACCGACGCGGTTCCTCGACCGGCCGGATGGCCTGGCCGCGATCGGCCACGACGGGAACGGGTTCGGCTTCGACAACGAGTTCCCCCGGCACCAGGCGCTGCTGCAGCCGCACGCGCTGGCGAACCGGCTGGTGCGCAACGTGGAATGGCGCGCCTTCATGGAGGAGGGCGGCTACCGCACCGCCTCCCTGTGGATGTCGGACGGCTGGGCGCTGGCCTGCAGCGAGGGATGGGACGCGCCGATGCATTGGCGCCCCGACGGCGAGGGCGGCTGGCTCACGGTGACGCCGGCCGGGCTGCAGCCGGTGGATCCGGAACAGCCGGTGCGACACGTCAGCTGGTACGAGGCCGACGCCTATGCGCGCTGGGCCGAGGCCCGGCTGCCGACCGAGTTTGAGCTGGAAGCGGCCGCCGAGGACGCGCTGCCGGAGTTCCTGGACCACGTCTGGCAATGGACCAACAGCGCCTACCTGCCTTATCCCGGGTTCCGCGCCGAGCCCGGGGCGATCGGCGAGTACAACGGCAAGTTCATGATCAACCAGATGGTGCTTCGCGGCAGCTCCTACGCCACGCCCCCCGGCCACGCGCGGGCCAGCTACCGCAACTTCTTTCCGCCGGACAAGCGCTGGCAGGTGGCCGGGCTGCGGCTCGCCCGGGACCTGTAGGCGTCCGGAAATCCCACCATGCCAGACGCCACCATGCCAGACGCCACCATGCCGGATGCTCCCGAGCCGGACGCCCCCGAACCGGCCGGAACCGTGACGGACGAGATCCTGGCCGGGCTGTCCGCCGCGCAGAAGACGCTGCCGGCCAAGCTGTTCTACGACGAGACCGGCTGCGCGCTGTTCAACCGCATCACGCTGCTCCCGGAATACTACGTCACGCGCGCCGAGATGGCGCTGCTCAGCCGGCACGCGTCCGAGATCGCGGCCCATGCGCCTCCCGGTGCCGCGCTGGTCGAGTACGGCGCGTCCGACGAGGCCAAGGGCGTGGCGCTGCTGGACGCGGCGCGGCGCGACTTCGCGGCCTACGTGCCGGTGGACATCGCGGCCCCGGCGCTGGCAGCGATCGTCGCACGGATGCGCGCAAGCCACCCCACCCTGGAGGTCCACACGATCGCCGCCGACTTCTTGCGGCCCCTCGTGCTGCCGGACGCGGTCGCGCGCCTGCCGGCGTTCGGCTTCTTTCCCGGCTCCACCATCGGCAACTTCCGCCCGCCGATGGTGCGCCGGTTCCTGCGCACGGTGCGCAACACCTTGTCCGGCACCGAGGCGCCCGGCTTCGTGATCGGCACCGACCTGCGCAAGGACCCGTCGCGGCTGGTGCCGGCCTATGACGATGCCGCCGGCATCACGGCCGCCTTCAACCGCAACATCCTGTCGCACGTGAACCGGATCACCGATGGGGACTTCGCCCCCGACGCCTTCGCCCACCGCGCGGTGTGGAACGCGCACGAGGGCCGGATCGAGATGCACCTCGAAAGCCGGACGGCGCAGACGGTGCGGGTCGCCGGCCAGACGATACGGTTCCGTGCCGGCGAGACCATCCACACCGAGGACAGCTACAAGCACACGCCGGACGGTTTCCTGGCCCTGGCCGCGGATGCCGGCTGGCGCTCAGGCGGTTTCTGGAGCGATCCGGACGGATTGTTCGGGATGCACCTGCTGCGCGGCTGAGCTGATCTCGTCCCAGCCGGAACGCTTGCTCGCCAGCACGCTTGCGTGGCGGATCTCCGGCATGGCGTCGAGGTAGCGTCCGACCTGCTGCGCCAGCCCCTGCGCCACGGCGCCCTGGAGGTGCGCGTCCCGCGCCGCCTCGTCGGCGAAGAAGTCGACGATGGCGAAGCTGTTCGGCCCGCTGCGGAGCGCGTACCAGGCGACCGTTCCGGGCTCGGCCTCCACCAGGGCACGCGCGCCCACCAGGAACTCGCCGAAGTCGCGCCCCTGGCCCATCCTGGTCTCGATCGGCACGTGAAGCGCGAAACGCATCGCCGCGTCGCCGGTCGGCAGCTTGGCCGCCACCAGCTCGGAGCTGGTGATGTCCGGCAGGCCGTTCAGGCTGCTCATGCTCTTGACCACCAGGCTGCGGCCGATGCCGCCGGCCAGGTGCTTCAGCCGCCCGAGGTTGCCGTCAAAGGTGTCGAACACCGCGAAGTGGCTGTCGTCGAAGCGCAGCGCGTACCAGTCGCGCGTGTCCGGCTCGCTTTCCGCGGTGGCCAGCGCGCCGTGCAGGAACTGGGTGATCTCGGCCTCGGCACCCGCCTTGGCCTCGATCTCGACGAACAGCGCCTTGGGCATGGAACCTCCTCGTTGCGGTTGCAGCATCAACAGCCGGGCGGGAGCGGGGTTTCACGCCGGGCCGGGTGCCTCCACCGCCACGCTCCAGCCCAGCCGCGCCTCGGCGCCGGGCTCGAGGTGCATGAGGTGCGGCTTGCCCGCGAACGCGCCGTCATATCCCGCCGGGCTGGCCAGGCCGCGCCACGGCTCGATGCACAGGAACGCGGCCCCGGGCTTCGACCAGATGCCGAGCTGGGTCATGCCGTGCCACGCCACCACCAGCGCCGGATGATCGCCCGGGACCTCGAACCGCACCGAGTCGCTGGCCGGATGCTCCAGGATCACCGCGTCGTCCGCGAACAAGTGTTCGTCCAGGGGCAGGATCCGGCCCTGGATCGGGCTCGGCTCCGATCCGGCGCGCAGCAGCCCGCCGTCGACGCGTCGGATCGGCGCCGGCTCGTCGCGCGCGAACAGCAGCCGGTGCGCCTGCTTGCGCGCGCCCTCGACCAGCGGCCAGCGGAACGCCGGATGCGCGCCGAGCGAGGCCGGCAGCACCGTGTCACCTGGGTTGTGCAGGCGGTACTCCACCGCGAGCCGGTCGCCGTCGAGCCGGTAGCCGATCTCCAAGGCGAAGCGGAACGGATACATCGCGCGGGTGTCTAAGTCGTCGCGCAACACGAGGCGGCAGCCCTCCGTGCCGCGCTCGATCCACTCGAAGCGCCGGTCGCGGGCGAAGCCGTGCTGCGTCATGCGGAACGCCTGCCCGTCGTGGCGCAGCGTGTCGTCCTGGAGCCGCCCGACGATCGGGAACAGCACCGGCGCGTGCCGCGGCCACTCCGGCCCGGCCTGCCACAGCAGCTC
>CAXTCK010000133.1:0-9888 GCA_964242425.1 uncultured Acetobacteraceae bacterium | reverse complement strand
GACCGTCGCGATCATCAGCTCGCGGGCGATGTTGAACAGCCATGTCGAGGCGCTTCCATGGAGGCCAACCGTGGCGACTACGTCCGGCATGGGCTAGTCTACCGCTTCCTGCGCCTGCGGCGGGGCATCACGACACCGTCACGCGGGTGCGCGCGTGCGCGATCGTCCGATCTACCCAGTCACGCGCGTCCATCCACAGGGCCGCGCCATCCGGCGTGAAGCGGGCCTGCGACTCGATGAGCGCTCGGCTCCGCTGGAAGCGTTCGAGATTCGCCGTCCACGCCCGCCCGGTTTCCGCACGCTCGTCGGCTGCCAGCAGGCGGCTCCGCAGCAGCCGGTCCTGACACCACATCATGCGCGCGAGCACGAAGCTCGCGTGCACAAGACCCTCCATCGGACGCGCATCGGCACGCAGCGGCGAGGCATGGCGTTCCGCCGGATCATTCAGGACCATGGGCGTGCCGAGCGTGCTGCCCAGGAGGTATCCGTGGCCGGCCTCGTGCGCAAGCACCTCGGCCATCTGCGGCCGGGTCTGCTGGCGAACGGAGTTCAGGATCACCGCGCCCCAGAGATAGAAGCTGGACGCGCCGCCGAATGCGCCGGGTCCGGCAGCTGCCGACGCATCGGCAGCCATCACGATCTCGGGCGTCAGAATCGCGATCTCGCCAAATAGCTCCGGCGCCGCCCGTTCCAGTAGGATCGACGTCTCGTCATGCAGCATCGTGCACCGGGTGAGCTCCGCCGCGTCAACAGCGGCGAGCCTTATCGGTTTGTCGGCGTCGTCGTCGACCACCCGGACATAGAGAGCCGGGACCTGTGGTCCCAGGTGGCTCTCCTCGAGGGTCACGACTCGCGAGCCACTCCAGTCGCGCAGGGCCGGCTGCAACAGCATGTCCAGCAGCCTCTGGGCAGCGTGCGTCTCCTCGGCCAGAAGCGCCTCGACCAGCTCCGTATAGAGCCCGAACACCGCGGGCGACACGGCGTGGGATCGCAGCGCGCCCAGCAAGGCGTGCTCGTCGTTCGGCCGCCGGTCAAGATGGCCGGAGCAGGTCCGGAACACGGTCTGCAGACTCTCGGCCAGCGTGGTGCGAACCGTTCGATCGATGACGGCGGCCCGGGCGGGATCGGGGAGGAATCGGCTCCGCGGGATCAAGCGAAGCTCTCGGCGGGCAGCCCGGTGGCGATGCGTAGCCGGTCATCGACCTGGGTCTTGCTAAAATGGGCACGTACATGCGCGAGGCCCGCGACCTGGAGGCGGTCGAAGGTGCCGGCCTCGGCATGGACGACGAGGATGCGCTCGGCGAGGGACGCCGCGTCCGCCCCCACTAGATCATGAAGCGCCTCGCCGAAGCCGAACCCCTCCGCCGCGATCGGGCTGCAGACACAGGGAACGCCGGCCGCGAGGCTGTCGAGGACTTTGCCCTTCAGCCCGGCACCGAACAGCAGCGGTGCCACCGTCAAGCGAACCTGCGATAGCACGTCGTCGAGATCAGGTACTACATCAAGCACGCGGATGCGCGGATCGTTCATCTCACGGAGGAATTTTGGCGGGTCGGCACCGACGATCAGGCAGGCGATGGTCGGGTCCGTCTGCCAGACCAGCGGCATGATCTCGGTGGCGAGCCACACCGCTGCGTCGGCGTTGGGCGCGTGCTGGAAGTTGCCGATGAAGGCAAGGTTGAGGCGCTGAGAGAAGCTGGTTGTAAGGGGTGCCCGCTCGCAATCCCAGGGTGCGACGACGACCTTCGCGCGGGGCACGGCCTTGGCCAGGAGTTGCGCCTCGTGGCTTGAATGGGTGATCACGGCATGCGCCTCGGCCGCCGCCGTCAGCTCCAGCCGACGGACGTATGCCGCATGACGCAACGCCCCCGGCGTCGCACCCTCAGCCTCCGCCTGGCGCAGCAGTCTCAGATGATGCAGATCGGCGACCGAGTAGATGCGGCGCGCGCCTGGCATGGTGATGGACACCAGGTTGCCGTACTTCGCGACGATCCCGACACGGTGCATGTAGACGAGGTCGAACTGACCTGCCTGCCGACGTAGCACTTCCTCGACGCTGCCGGCCCAGGGCGAGACATGGACGGCGACCCCGTCCCGCGACAACGTCTCGATGAAGGGGGATGCCTTGACGTCGGACGGGACGAAGCTGACCTCGTAGCCTATGCGCTGCAGCGAGCGCATGTGCGAGACGATGGCGGTGGATCCGGCGTCCCGGCCGGGGGTCGGTAGGGTTTCGTCGATGACGAGCGCTCGCAATGGTGCCCGCTCGGGCGCTGCCCCATCCTCGGGCCGCCACCGCCACCTGACGCCCTCCGCGTCCGCCCGCCTACGTCGCCTGGCGGCTTGACCATCAATCCGGTCCAATAACGCATCGACCTGGGCGGTCAGGAACAACAGGCGCTTGCGCAGCTGCACCGACGATCCCGGCGACGCGAGCAGGGCCGCAACAGAGCGTTCTGCATCCGTATTGAACTCCATCGTGGGGGCGAGCAGGATCGGGGATCCTCTAAGGTCCGCATCGGCACCCTTGACTCGGACCTGCAGCTTGTGGGCGGCCATGATCGGCCCGAGATCAGGCAAGTCGACGGAGAAGCCGTATCGTCCCGTTCCGAAACCCGCGCGGCGCACGTCGAGGCGGAGACGGTTCGCGAGCACCTTCGTCAGATATCGGCCATCGACGGAGACCTCAACGGTGACGGCTTTGTTCGGACGTGACGGGTCCCAGGCCCAGCCACGCACGCTGTCGCGCGACCACTCGTCGATGCATCCGGTCATCGCAAGGTTCCGCTTGGTGCTCGGGCCGATCCCGTCCTTGCAGGATTGGCCCTGGACCCGGTGCTACGCCGCCCGCCGACCGGCGACGCGCTTGGCCCGGCCATTGATCCGGCGGCGGATGATTTCGAGCCGCTCGCCGGACGAGAGTCGTGGCGCGCAATAGATTGCCGGCCGGCGCTGCGCATTTGGATAGAGCGCGAGATAATCGTGCGCGTTGTGGAACATCATCAGGCTGTTATCGTCGACAAAGCTCTCAGCCGGGGCGCCGTTCGCCAGCAGCACGTCGTGCTCGGCCAGCTCGATATGGAAATACTCGATCTCGTCGATCAAGATTGCTTCGGTGATGCTCACGCCATTCACAAGATCGATCGCCTGCACCAGCACGTCATCGAGCAGCAGGGCGTGGCGCGGCGATACGTAGAGGTCGCGCGTCGGCACGCCGTCCGCGAGCGCGCCCGCGGCGACGCAAACGGGAACGACATCGGGATTGCATTGCGCGAAGCGCTTCCTGTAGGCGCGATACCCAATCCAGCGGATGGGTCTTGCCTCGCCGGTTGCCGAAAGCACGTGGTCACCGATCGAAAGCGTCTCGATCGTCCGCTCGCCCTCCGGTGTGGCGATCATAGTGCCGCGTAGATAGCAGGCGACGACCGTGATGCCGATCGCCTGCGGCACGGCATAGTCGCTCAGCTCGTCAAAGCCGCTGAGGTTGATCGTGTCGTTGCTCAGGGAGCTGTCGGTATCCGTCAGTGTGCCGAGGTCGGTGTTGACATCATTGATCGTGCCGGAGAGGACGAGCATGGTGGTGCCGGATCCCGAGACGCCGGCACCCGTCGCACTCAGCAGGCCATCGGTATCCTGCAGCGTCAAAGTAAAGGTGTTGGCACCGGTGTCGCTAACGCTGATGCCCGAGATCGTGGTCGCTTGGCCCTCAATGACGGTCGCGTTGGCAGGCGCCGTGATGACCGGGTTCGAGCCGACCTTGGCCGAACTCAGGCGGTTTCTATTGCTTGCAGACGAGGCACTTTGAAACCCGAGCAGGAATGACGACAGCAACTGCATACGAACCAAAGAACTCATCGACGTGTCCCTCTGCGTCGCGTTGATTTCGCACAAGCTAAGGCATCGTTTCTTCCTACACAATCGGCAGAAAGATGCATTTTCTCCCTATAAGCGAAACATATTTGAGACGTCTCTTATCCTATGAGAACTTTGCTGCGATCTAGTTTACGTTCTGTAAGAAACCGTACCAGCTTGAAAGCTCCCATTGATGGGGATGGCTGTGATTTTGATCCTAATCATATGCCTGATCGATAACCAATTTGCGTCTGCTATCAGGAAGCCAATCCACGCCTTCAAATGTCTGCTATGGAGCGCAGAGCGGCCTCTGCCTAGCACCGAACGGTGGCCGTTACCGGGACCGCCTTCACGGCACCTGAGTGCCCGGTTTTCTTCGAATTATGCCGAGCCGCAAGTCACCCTACTACCGGAAGTCTCGGGTCTTCGGGACCATGCTCGGCATAGTTTCCGGCTCGGCATAGATCCCCGACCTACGCCTTGGGTCAGGCATCAAGGTGCCGACGCGGGACTTCCGTTGATTGCTGACAGCACTGAGCAACATTGTTGGCGGAACCACCTGGAGCCGACATCGGGGGCGTAACCGCGGGCACCTGGAATCTCCGCTGCAGAAGTATCCGCGCGTTCCTTGCTCCGCGCCAGCATCGCACCGGCTGACCGGCGCTTGCGAGACGCTAGGCTAGCGCGGCGCCGTTGCCCGGGCCCGCACCTGCCACCACCACAATCTTGTTCCGTGTCGTCGCGCCTCCTGTACGGCCGGAAGGGCCGCCGTGCCCCGCTCCGGGCGGTTCGTTTTCAGGCTAGGTCCTGCGTGCGCCTGAACGGTGGCATCCCAAACGGCGTGATGATCACGGCCAGCAGCCAGATGATCGGCCCGCTGACGGTCGGCACGTTGAGCTGGATGATGCCAGAGGTCATCTGCAGGAAGGTGAAGCTCAGGTCGCAGAACCCGATCAGGAGCGCCCCCATCAGGAACGCCAGCCACGACGCTCGCCGGAACAGGAGCCACGACACCAGGATGCCGAGTGCGCCGTATCCGGCGACGTCGAAGCAGAAGTTCAGGATCAGGTTGGCATGGACGTGGGTGGTCACCGGGTCGGTCGGGAACCGGAAGGCACCAAAGGGCGCCTTGGTGCCCCCGATGAACATGCCCCACTGCTCCTGCCCTGGGCTAGCCACGTAGAGCCGCGTGCCCTCGTAGCCGACCCAAAGGTGCAGGACGCCCCACAGCGCGAACAGCCCGGCGCCAATCCTGCCGGCGAGCGTGAGCGTGGGGCGGCCCGCACTGGGAGCCGCCTGGTCTGATGTTCTCGCCATCGTCGTCATCCCTGCTGGTGGCCGGTGGCTTTCAGGCCTGCCAAGCCAAAAGCGTTTCGCGAGCGAAGTCCTCGTAGGTGCGGGGCGGCCGGCCGAGCAGGCCCGCCATCTCTTCCACGTCCCGCGCGCTTCCCTGCATCCCGTCGGTCACGAACCGGTCGAGCATGAGACGCAGATCCATCGCCGCCCAGCTCGGCCCGAAGCCACGCATCTTCTGCTCGAATGGTGCCGTGGCGTCGCCGCCGTAGCGCACCGTCTTGCCGAGCAGCCTGGACCACGTCCGCGCGTTGCCCTCGCCCGTCAGCGGCTCGGGGCCGACCAGATTGACGATGCGGTGCGGCAGCGGCTCAGTCGAGCGCTCGCGCTCCAGCACCGCGAGGGCCGCCACCTCCGCCACATCGCGGGCGTCCACCATGGAGACGCCCCTGGAGCCGATCGGAAAGGGATACACACCGTGATCCAGCACGGCGTCCTTGAACCAGACGTCGTTCTGCATGAAGCAGTTGGGCCTCAGGACCGTGGCTGGGATGTCGAGCTGCTCAATCATCAGCTCGGCCGCGTGCTTGGCGGTGAAGTGGGGGACGGTGGCGAACGCCTCACCCTGGAACACGGAGAAGTAGACCAGCCGCTCGATACCGGCCTCGTGGGCCAGGTTGAGCGTCAGCAGGGTCTGCGTCAGTTCCTCGGCCGTGACCGCGTTGAGCAGGAACAGCGTGCTGACCCCGGTCAGTGCGGCGCGGGTTGCGTCCACGTCCAGCATGTCGCCGGCCACGGGCGTCACGCCGGCAGGCAGCGCCGCCTTGGCCGGGTTGCGGGTCAGCGCGCGGACCTCGACGCCCTCGCGCGCGAGGCGGTCGAGCAGGTGGGCGCCGACCGTACCGGTTCCGCCGGTCACCAGGATGCTCATGAGTGTTTTCCTTCAGTGGGCTCAGCCAAGGTTGGCTGAGCGTCGGAGAACCAAATGAGTGTTGCCGGGCGGGAGTTGAGCCATTCAACTGGGACGCCTCGTCCCACGGATGGAACAGTCTTGGATCTGGAAGCTCTCTCCGACTTCGTGTTGGTCGCCACCCACGGCGGGGTGACCCAGGCCGCACGCGCGAGCGGACGGCCCAAGGCCAGCCTGTCGCGCAGGGTGATGGAGCTGGAGGCCAGCCTGGGCGTGCGGCTGTTCGAGCGCGGCTCGCGCTCGGTGCGCCTGACGGAGGAGGGAGACCTGCTCCTGTCGCGCACGGCAGGCCCGCTGGGGGAGATATCGGAGGCGGGCGAGCTGCTGCGCGATGGCCGCGCGCAGCCACGCGGGCGGCTGCGGATCAACGTGCCGGCCGTGTTCGGACAGGTGCTACTCGGCCGGCTCGCGGCCGGGTTCGCCCAGGCCTATCCCGAGGTGCGCCTGAACGTGACGATGGAGGACCGTGCGGTCGACCTCGTGGCCGAAGGCTACGACGTGGTGATCCGGCTCAATCCCAAGCGAGATTCCGCACTGGTCGGACGATGCTTCGTGCGCGACCAGCTCGTGATCGTGGCATCGCCATCGATTCCGATCCCGTCTGGCGCAGAAGGTGAAACGCTGCCGGTTGTGGTGCGGACGGCGATGCCGAACGACCCGATCTGGCATGTGCCAGGACCAGATGGCCCGCCCCTCCCGACGCGGACGGTGCTGGAGCTACCGACGCTGCCGACGGTGCGCGATGCCGTGCTGACAGGGATCGGCGCCGCCCGGCTGCCGCGGGTGCTGGTTGCAGACGATCTCGCTGCCGGACGGCTGGTCTCGTGGGGCAATGCATCGGCACGAACGATGGAGTTGTGGGTGCTCCATGCGTCGAGCCGCCTGCCCAGCGCCAAGGTCAAGGCCTTCCTCGGCTACCTCCAGGGTGCGTTTCCAGAGGAATGGTTGTGAGGCCCAAGCGGCACGTCCAGAGCCGGTGCTACCTGATCGCGCTGAGGTGTGATCAGGCTGGCGTTCCGCACTGACCGCTGGATAAGCCGCTCCACATTCAGGGTAGCACCGCTTGCCCCGTCATCGAGCCTCGCGTCCCACATGCGGCTGAAACCAGCTCCGACGAAAGGCGAACCCGGCTGCTAATCGGCTTGGCCTAAGGCTCTGAAGCAGAGCGGAATCGAGCTACGGAATCACCCGCAAAAAGCACCACAGGTGCATTTGTGTATGGAGGCTCTGTTTCGGCGTCCTTGCGGTGGGCGTTGGACGTCCGCGGCGTGGTCGGTAGATGTCCGGGTAGTGGCTGTCGAACGTCCTTCCAGTGGACGCCGGATGTTCGTCCCATGGACGCCAACCGTCCCCTGCATGGACGTTCCAGCGTCCATCAACCTGCGAAAAAATGTGCTCCCCGTTCGCGCCGAGGCCCGTCAGGCTGAGGCCATGCCAGACCGCATCGCCCTCCGCTCCAAGCTCCTCGACGCCGCCGTGGCCGAACGGGACAAACCCCGCTTCCGGCACCTGAGCCGGAAGGAGTGGGACGAGATCTTCGACCCCTGCAGGAGCCGCGAGCCCGTCTACGCGTGGCTGCTGGCGAACCATGCCAAGGTCATTAAGGCCAGGCAGTACCGGAACGGCTGGAGCGGGATGCAGTGGAGCGAGATCGCCCGGATCATGGTGCTGGAGGGCATCCTCGGCTCCCGCGGCGAGCCGCCGAACGCCAACTCGGTGCGTCGGGTGTGGGAGCGGGTGGTGCGGGACAAGGAAGGGCAGGACGCCCGGAAGGCGGAGGGCGGCGACTAGTGCACGGCCACGCCACCGCCCGCGGTGACACCACCGCCATTCCCCATCCCGCCATTGGCGCCACCCTCGCCCATGTTGCTGCCGCCGAGGCTATCCGGGGTGGCCGGTCCATTGGCGCCCTGCACCACGGGCGTCGGACCCCCGGGTCGTGGTCCGCAGGCGGATAGGGCTGTCAGAAGGCAGAGCGCTGATGTCAGCTTGAACAGGGTCATGAGATTCTGGAAGAGGAGACACCACAGTCGCATAAGCCACGCCGGCTTGGCAGTGCCTGATGGTCAAGGGCTGGCCGAGTCGCTCTGGCACTCCGCTTTGTTGTTCGGGACGTCAGCCGCTAGGTCTCCATCAGTTGCCACGCTCTCATGGCCGTCACGGAATGCCGGCAGTGAAGCCTGCCGACGGGCACCGTCCCCCGATGTTCGTTGCTTTCAGTGCGTTGGGCGGGGAGACCGGTCTTACCCCCTGATATGTGGGCCGGAGCCAAGCTGGAAGCTAAACGCTGGAGGTTGCGCCCTCGTTAAAGGACCGCGTTTCTCCAGCGTTGCTTGTCGGTTGGTCGACAAGCGGGTCAGGCAATATGAAACGGCATCGAAGCAACAGGATGCTGTCCCAAAACCCCCACGAGCGCCGCCATGCCCTGGGGGCTTGTGATGGCCTTGTAGATCGTGGGATCGACCGTCTGCAGGCTGCCCAGCGCCGCCTGGAAGTTCTGGGCATGCATCATGGACGTGACCTCCTTCGCCAAGTCGGGGAAGTCGCTGGCGAACCGGCTGAAGGCAGCCGTCGGGTTGGGCGCGCTGAAGATCTTCGGGATGTCCGCCAGCAGCGCCTTTGCATCGGCCGCCACGGATGCCATGAACTGGGTCATGCTGGTGTCCTGCAGCCCGTAAGCCGTCGCGGAGACAACCGCCGAAGCCGCGTCGGTCTCGTAGCTGCCCAGGCCATGATGCTCGTCCATGAGTGTCCCAGCCGCCTGGGTAAGCGCCGAGATGGTCTGGGCGCTGACTGGCACCTGACCGGCTTCCAGCTCGCCCAGGGAGTAGCCGCTGATAGCTGAGGCGAAGCCGGACAGCTGGGCGGCGTCGGCGTTGGTGCCAAGCTGCACCACGGTGCCGTAATGGTCCATGTGGGGGTTGGCAACGACGGCACTCGCCTTCTCGGTCGTGTCGGTGGTGTAGTTCGCGAAGGGATCGCCCTTCTCGACGTAGCTGACGAAGTTGGCGGCCGGCACGGCGGTTGCCTGGTAGCCCGGCACGCCGGAGCTGGCGAACGCCGTGCCGCCCAGCCCGGTCTGCGAGGCCACGTAGGCGGACAGCGTGCCGCCAAGGGAATGGCCCGTCACGTAGACCTGGGTCTGGTTGATGCCCTTGCCCGCCGCTGCTCTCTCGACCTGGGTTGCGAAGCTGACGGCGTCGGAGAAGCCCTGCAGCTTCGACGCGCTCGTCCCGCTCAGGAGGCTAACATCGAGCTGATACTGGGCGTTGGTCGTGGTTCCCTGGTAGGCGATGACGACGTTGCCGCGGGCGTCTAGGAACGCCGAAGCCGACATGCCGCTGGAGAGCGTCTCGGTCATCGCGTGCCCCTGAGCGTTCAGGAACGGCTTGAGGCCAAGAGCGGCGGCCTGGGTAGGATCATAGGCCGTCTGAGCAGCGCCTTCGAGCACCTGAAGGGTCGGCGAGAGGATCAGGGCGCGTTGCAACCCGGCCAGGAGTGCGGCCGCCTCGAGCTGGTTCTGGAGAGCGGCATCCGTCGTCGTCATTGTCGTCATCCTGGCAGCTGGATGACGGCATCCTGATCTTGGAAGCTTGAGGAACCGTTAGTTTCAGGGAGAAAGCTGTGCGGGACGGGTGGCGCGTGATGCGGCAGCGACGACGCGGTGGTGGGCGGCGCGGCAGTAGCTTGGCCAGACCGGAAAGCTGATCGATGCGCGCGGTCTGAACCGCGCCGAGTATCCCGGAGACCGATTGGTTTGAGTCTCTACGCGG
>CAXTCK010000132.1:0-10050 GCA_964242425.1 uncultured Acetobacteraceae bacterium | reverse complement strand
TAGTGCTAGCCAAAGATGCAGAACGGATGATCGAGCGCGCAATACCTGGCTTTACGCCGCCAGCGTCAAGCTCATGTCACCCCGCCTGATGTAATGACACAAAACGACGAGAATACGCTTGACCGGCAGCTGGAAGCCGGCCAAAATACATATATATAAGAGAGTGAATAGATATTCAATTAGGTTGGAATGGTTGTTCCGAGCATCACCGTTCAGGATTCGAAATGCCTTCTCTGATCGACGACCCAAAGGCTTCCAACGGCGCTCCCGGTCATGACGATGCACGCATCGCCCGGCTCGGAGAGCTTGCTCGCGAAACGCGGGTCTCGATCATCCACACCATCGCCGCCCCACGTATGGGCCATATCGGCGGCGACTTTTCCGTCACTGATGTGCTCGTCACGCTGTTCTTCGCGGTGATGCGCTACCGGGCAGGTGAGCCGGACTGGGCCGGGCGCGATCGCTTTATCCTGTCCAAAGGCCATTGTTCGGCGGCGCTGTATTCGGTGTTGGCTGAGGCTGGTTATTTCAGCCCGGAGCTGCTGCCGAGCTTCATGGCGCCATTGTCGGTGCTGAACGGGCATCCAAATCGTCGCAAGGTGAAGGGCGTCGAAGCCAATACCGGGCCGCTGGGACACGGATTGCCGATCGCGGTCGGAACCGCGGTTGCGGCGACGATTTCCGGGTCCGACTACCGCACCTTCGTGGTGCTGGGCGACGGCGAGCTCCAGGAAGGTTCGAATTGGGAAGCGGCGATGTTCGCCGGCCATCGCAAGCTGTCCAACCTGACTGCCGTGGTGGATCGCAACCGCCTGCAGCAGGGTGCCCGCACCGAGGACACCAACGGCTTGGAGCCGCTGGCCGACAAGTGGCGCGCGTTCGGCTGGGAAGTGATGGAGGTGGACGGACACGACCATGCCGCCCTGCTCGCCGCCTTTGAAGCGCCGCGGATCGACAGGCCACGCGTGCTGATCGCCAACACCTTGAAGGGCAAAGGCGTTTCGTTCATCGAGGACCGGGTGGAATGGCACCACAAAGTGCCGTCGCCGGAGCAGGTCGTGCAGGCGCTTGAGGAGTTGGCGCGATGAACGAGATGAGCCTGCCCGCCGCCGGTGGTATCGAGACGTTTGATTGCCGCGTGGCGTTCGCCGAAACGATGATTGAGCTGGCGCGGGTCGACCCGCGCATCGTCGCCGTATGCAACGATTCTGTCGGCTCATCCAACATGAGCGGGTTCCAGAAGGAATTCCCGAACCGTCTGGTCAATGTCGGCATCGCCGAGCAGAACATGGTCGGCGTCGCCGCCGGCTTGGCCAACGGCGGTTTTGTTCCGTTCGTGTGCTGCGCCGCGCCGTTCCTGACCGGCCGCGCACTGGAACAGATCAAGGCGGACGTGGCCTACAACAACTATGGCGTGGTGCTGTGCGGGCAGAGCCCGGGCATGTCCTATGGTGAGCTGGGTCCGACCCATCACTCCATCGAGGACTTCGCCTGGATGCGGGCGCTGACCGATATCACCATCCTCAATCCGGCCGACCCGAAGCAGACGCGCGACGCCGTGCGCTGGGCGGCACAGGCAAGTCGGCCGATCTACATGCGCGTCGGTCGCTTCAAGGTGCCGGCGGTGACGCCGAAGGATGCGGTGTTCGAGCCGGGCCGGGCCCTGGTGCTGCGCGACGGGCACGACGTGACGCTGATCGCGACCGGGGTGCTGGTGTCGCGGGCGCTCGACGCTGCGGATCAACTGGTCCGACAAGGCGTTTCGGCGCGAGTGCTCAACATGATGACCATCGCGCCGCTGGACGAGGCGGCGGTGCTGTCGGCGGCGCGCGAAACGCGCGGCATCGTCACGGCGGAAGAGGCGATCGTCACCGGCGGCCTCGGCTCGGCTGTGGCGGAAACGGTGGTAAGGCACCATCCGACCCGGATGCGCATCCTCGGCGTGCCGCATTTTGCGCCAACCGGTTCGGCCGCGTTCCTGCTCGACCATTTCGGGTTGAACGCGGATGGCCTGGCTGCCGCGGCGCTCGAACTGATGGCCTGACGTGACCGGCCGGTTCGTCCTCGCCATCGACCAGGGTACCAGCGCCACCAAGTGCGCGCTGGTCGGCGAGGACGGCCAGTTCGTCGCACGCGGCTCGGCACCGCTGGGTGAACACCATCCCCGTCCCGGATGGGTGGAGCAGGATGCGAACGAGATCCGCGACAGCGTGCGCCGGGCGGTGGCAGCGTGCCTGGAAGGTCGCGACGCCGCCTGCGTGGCGACCGTCGGCTTCAGCAACCAGCGCGAGTCGCTGCTGCTGTGGGATGCGGCGACCGGCGCCGCGTTGTCGCCGGTCGTGTCGTGGCAGGACCAGCGCGGGGCGGCAATCTGCGATGCGTTGCGCTCCAAGGACACCGAGCGGCTGGTCCAGACCAGGTCGGGGTTGCCGCTCGATCCGATGTTTTCCGCGGTCAAGGCGCGCTGGCTATTGGACCGGCACGATCCGGACCGCGCCCACGCGAGAAACGGCGAGATCCGGCTGGGCACGATCGACAGCTGGCTGCTCGGTGGCTTCTCCGACACGCACGTGATCGAGGCCGGCAACGCGTCGCGCACACAGCTGCTCAACGTGCAGGCGGTGGATTGGGACGAGGACCTGCTCGCCCTGTTCGACGTGCCGCGTGCCTGCCTGCCCCGCGTGCTGCCGTCCACCGGCCCGTTTCCGACGGTGCGCGGGCTGTCGCCGTTGCGCGACGGCACGCCGGTGGGTGCCGTGATGGGTGACAGCCACGCAGCCCTGTTCGGCCATGGTGCGTTGTCGCAGGGGCAGGTGAAGGCGACCTACGGCACCGGCTCCTCGGTGATGGGGCTGATCGACCGGCCGGTCGATCTGCAGGCCGGGCTGTGCCTGACCATCGGCTGGATGACGGACCGCCCGGCCTACGCGGCGGAAGGCAACATTCGTTCAGCCGGCTCGACCCTGCGCTGGATCGCCGGGATCCTCGGGCTCGAGGTGCCGGCGCTGGTGGCAATGGGTCTGGCCTCGCGCAGCGATGGGGTGGCGCTGGTGCCGGGCTTCGGCGGGCTGGGCGCGCCCTGGTGGGATCGCGACGCGGTCGGGCTGCTGACCAACCTCACGCTCGGCACCACGCGCGACGCCATCGCGCGGGCGGCGGTGGAAAGCGTGGTGTTCCAGGTCGCCGACGTGGTCGAGGCGATCGCGCACAGCGTCGGCACGGTCGGCGAGCTGTTCGTCGATGGCGGTCCGACCCGCACCGACGGGCTGATGCAGATGCAGGCGGACCGGCTCCGCTGCACGATCCTGCGCGCACGTGAGCCGGAGCTGTCCGCGCTGGGTGCAGCACACCTGGCCGGGCTGTCGGCCGGGGTATGGTCGCGCGCGGCACTGGAAACGCTGCCACGGCCGCGCGACCGTTTCGAGGGCAGGCCGGATCAGGACAAGGACGGAGACAGCCGGCACTGGCGTGCTGCGGTGGCACGCGCCTCAAGCCGGCGGATCGGGGAAACCGCATCATGAGCACCAGCACCGCCAGACCGCCCGGACTGCAAGCCGTCGTTCCCGCAGCACCGCGCCGAACGCTGGCCTCGCTGCTGAGCGGCGCCCAGGGACCGCTGATCGGGCTGCTGCTGCTGTGCGTCGTGTTTTCACTGACCACGAACGTGTTCCTGACGCTGCGCAACGCCCTGAACGTGGTGGACCAGGTCACCACGCTCGGCATCCTGGCGCTCGGCATGACCGGGGTCATCATCATCGGCGGCATCGACCTGTCGGTGGGGTCGATCCTGGCGCTGTCGATCATGGTGCTGGGCTGGCTGCCGCAGGATTATGGGATCCCGTTTCCGGTGGCTCTGGTGTTGTGCATCGTCACGGGCGGGATCTGTGGCATCGTCAACGGGCTGCTGGTAACGCGGGCGCGCCTGCCGGCGTTCATCGCTACCCTGACCATGATGTCGGTGGCGCGCGGGCTCGCCAACATCACCACCGACGGCCAGCAGGTGGTCGGCTATCCGGACTGGTTCACTGCCCTCGCCACCGAACGGCATCTCGGCGTTCTGTCCGCCACCGTCGGGATCTTCGCTCTCCTGGCGATCGCCGCCTGGTTGTTCCTGCGCTACCGCGCGACCGGGCGCAGCCTTTATGCGATCGGCGGCAGCGCCGAAGTGGCGCGGCTGGCCGGCATCCCGGTGCGCAAGCTGACCGTCGCGGTGTACGCGGCCTCCGGGCTGCTGGCCGGCGTCGCGGCGGCGGTGATGGCTTCGCGGCTCGACAGCTCGCAGCCTTCCGCCGGCCTTGGTTACGAGCTCGACGCGATCGCTGCGGTGGTGATCGGCGGCGCCAGCCTGTCGGGCGGCATCGGCTCGGTCGCCGGCACCGTGGTCGGCGTGTTCATCATCGGCGTGCTGCACAACGGCCTCAACCTGGTCGGCATCTCGCCCTTCATCCAGCAGGTCGTGATCGGCATCGTGATCGCGGTTGCGGTCACCTTCGACACGCTGCGTCGCCGCACGTAGCGGGTTTCACCAAGGGGCGGTCAACGCCCGCGCATCATCGGGAACAGGAAGCACCATGTCCAAGATCACCAGTCTCGCCGCCAGCCTCGCCGTCGCCGCCCTGCTGGGCGCGGCGCCCGCGATGGCGCAGACCAGGCCGACGATCGGCCTGGCCGTTGCCAACCTGCAGGCCGACTTCTTCAACCAGATCAAGCAGGCCGCCACCGCCGAAGCCAGGGCCAAGGGGGCCGACCTGGTGGTGGTCGATGCCCATGGCGATTCTGCGACCCAGGTCAGCCAGATCCAGGACCTGATCACCCGGGGGGTCAAGGCGATCATCTACATCCCGGCCGGCGCCACGGCGGCCGGCGTGCCGGTGCGCGCGGCGCAGGCGGCGCACATCCCGGTGATCGCGGTGGACCGCAACGCGCCGGACGCGCCGGGCAACACCTTTATCGCCTCCGACAGCGTCGCCGCCGCGCACGTCCTGGGCGACTACGTCTGCAAGCAGACCGGCGGCAAGGGCCACGTGGCGATCATCCAGGGCCAGATCGGCACCACCCCGGAGATGGACCGCGACAAGGGCTTCATGGCAGCGCTCGCCAACTGCCCGGGCCTGACCGTGGTGGCCAAGCAGGCCAGCCAGGAATGGTCGCAAAGCGAGGGCTTCTCCATCGCCCAGGACATGCTGCAGCGTCATCCCGACATTTCCGTATTCTTCGGCCGCGCCGACGGCCTGGCGTTGGGCGCCGCACAGGCGGTGAAGGTGGCCAACCTGGATCATCCGGTGATGGTAGTCGGCTTCGACGGCGACGTGGCCGGGCTGAAGGCGGTGCAGAAGGGCACCCTGGCCGCGACCATGACGCAGAAGTCTCAGTTCATGGGCCGGCTGGCGGTGGACAGCGCGCTCGACCTGATCGCCGGCAAGCCGGTCCCGGCGCAGCAGCTGCAGCAGGCGGAGCTCACCACCAAGGCCAACGTGGCGTCCTTCATCGCCCACCATCCCTGAGGCGAGTGGCGGGCGGCGTCCCGGGCAGGAGGAGGAGCGCATCATGCGACTGAGCGTCCGGGGCGTGGGCAAGTCCTTCGGCAGCGTGATGGTGCTGCAGGGCATCGACCTGGACGTGCGCGAAGGCGAGTTGGTCGCGCTGCTTGGTGAGAACGGGGCGGGCAAGTCGACCTTGTCCTCCATCATCTCCGGCCTGACTCCGCCAGACACGGGCACCATGCTGTGGGAAGGAGCCCGGTATGCGCCCGTGTCGCCGGGCGATGCGATCGCGCACGGGCTCGGGCTGATCCACCAGGAGATGCGCCTGCTGCCCGACCTGTCGATCGCGGAGAACGTGTTCGTCGGCCGGCTGCCGATGAGGAACGGCGCGATCGACCGCGCCTTCATGAACCGGCGCGCTGGCGAGCACCTGCGCGCGCTCGGGCTGATGGTGTCGCCGACCCGTCTGGTGCGCGGCCTGTCGGTGGCGGCGCAGCAGCAGGTGGAGATTGCCAAGGCGCTGACGCTGGGGGCGCGCCTGCTGATCCTGGACGAGCCGACCGCGGCGCTGGGACTGGCCGAGACCGAGCAGCTGTTCGCGCAGATCCGCCGGCTCAAGGCGGAGGGTGTGTCGTTCATCTATGTCAGCCACCGGCTGGAAGAGATCGCCCGGATCGCCGACCGCGTGGTGGTGCTGCGCGACGGCCAGCTGGTGGCGACGCACGATACGGCGCAGGTGCCGGTCGACACCCTGCTGCGCGACATGGTCGGCCGCTCGATCGACCGCATCTTTCCCGTCATGCGCGCGCCCACCGCGGCGGAGGTGATCCGGGTGGACGCGCTGAACTCGGCCACCGGCGCGTTCCGGGATGTCAGTTTCGCCGTCGCGGCGGGCGAGGTGTTCGGCATCGCCGGCATTGTCGGCGCCGGGCGCACGGAGCTGGTGCGCGCGATCGCGGGCGCGGATCCGGTCGCGTCTGGCACGATCGTGCTGGACGGCGCGCGGCTGCGGCTTGGCCGACCGGATGAAGCGATCCGGCGCGGCATCGTGCTGGTGCCGGAGGACCGCAAGGGCCAGGGCGTGGTGCTGGACCATTCGATCGCCGACAACCTGGCGCTGGGCAACGCCGACCGGCTGTCGCGCCGCGGCTGGCTGATGCCGGACACGGTGCGGTCGTTCGCGGCCGGCCTGGTGCAGCGCCTTGGGGTGAAGGGAAGGCCGGAGCAGAGCGCGCGGTCGTTGTCGGGCGGCAACCAGCAGAAGGTGGTGATCGCCCGCTGGGTGGCGCGCTCGCCGCGCGTGTTCATCCTGGACGAGCCGACGCGCGGCATCGACATGGGCGCGCGTGCGGCGATCTATGAGGTGATCGCCGCTCTGGCCGCCGAGGGCATGGCGGTGATCGTGGTGTCGTCAGACCTGGAGGAGGTGCTGGGTCTGGCGCACCGGGTGATGGTGCTGGCCCGCGGCCGGCAGATGGGCGTGCTGCCGCAGGCCGAGGCCAGCAACGTCCGGGTGATGGAACTGGCGACGTCGTAGGAGCGAGATGATGGATCTGTTCAGTCTGTCCGGCGACGTCGCGTTCGTCACCGGCGCCGGAAGCGGGATCGGCCAGCGTATCGCGGTCGGGCTGGCGGAGGCCGGTGCGGATGTCGGCTGCTTCGACATGGCATCCAGTCCCGGTCTCGCGGACACGGTCGCCCGTATCGAGGCGCTCGGACGACGGGCCATCGGCCTGCACGGCGACGTGACGGACGAGGCGTCGGTCGCGGCGGCCATCGGCGCGGTGCGGGGATCGTTGGGCACGCTGTCGGTGGCGATCAACTGCGCCGGCATCGCCAATGCAGCACCGGCGGAGGAGATGAGCCGCGCGCAGTGGCAGCGCATGTACGACGTCAACGTCACCGGCCTGTTTCTGTGCTGCCAGGCGGAAGCGCGGGCGATGCTGGCGGCCGGAAGCGGTTCGATCGTCAACATAGCCTCCATGTCGGGCGTCATCGTCAACCGTGGTCTGACGCAGGCGCACTACAATTCGGCCAAGGCCGCGGTCATCCATCTGTCGAAGAGCCTGGCGATCGAATGGGCGCAGCGCGGGGTGCGGGTGAATGCAATCAGCCCGGGCTACACCGCGACGCCGATGAACACCCGGCCCGAGATGGTGCACCAGACCAGGGCGTTCGAGGAGCAGACTCCGATGGGACGGATGGCAAGCGTCGACGAACTGGTCGGCCCTGCCGTATTCCTGTCCTCCAAGGCAGCGTCCTTCTGCACCGGGGTCGACCTGCTGGTCGATGGCGGCTTCTGCTGCTGGTGAACGGGAAGATCGATGGCAAGATCCGACGAATTGAGACTGATCGCCCGGGTCGCGCGCATGTATCACCTCGACGAGATGAAGCAGTCGGAGATCGCAGAGAAGGTTCGCATTTCGCAAGCCGGCATCTCGCGCCTCCTGAAACGGGCGCGCGACGAGGGCCTGGTCCGGATCACCGTCGACGCACCATCCGGGACCTATCCCGAACTGGAAGAACGTTTGGCGCAGCGCTATGGGCTGTCGGAAGTCGTGGTGGCCGAATGCGTCGAGGATCGCGAGGAGCAGATCCTTTCTCGGATTGGCGAGGCGGCGGCCCAGTATCTGGAAGCGACGCTGCAGCCCGGCGAGGTCATCGGCATCTCCTCCTGGAGCGAAAGCCTGCTGCGCATGGTCGACAATCTGGGGCCTGCCAAGCGCGCGCAGGCGTCGCGCGTCGTGCAGATCCTGGGCGGGATGGGCAATCCTGGTGTGCAACATCATGCGACTGCGCTTACCACCCGTCTGGCACGATTGACCGGCGCCGAGCCGATGCTGCTGGCCACGCAAGGCGTCGCAGGATCGGTCGAGGCCAAGCACGCGCTGATCTCCGAACCCTATGTTGCCTCGACGATGGCCGAGTTCGAGCGCATCACCATGGCGCTGGTGGGCGTAGGGGGAATAGAGCCTTCGAAGCTGTTGGCAGACAGCGGCAACATCTTCACGTCGACGGAACTGCAGGAGCTGGTGTCGCTGAACGCGGTTGGCGACCTGTGCCTGCATTTCTTCGACAGCATGGGCCGGCCGATCCGTTCTCCGATCGACGGGCGGGTCATCGGCATCACGCTGGAGCAGCTCCGCGCCATTCCGCGCGTGGTCGCGGTTGCGGGCGGTGCCCGCAAGCGGCAGGCCTTGCTGGGCGCCTTGCATGGCCGGTTGATCGACGTGCTCGTCACCGACCAGTTTACCGCCGCACGGCTCGACACCGTGGCAGAACGAGGAGAGCCTTCATGAGCCTTGCTGGAAAAGTCGCCGTTGTTACAGGCGCCAGCCGAGGCATTGGCGCCGCCATCGCCGCTCGCCTGGCGCGAGACGGAGCCGCGGTAGTGCTGAGCGCCAACGAGCCCGCGGTTCACACGGTGGCGCACAGCATCAAGGAGCAAGGCGGCCAAGTGCTGGCGGTCGAGGCGGACGTCACCGCGGCTGCTGACGTCGCACGGCTTTACGACGAGGCGGAACGGGCATTCGGACGGGTGCACATCTCAGTGCAGAATGCCGGCGTCATCACCATCGCCCGCGTCGAGGATCTCGACGAGGCAGCCTGGGACAAGGTGATGGCGGTAAACACCAAAGGCGTATTCCTGTGCTGCAAGGAAGCCATCGCGCGGATCAGGAAGCATGGCCAGGGTGGGCGTCTGATCAACACCGCGTCCGGACAGGCGCGGCAGGGGTTTATCTTCACACCGCATTATGCAGCGAGCAAGTTCGGCGTGGTAGGAATCACGCAGAGCTTGGCCAAGGAAGTTGCAAAGGAAGCCATCACCGTCAATGCCTTCTGCCCCGGCATTATCGAGACTGACATGTGGGCGTACAACGACCAAGCTTGGGGCAAGCTGCTCGGCGACTACGCCCCCGGTGAACTGATGAAGGAGTGGGTGGAGAACATTCCCATGGGCCGTGCTGGACAGGGCGATGATGTCGCGGGGCTTGTATCGTTCCTGGCAGGTCCGGATGCGAGCTACATTACTGGACAAACCATCAATGTTGATGGTGGTCTTATCATGTCTTAAAGTCTGACATTGATTGTTTAAGAATCTTGTGGCGTGACATAAGCCTGACGTTGGCGATGTAGAGCCAGGTGACCACGTCCTCGATTGTCCTTCACATCTTTCATCAGGCGATGGGTGCGGCTCAGTGATGCTGCAGCAGAGTCCGACCAGGATGATGTCCGCCTGCACTCTGACTGCAGCCAGGAGCAGGTCCCGATACTTCTCACTCCGCGGCGGATGCAGGTCAACGCTCTGGGGGCGCGGTGCCGGTAGCGCTTCCGCGCCGCGTCGCGGGAAGTAGTTTTGAATAGGAAAGGTCAGTTTAAGTTCTGGGGTGGAAGTCCTGAAAAGCAGACGTTCTTCGCTATCACTCCGTGACGTGATTCGCCGGTCTCCTGGATTTGGAGGCTGGTATGGCGGTGGCGATCACCTGGATGGAGCTCGATGCGGCGAGCTTACGGCGGGCGGCTGCGCGATCCCGTGATGCAGATGCTGCGCGGCGGATGCTGGCTT
>CAXTCK010000131.1:8852-10058 GCA_964242425.1 uncultured Acetobacteraceae bacterium | reverse complement strand
CGGCGGCGCTGCGCCGGCTGCGCGCCCTGCGGCCGGACGCGGCGCGCACCGCGATTGCGTCGGGGCTCAGGCAGGCCAGGCGACAGGTGGCGCTGGCGGTGGCGATCGCCGACCTCGGCGGGATGTGGGACCTCGAGCGGGTGACCGGCACCCTGTCGCTGCTGGCGGAAGCCTCGCTGCGGGTGGCGACGGCGCACCTGCTGCGTGACGCGCACCGCGCGGGGCTGCTGTGCTTGCCGCATCCGGACCGGCCGGAACGGGAGTCGGGGTTCATGGTGCTGGCGATGGGCAAGCTCGGAGCCGGAGAGCTGAACTACTCCTCCGACGTCGACCTCGTGCTGCTCTACGACCCAGCGGCGCACCCGTCTGTGGCGGAGCCCGGGCGGCTGTTCGTGCGCCTGGCGGCCGGGCTGGTGGGACTGATGGAGACCGTGGATGCCGACGGCTACGTGTTCCGGGTGGACCTGCGCCTGCGTCCCGATCCCGGCGCCACGCCGCCCGCCGTCTCGCTGCCGGCGGCGATCGCGTACTACGAGAGCTATGGCGAGACCTGGGAACGCGCGGCGATGATCAAGGCGCGCCCGGTGGCGGGCGACCTCGATCGCGGCAGGCGGTTCCTCCAGGCGATCCAGCCGTTCGTGTGGCGACGCCACCTCGATTTCGCCGCCATCGAGGACATCCACGCCATGAAGCGCCGGATCGACCGCTACGCGCCGTCGCCATTGAAGCGGTTCGGGGCGTCCGGCCCGGGCATGCCTGTTGCGGGCGCTGCCAGTTCCGGTCCGGGCGACGCGGTGGATGCGCTGCTGGGCCACGACCTCAAGCTCGGCCATGGCGGGATACGGGAGATCGAGTTCATCGCGCAGACGCTGCAGCTGGTATGGGCCGGGCGCGAACCGGCGCTGCGCGATCCATCCACCACCGGGGCGCTGGACCGGCTCGCCGCCGGCGGCTACCTCAACCGGGCCACCGCGCGCTCGCTGGCCGCCACCTACCGGCGGCTGCGCTCGCTGGAACACCGGCTGCAGATGCAGGCGGACCGGCAAACCCACAGCCTGCCCGCGACGCGCCCGGGGTTCGAGGCGTTCGCGTGCTTCGCGGGCGCCGCCGACGGGACGGCGCTGGCTGACGCGCTGCTGCCGGAGCTGCGTCGAACCAGGCGCCGCTTCGACCACATGGTGCGCAGGCAGGACGAGCCCGCCGGCG
>CAXTCK010000131.1:6689-8752 GCA_964242425.1 uncultured Acetobacteraceae bacterium | reverse complement strand
GCGCTGCCGGACCCGTTCGGTTCGGCGTCGATCGGCCAGGCGGGGAGCAGCCAGGCGCGCGACATCCTGCGCGGCTGGGACGACGACCGCCACCGGGCGCTGCGCCAGCCCCGCGCGCGCAGCCTGCTGCAGGGCCTGATGCCGGCGCTGCTGCGGGCGCTGGGACGGCAGCGCGACCCGCTGGCGGCGCTGATCCGGTTCGACACCCTGTTGTCGCGTCAGGCCGGCCTGGTGCAGCTGCTGTCGCTGTTCGACCGCTATCCGCCCCTGCTGGACCGGGTGGCGGCGGTGCTCGGGGCGTCGCCGGCGCTGGCGGACCACTTGGCGGCGGTGCCGGGAGCGCTGGACGGCCTGCTCGTGCCGGAAGGCGGGGAGGAAGCGGACCGGTCCCTCCGCGGCCTGCTCGACCGGCAGATGCGCGCGGCGGGCGGGGTGGAGGAAGCGATCCGGGTGGCGCGCGGCCTGGTGCGCGGCGAGGAGTTCCGCTTGTCCGTGGCGCAGATGGAACGGCGCCTCGACGCCGACGAGGCCGGGATCGCGCGCACGGCGCTCGCGGAACGCGTCATCGTCCGGATGCTGGACCAGGTGTCGGCCGAGCACCGTCGCCGCCACGGCGTGGTTCCCGGCGGCGGCATGAGCGTGGTGGCGCTGGGCAAGGCCGGGTCGCGGGAGATGATGGGCGGCTCAGACCTCGACCTCATGCTGGTGTACGACCATCCGGAGGACGTGGAAGCGAGCGGTGGGCGTCGCAACGGCCGGCCGCTGCCGCCGAGCCAGTACTACGCCCGGCTGGCGCACGGGCTGATCGCCGCCTTGTCGGCGCCCGGGGCGGAAGGGCCGCTGTACGCGCTCGACATGCGGCTGCGCCCGTCGGGCAGCCAGGGCCCGGTGGCGGTGTCGCTGCCGGCGTTCCGCCGCTACCACGCCGAGCAGGCCTGGACCTGGGAACGCATGGCGCTGTCGCGGGCCCGCGTGGTGGCGGGACCGGGTCCGCTGCGCCGTCGCGTCGGGATCGCGATCTCGGACGCGCTGTCGGTGGGGCCGTTCGGGGACACTGCCGGGGCGGAAGTGCTGCGGGCGCTGCTGTGCCGGGACGCGGTGGCGATGCGGACGCGGCTGGCGCGCGACCTGCCGCCGCGCGGGCCATGGGACGTGAAGCTGCGGGCGGGCGGCCTGATGGAGGTAGAGTTCATCGCCCAGGTGCTGCAGCTGGCGAGCCCGGACCCGGCCGTGCGCCATCCGACCACGCGGGAAGCGTTCCGACGCCTTCGCCGCGCCGGGCTGCTGGGACGCGCGGACGCCGCCATGCTGATCGGCGCGGACCGGTTCTGGCGGGAGCTGCAGGGGATGCTGCGCATCCTGCTCGGCGTGGCGGTTCCGCACGGGCCGCAGGCGCGCCTGCCGGCGCCCGTGGTCGAGGCGCTGCTGCACGGGCTCGGGCTGGATGCGGCCGACCTGGGTGGAGGGCTGGACGCGCTCGGACGGCGCTGCGACGAGGTAGCGTCGTCGGTGCGCTCGGCGTTCGACAGGCTGGTAGGGCCGGTCGTGGACGCGCGGCCCGAGCCCGGACCGGGAAGGAAGCCGTCGTGACCACCCTCGAGCCCGGAGCGCGCAGCCTGGAAGCGCGCACCCCGAAAGTGCACCCTGGAAGCGAGCAACCTGGCGCCGGCATTCGACCTTCCTGCCAGCTTCAACCGCCGGGTCGGCTCGTGCGGGCTGCGCGGGACGCGGTTCGTGCTGTATCTCTACCCAGACGCCGACACCGCCGGCTGCACCAGGCAGGCGTGCGACTTCCAGCAAGCGCTGCTCGCGTTCGGCCGGTCGGGCTGGCGGTGGTGGGCCCGTCGCGTGACCCGACCAAGGCGATCGACGCGTTCGCGACCCGGTTCGCGCTGGCGTTCCCGCTCGCTTCCGACGCCGACGGCGCGGTGGGGGCCGCTCATGGCAGCTGGGTCGGCAAGTCGATGCATGGCCGCCAGTACATGGGCATCGACCGGTCCACCTTTTTTGGTCGGCGCGGACGGCCGGATCGTGCGGGCCTCGCGCAAGGTGAAGGTCGGCGC
>CAXTCK010000131.1:0-6589 GCA_964242425.1 uncultured Acetobacteraceae bacterium | reverse complement strand
CACGTGGCCGAGGTGCTGCGGGCGGCGGCGGCGTCAGGCAACAACACGCCGTGATGCGGCGCCTACCGCACCGGGCGGGCGTTCAGGCTGCTGCTTCGCGTGTGGGCGCGGGGCCAGCCGAGGAACGTTCCATGCGCGTCATCACGTCGATCCGGGCGATCTGCTGCCTGCCCTTGATGGTCACGGCCCTCGCCGTCCCGGCCGTGGCCGCCGTCCAGCTGGACAGCGGCACCGGGGTACAGGCGAGCAAGGAGGTGTCGACGCCGCCGCCGGCGAGGGGCCAGTCCGCCGCCGCCGTGCGCAGGAGCCGGAAGTCGGAAGCACAGGCGCTGCGGGCCGGCGTCGGCGCACCCGCCAACAACCGCGACTCCAAGACCACGCCGCGCTGAGCGCCGCTTTCGTTTAAGGCGCGGCAGGCGGGGGCGCAGCAGGCGGGGATGGTGCGGCCCGGACCCGGAAGGCGGGCGGGATCGCGAACACGTCGGCCGGCTGCGGCGTTTCCTCGACACGGGTCGCCTGCACCAGCACGCGCCCCGCCTGCGTCGCGCGCAGCAGCACGCCGTCGGCCGTGAAGCAGACCACGCTCTCGTTGCCGGCAACGTCGCGCGTGGCCCAGTCGGTGCAGGGAACGCCGGCGACCGATCCGGTTCCGAGGCGCCGGTAATCGCCCGTGGCAGGCGGGCCGTGCAGCGCGATCGGACCGCCCGGCGCCGGCAGGATCGTGGCCAGGTGCCGGTCCGGCTGCACCACGATCATCCGGCCGTTGCCGTAGTCGGTGATCATGTAGGTTCCGTTGCCCGGCGGGTCGACCCGTTGTTGTTCACCGGCCACGGAGAAGCGCATGCGCTGGACCAGGGGGATCGAGGCGCCGGGGGCGGCGGGCGCCGACATGGCATAGGACACGTCGACGTCGTGCTGCGGCACCACCAGCGGACGAATTGTTGCCGGAACGTCACCTTGCGCCGACACCGGAGCGGCACCTTGCGCCGACGCCGCGGCGGGCACCGCCAGCAGCAGCGCGCGGAGGACGTGGCTCCGGAACCGGATCACTGCCCGTTCGGCGCCCCGGATGGAACGGCGGGCGAGCCGCCCGGCTGCGAACCGTCCGGAACCGGACCGCCCAAAGCTGGACCGCCCAAAGCTGGACCGCCCGGACCGGCGCCAGGACCGGCGCCAGGAGCACCGCCTGGGCCGATCGCCTCGGGATGGGCGGTGCGCTGGAACCCCGGCGGTGGCAGGAACACCGACGGGGCCAGCGGCGCGTACTGCACCGTCTGCGCCACCAGGCGGCCGCGTGCCCCCTGCCCGTCCACGCCCGACGCGCTGAGCACCACGCCATCATCGGTGACGCAGGCGGTGGCGTTGCCCTTCGGCGTGACGATCGCCCAGTTCACGCAGGGCAGGCCGGCGACGCTGCCGGTTCCGGTGCGGGTGAACCGCATGGTCGAATCCAGCACGAAAGGCGAGCGCACCTCCTCGCGCTCGGGGATCTGCATGTAGCTGCGCGCCGGGTTCAGCACCACGGTGATGGTGCGGCTCGGCCGGTCCAGCACCATGTCGCCGCTGGGCGATCCGTCCGGACCGGGCGGCCCGTCGATGCGCATCTGGCTGCCGCCGCCGCGGAAATACACCCGCACCGACTGTGGCTGCGGCGCGCCTTCCGGCGTCACCATGTACACCACCGTGGCGTCGCGCGTGGGCATCATCGGCGGCGCGTCCGCCGCCCGCGCGGCGCCGGTCGCGACCGCCGCCAGAAGCAGGCCCGGCATCAGGCTGGTTGCGCGCATGGTTCTGAACTCCCGGTTCCGGCTCGGTTCACGCCCGACCCATCGCGTCGACAACGCGTCGGAACGCGTCCGGCTCCGGTTCGGCGATCCACGCCGTGCGCAGGTCCACCGCCTCGGCCAGAAGCCGGCGATAGCGGGCGCGCGGGATCTCGTGCGCCCCGAACTGCTGCAGGTGCGCCGTGGTGAACTGCGTGTCCAGCAGGGTGTAGCCGCCGAGGCGGAGACGCGCCACCAGGTGCACCAGCGCCACCTTGGACGCGTCGCGCGCCCGGCTGAACATGCTTTCGCCGAAAAAGGCGCCGCCCAGCGACACCCCGTAAAGCCCGCCCACCAGCGCCTCGCCGGCCCAGCACTCGACGCTGTGGCCGTGGCCGCTCCGGTGCAGCGCCGTGAACAGGTGGACGATCTCGCGGTTGATCCAGGTTTCCTCGCGCCCCGAGGCGGATTCGGCGCAACCGGCGATCACGTCCTCGAACGCCCGGTCCGCCGTCACCGCGTAGGCGCCGGACAGCACGGTGCGCCGCAGCCGCTTCGGCATGTGGAACCGGTCGAGCGGCAGCACGCCGCGTTGTTCCGGATCGAGCCAGTAGAGCTCGGCCGAATCGCGCCGCTCCGCCATCGGGAACAGCCCGGCGCGATAGGCCTGGAGCAGAAGCTCCGCCGTCAGGGAAGGCGCTTGGCGCGGCATGACCCGATGATGCGGGCGAAGGCTGCGGCGGAGAAGGCCTTATCGCCGGGTGGCGCGGGCGCTAGGAAGGCGTCCATGAGCTCCGGACACACGCGCCCACGCCTGGTCAGCGCACAGGACATGCCATCCGCCGTGGCGGACCGGATCGGCGCGGAGTTCGACGCGCCGCCCCTGCCGCCCGAGCGGCTCGGTTCGCCGGAGTTGATCGAGGCGGCAAGGCTGCACCGGCCGGACGCGCTGCTGGTGTCGAGCGCCACCCCCGTCGACGCCGCGCTGGTGCAGGCCCTGCCGGACAGCGTGCGGCTGGTCGCCACCGTCAGCGTGGGGTTCGACCACGTCGACCGTTCGGCACTCGGCGACCGCGGCATCGCGCTGACCAACACGCCGGACGTGCTGACCGACTGCAACGCCGACCTGACCCTGCTGCTGATCCTGGGTGCCTGCCGGCGTGCGGCGGAGTACGGCGCGGTGATCCGGCAGGGGTGGAACCGTTCGCTCCGCATGACCGAGCTGCTCGGCATGCGCGTCACCGGCAAGACACTCGGCATCGTCGGCATGGGGCGGATCGGGCGCGCGGTGGCGGCACGCGCGCACGGCTTCGGCATGACGGTGCTGTACTGCAACCGGTCCCGTCTGCCCGCGGCGCTGGAGGGGAAGGCGGTGTTCGTTTCCGACCTCGACGAGATGCTGCCGCGTTGCCAGGTGCTGACGCTGCACGTTCCCGGCGGCCCGGCCACAGTGGGGCTGATCGGCGCGCGCGAGCTGGCGCTGCTGCCGCACGGGGCGGTGCTGGTGAACGCGGCGCGCGGCACGCTTCTGGACGAGGACGCGCTGTTCGAGGCGCTCGGAAACGGGCGTCTGGCGGCGGCGGGCCTGGACGTGTTCCGCAACGAGCCGGCCATCGACGGCCGCTTCGGCACCCACCCGCGCATCTTCGCCACTCCGCACATGGGCAGCGCCACCGTGGAAACCCGCACCGCCATGGGCATGCGCGCCCTGGACAACGTCCAGGCGTTCTGCGCCGGCCTGCCGCCGGGCGACCTGGTGGCATGACGGGCGACGCAACGGTGCCGTCAGGGATGCTCCCGTGTACATGACGGGCGTCTTCACCGCCTTTGCCGCCCTGTCCGGGCTGCTCGGGCTCGTCATGCCGCATCTGGTGCACCGGCTAGGCTTCCGGATGATGGGGATCTACCTGCTGTGCGCCGCCTTCTGCGCCGTGCTCAACATCCTGCGCCGCGCGCGCTGAGCCAGGCGGCGGCTCAGGTCGTCGCCACCCGCTCGGCCAGGTTGCCGCGTATGGATTCCACCGCCTCGCGCACCTCCCCGCCGTGCCGCCGCTCCAGCCGGCGAATGGTGAAATGGGCGCGCGCCAGCGAGCGGTAGTGCGCCAGGAACGCCGCGTTCAGCGACGCGCCGCACAGGGCGCCGGCGATCGGCATCATCTGCAGCGCCACCTTGCGCGACAGCGCCAGCCCGTAATGCGACGCCACCTCCGACAGCAGCATCACCACCGGCCGGCCGCGAAGCACCGCGCGGGCGGAAAAATAGCCGAGCTCGCTGTCACCTGATGCGGCAGCGACCGGCTTCAACGCGAACACCTCCAGGCAGGCGCGGCGCGCATCGGCGGTGGACAGGTCCTCGCCTTCCTCCCGCGCGATGCGGGCGATCTCGCGCATGATGGTCATGGTGGTGAAGCCGATGTCCGGCAGCAGCCCGGCCACGCCGGCGAAGCCGCCCAGCGCCCCGGACACCGCGACCACGCCCTGGGTCGCGCGGTCCTGCCATTGACGCTGTTCCACCGTGACCGCCCGGCCCGGCCCGGCCGGCTGCCTGAGCCCCAGCACGGCGACGTCGAAGGCCCGGCTGATGGCGCTTTCCGCTACGCCGCGCAGCTTGTCCTGCAGCCCGGGCGCCAGCCCCAGGCCGCGCACGCCGAGGCGCGTCGCCTGCCCGACCGCGCCGCCCATCAGGTCTGCCAGGCGCACCAGCACGCCGCGCCCGGACTCCAGCTGTTCCAGCACGCGCTGCAGCTCGACGCGCGCGCCGGCGTCCAGGCCGATGGACGAGATCCCGGTGGTCGGGGAAAGCTGGTTTCCTGTGGTGGCGCTCATCGGTGTGTTTGTCCCATCTGGTCGCATCACAACGCGCCGGGCGGGCGCCGGGCTGCACCGCCGCCGGCGAAACCCCGGGATCGCCGTTCAGGAGGATCCGGTGGAGGCGGCGATCCTTTCGGCCACGTGCATCAGCACCGAGCGGTCCTCCGGGCTGCAGCCGCGATACAGGCGGAGCAGGGCGATCTCCTGCGGCGTCAGCGGCGCCTGCTGCGCCGAGTTCTCCCAACCGTTGCGCAGCACGCCGACCGACACGCCCAGCACCTCGGCAATGCGACGCAGCATGCCGGCGCTGTGACCGGCGCGGTCGCTTTCCCATTGCGCCACGGCGCTGCGGGACACGCCGGTGGAGCTGGCCAGCCGGTCCTGGGTCAGGCCGCGGGCGCGACGCAGCGCCCGGATCCGCGCACCGAGTGTCAGAACGGGCTCGTCCGCCTCCATCGATGATCCTCCCTGTCACACACCACCCGGTCCGCTCGGGGGTGCTTGGCGAAGGCTGCCGGCCGGACACCTGTTCACCGCTGGGGATAGCGCGGATTTGATTGCCGGCCCTCAACATACGCCGCGCCAGTGCGTTCATGTCACACGAAGGCCATCTTTGTAAGGATTCGGTTCATGCGACACCTCACCCTTTTGCCGATTTCCGCTACCCTCGCGCTGGCCCTCACGGCAGTTGCGGCTGCGCCGGCGCTGGCGCAGGCCACCGTGCACAGTGCCCCGGTGCCGCGCACCTCGGCGACCACGGCGAACGGCGACGTCACCAGGCAGGCGACCCCTGGCCTGCCCCCGGTGGACGCCAACCAGACAATTCGCGGCACGCACAACACCCAGCTGTTCCAGGTGCTGGGCTTTTCCGGCCAGGTGGCGGCACCGGTGAACGCCGACTACAACGCCGACCACACCTACCAGACGTTCGCCGGCCAGCCTGGCCGCGGCTCGACCGCGATCCTGGCCGCAAGCATGGACGGTTCGCCCTGAGCCGGGGCGGCGGCCCGGGTTTCTATCGGTCCCACCCGCCCATGACGCAGATGCGGTCCCAATGGGACCGCTCCACCGGCACGACGGACAGGCGCGATTGACGCAGCAGCGCCATGCCGTGCAAGTCCGGCGTCGCTTTGATGGCCGCCAGAGCGACCGGCGTGGGCATGGCCTTCGACACCCGCATATCGACGCATACCCATTCGCCGTCCGCGGCTGTCGGGTCGGCATAGGCTTCCCGCACCACCTCGACCACGCCCACGATCTCCCGCCCGATGTTGGAATGGTAGAAGAAGGCGAGGTCGCCGAGCCGCATCGCCTGCAGGTTCCGCTTGGCCTGGTGGTTGCGTACGCCGGTCCAGGGCTCCACCACGCGTTCGACCTGCTGCCGCCACGAGAACGCGTCGGGCTCCGACTTGACCAGCCAGCGCGCCATCCCGGTCAGTCCGTCATGGCGCCGTCGCGAAACACGGTGCGGTAGCCGCGTATGACTACGCTCTGGAACAGGTTGACCGCCGCGTAGGGATCGCTGGCGGCGAAGCCCTCCGCCGCCGCCCTGTCCTCCACGTCGACGATCAGCAGGCTGCCGCAGGGCCGGCCCTGGTTGTCCAGCAACGGGCCGCCGTGGATCACCCGGTCGCCATAGGTCGCCACGTAGCGCAGGTGAGCTTCCCGCGCCGCCAGTCGTACGTCGAGGCTGTCGGAGCGGTCGGTGCAGATGATGGCAAACAGCATGGTCGATCCTGGTCGGTGTCGGTGGCAACACCGCAGCATAGACCGGCCGAAGCCGAGAGGCACGGTGGAACGCGGCCGACCCTGCGGCGCGGAAACGCTATTTGCCCCGGAGCCGGCAGTCGTCGATTATGCCGGCAACCGGCCCACCGGAACGCGTGGAACACCGGGACGGCATCTCCTTATCCTGTTCCAGGTCTGCCGCATGAATGGCTACCCGATCGCCGCCAAGCCGCCGTCGACGCTGGGCGACTGGCTTCACCGGTATTCCAACCCTGGCCGGTTCCTCC
>CAXTCK010000130.1:0-10068 GCA_964242425.1 uncultured Acetobacteraceae bacterium | reverse complement strand
GGCCGGCGCAAGGCAGAGCCGCGACCCCATGCAAGATCGACCGACACGACAGGCCAGCTTCCCGCCAACGGCCAACTGGTCCGGATGCTCATGGCCGATGGCAATACGTTACCGAAGGCCGAACACGGCCTTGTCGCGCATCTGTTGAACGAGGTTCCCCCCGTGGCGGCCGCGATCACCGTGGCCAGGCAGTTGAACGCGCTGCTCCGCCGAAAGACCTCGGAAAGTCTGACCAAGATCCTCGACGCAGCGCTCGCCACGCCGCTGAAGGATTTTGCCCGGGGCCTACACCGCGACATCACCGCCATCCAGGCCGCGCTGGATCTGCCGTGGACGACGAGCCCTGTTGAGGGCCAGATCAACCGGCTGAAGATGGTGAAGCGGACCATGTACGGCCGTGCCGGATTCCAACTTCTCCGTGCCCGCGTCCTCCACGCAGCATAGCGTAACGACAGCACGCAAAGTGCGGGAGAATCCACTCTTCCACGCTGTTTTCCAATCAGGAGACTTGAGGAGTCGGAGCGACACCTCATCGGTTATGTATTTAAGGCGTCAAGTCGATTGAGAGGTCGGGCGCGGCCGGTGACAACCCCATTGTAATCAACTCGGCCAGGGCCTTGACGGCATCGGGCAACTGCCCGTCCCGCGCTTCCAGGCCAAAATGGAGGTCCGGCAGTTGCGGCAGTCCGCCCTCGCCGGCAGATACCGCACTGAGGCCTGTGGGCAGGAAGCGTTGGCCAAAGGCTGTCACCCCAAGGCCGGCCAGCACGCCCGCCCGCAGCCCAGCAATGCTGGGACTGGCGAGCGCCACGAAGGCATCGATCCCAGCCTGGCGCAGGGCGGCGAAGACGGCCTCGGCGGTGACACTTGGGCGCGGGTGGAGAACCAGGGGCAGGGGGCGTTGCTGGACGAGGTCGACGAAGGCGGGTGCGACCGCCCAGACCAATGGTTCCCGCCAGATAATGCGCCCGCCCTGCCGGGGGTCAGCACGCTTGCTCAGCACGAGATCGAAGTCACCGCGCCTGAGCCGGTCAGATAGGTCACCGCTGAGGCCGGTCTCGACCTCCAGCCGCACGCCGGGGTGCAGGAGTCGAAATCGGCCGAGCAGATCCGGTAATGCGGAGCCTGCGATGTCCTCGGCGACGCCAAGCCGGGCCGAACCGGTGAGCAAGGGGTGGCGTACGTGCTCCTCAGCGTCTGCGAGCGCCTGAATCACGGCCCGTGCGTGTGGCAGCAGGGCGGAACCCTCTGGCGTCAACCGCTCCCCGCTGGTTTCGCGCCGGATCAAGCGCCGCCCGACCTCCTCTTCCAAACGCTTGATACGCTGGCTGACGGCGGGCTGCGACAGGCCGAGCCGCTCCGCCGCTTTCGATACACCGCCGGTGTCCACCACGGCGAGGAAGCACTCGAGCAAGTCAGCACTGATCATAATGCCCTCATTCGTCCGGTCAATATCAGCAATCGCGACCAACTGGCGCGTCAAGGTCGCGTTGCACTGCAACATCGTTGCCAACGGGGCGACCTGAGTGGAGACGCGAGACATGACGATCTACGATGGCAGATCGATCCCCGACAAGGTGGCGAGTGGCGCCAAGGACTCTGAAATTGCCAAATGGCTGAAGACCGGCCCTGTTCTCGGCGCCCACAAGCCCATCCACGTACAGCGGCGCGAGCACGACGCCTTCATTGACGCTGATCCGCCCTCCGTCGGCGGCATCGACCACCTCGGCCTCAAGGGGCCGCATGGCACGATTGCGGTGCGGGTCTATCATCCCTCCAAGCCTGCCACCGGCACGCTGCCTGCGCTGATCTACATGCATGGTGGCGGCTTCATCGTGGGATCGCTCGACCAGTTCGAAACCGCCATGCGACGCCTGTGCGAAGGTGCCGGCGTGCAGGTCTACGCCGTCGACTACAAGCTGGCGCCCGAGTATCAGTGGCCAGTGCAGATGGAAGAGGGCGAATTCGTCGTCCGCTGGCTGTTTGACCATGCGGCGGAGCGCGGCATTGACCCAACACGCATTGCACTCGGAGGCGACTCGGCCGGCGGCAATCTCACCTGCACCATCTCGCTCAAGCTTCGCGACGAGAACGGCCCGAAGCTCGCGTTGCAGATGCCGCTGTACCCCGAGACCGAGATGCCCTTTGCAACGGCACCCGGCGTCGAGAACGTCTCAGGCGGCTATGTCGACACCGCAGGCGTACTCCTGTTCGTGTGGAGTCTCCTGCCGCAGGGAACCGATTACAGCCAGCCCTACGTGACACCCATGAACGCGAAGAGTCACGCGGACCTGCCGCCGGCGCTGCTCGTGACTTGCGGTTTCGACATGCTGCGCGACGTGGGCCACGCCTACGCCCGCAAACTCGCGGCAGACGGGAACGACATCACCTACGTTCACTATCCCGATTTGCCGCACGGGATCATCCAGATGACCATGCACTCGGAGGCATGCCTCCGAGCCACTGAGGAAATCGCCGGCCTGCTCGGCAAGGCGCTCCGTGCAGCGGCAAATCACACGCGCTGACGGGCAAGCGGGAAGGCAATGTTCAATACAATCCTGGATGCGCTGGTTCCGGTCTTCTTCGGCATCGCTCTCGGCTATGTCGGCGGCAAGATCCGCGACCTCGACAACAATCACGTTGGCGAACTCAACGCTCTGGTCATGGACTTCGCGGTCCCGGCAGCGATCTTCGCCACCGTGGTCCAGGCGTCGCGCGCGGACCTGCTGGCCCAGCTTCCCTTGGCCGCGCTGCTTTCCGGCTCCATGCTGGTCCTGTTCGCCGGCACCTATGTCTTGGCGCGCCAAGTTTACGGCTTCGGCTCGTCGGAGGCGTCCGTCCAGGCACTCACCACGTCGCTGCCCAACTACGCATCGGCCGGGCTGCCGCTCATCGCCGCCTTGCTTGGGCCGAAGCAACTGGTCTCGGTGGCAGTCGCAATCGCGTGCGGGTCTATCGTTCTCTCGCCCATCACCTTGGTCATCCTCGAACGCAACGCGAAGGACAGCCACAAAGGCATCGGCGCATCACTCGCGAGCGCCTTCCGCAAGCCGATCGTGCTGGCACCGGTGCTGGCGGTCGCGTTCACGATGACGGGGATCGGGTTGCCGGGTTTTGCGATCCGATCATTCGCCCTCATGGGCCAGGTTGCAGGTGGTGCCGGCCTGTTCCTCACCGGCCTGATCGTCTCGTCGCAGGTGCTGAAGATCGACCGGAACGTGTCCGTGCAGACGCTGATGTCTAACGTAGCGCACCCGTTGCTTGTGGCGGGCATGGCGTGGCTGTTCGCAGTGGCGCCGCTAGCAGCACATGAAGCCATCGTGCTGGCGGCGCTTCCAGCCGGTTTCTTCGGCATCCTGTTCGGCCTGCGCTTCGGCCTCTCGTCCGGAGTGGCGGGAACCACGCTCATCGCGAGCACGGTGCTGAGCGCACTGACTCTCTCCGGTGCGATCTATCTCACAGCAGGGATGGGGACACCCCGATGAACCCGCAATTGGCAGACGGCGGGCCAACCTCGATAGGAGCTACCCAGAGATGAACGACATGGTGGACTGGCACAAGGAGAAGAAGGCGCGGGACGAACGCCTGAAAGCGGGTGGCAAATTCGCGCATGGCAAGATGGTCAAGCCCGAGGACGCGACAGCGCTGCTCGAAGCCATCATCCGCCCGAATGACCGGTTGTGCATGGAAGGCGACAACCAGAAGCAAGCGGACTTCCTAGCCGGCGCGCTGGTTAAGGCAGACCCCAAGAAGCTGCATGATTTGCACGTTGTCCAGTCCGGCATCGTGCTGCCCGAGCACCTCGACCTGTTCGAGCGCGGCATCGCGACCAAACTGGACTATTCCTACTCAGGCCCCCAGGGCGCAGCGGTGGCGCGCGCGCTGAACTCGGGCAAGGTGCAGCTCGGCGCGATCCACACCTACATCGAGCTGTTCGCCCGCTACTTCGTGGACCTGACCCCACACGTCGCCCTCACTGTGGCCCGCGCCGCCGATCACGAGGGCAATCTGTACATGGGTCCCAACACCGAGGACTCGCCGACCGTGATTGAGGCGACGGCCATGAAGCAAGGCATCGTCGTGGCCCAGGTCAACGAAGTCATGGACAAGCTGCCGCGGGTGGACGTGCCCGGCGACCGCATCGACTTCGTGGTGCAATCCCCAAAGCCGTTCTATGTCGAGCCGCTGTTCACCCGCGACCCCGCGCAGGTCACGGAAACGATGATCCTGACGGCCATGATGGTCATCAAGGGCATCTACGCGGAGTACGGCGTCAAGCGGCTCAACCACGGCATCGGCTTCAACACCGCCGCGATCGAGCTGATGCTGCCGACCTATGCGGACAAGCTGGGCCTGAAGGGCAAGATCTGCACCCATTGGGCGCTGAACCCGCATCCCACGCTGATTCCTGCCATCGAATCCGGCTGGGTGGAGCAGATACACAGCTTCGGCTCGGAGGTCGGCATGGACGACTACATGCGCGCCCGGCCTGACATCTACTTCAATGGGCGGGACGGCTCGATGGGGTCGAACCGCATGTACTGCCAGGTCGCCGGGCTGTATGCGACCGACCTGTTCATCGGCTCGACGTTGCAGATCGACCTCGCCGGCAACAGTTCGACCATCACGCAGGACCGCATTGCGGGCTTTGGCGGCGCCCCGAACATGGGCTGCGACGCGCATGGCCGACGACACCCGAGCGACCCCTGGCTGAAGGCTGGGCGCGAGGCGTCCGATGGCCACCCGGCGCTGGTGCGCGGCCGCAAGCTGGTGGTGCAGATCATCGAGACGTTCAGCGAGAAGATGGTGCCCACCTTCGTCGAGAAGCTCGACAGCCTGAACCTGGCGGAGAAGTTGAAGCTCGAACTGGCGCCGGTGATGATCTACGGCGACGACGTGACGCACATCGTCAGCGAGGAGGGCATCGCCAACCTGCTGCTGTGCCGCACGGCGGACGAGCGGGAGCAGGCCATCCGCGGCATCGCCGGCTTCACCGATGTGGGCCGCGGGCGTGACCGCAAGATGGTCGAGAAGCTGCAGGAGCGGAAGATCATCCAACGTCCGGAGGACCTCGGCATCAATCCGCTCGACGTGCATCGAAGCATGCTCGCTGCACGGTCGGTCAAGGACCTGATGCACTGGTCGGGCAACCTGTACGACCCGCCCGCCAAGTTCCGCAACTGGTAGGAACACCACAATGGAAAACCTGAAGATCAAGCACACGGCCAAAACTCGGCTTGCCGGGAAGAAGAGCCAGGCGATTATCGGCGTGGTAGCCTCCGGCAACCTCGAGGTGCTGCTGGAGCGCGTGCTGCCGGACAAGCATTGCGAAGTGGACATTGCCACTCCGGTCAAAGGCTACGACGACACCTGGAAGGCGGTCGTGGCCGAGTTCGTCGAGCGGTCCTCGCCCGGCGGCCTGCGCATCTCGATCAACGACGGCGGCGCCCGGCCCGACACGGTTTACCTGCGCCTGATGCAAGGCGCTGCGCTGATGGAGGTCGAATGATGCGGCCTGCAGCGACCCACGAGGACGCGAGCTGGTTCCAAGCGACGGCTCGGCAGCGCGTGGACGGTTTGTTGGACCCGGGCAGCTTCGAGGAATACCTGGGCCCGGCCGAGCGGGTGCAAAGCCCGCACCTTTCCCTGTTCGACCTGCCGTCCGCGTTCGACGACGGCGTGGTGATCGGCCGCGGCAAGCTGGATGGCCGCGACGTGCTGCTCGCCGCCCAGGAAGGCCAGTTCATGGGCGGCACGTTCGGCGAGGTCAGCGGCGCCAAGATCGTGGGCCTGCTGCGGGCCGCGCGCGACCACGCTGGAGACAAGAAGGGGGAGCTGCCGCGGACCGTGCTGCTGCTGCTGGATAGCGGCGGCGTCCGTTTGCAGGAGGCGAACGCGGGCGAACTCGCCGTGGCCGAGGTGATGCGCGCTGTCGTCGAGGCCCGGTGCGCCGGGGTGGCCGTCATCGCCCTGGTGGGCGGCAAGTCTGGAGCGTTCGGCGGCGCCGGTCTGACCGCCGGCACATGCTCCCGTATCGTGATCTCCGAGGAGGGACGGATCGGCGTGTCCGGCCCGGAGGTGATCGAGACCAACAAAGGCGTCGAGGAGTTCGACGCGGCCAACAAGGCCCTGGTCTGGAGCGTGGTCGGCGGCAAGAACCGCCGGCTGATCGGTGGAGCGGACGCTTTTGCCCCGGACACCATGGAAGGCTTTCGCGAGGCGGCGATCAAGGTGCTCGGCAAGGTTCCTGCCTTCGACCTGCAAACGCTCAAGGCGGAGCAGGCCCGATTGGCCACACGTCACGCGAGCCTGGGCGGGTGCGACGACGCCGTTGGCATGTGGAAGGCCCTCGGCATCAAGGACCCCGCGGCCATCCGGGACATGGACAACAGTTCCTTCGACAAGATTGTGCACGGTGTGAAGGAGGCCAGCCATGACGCTCGATGAAGTCCTCAAGGGCTTGTTCCCGTCCGGCCACGACGTGGCAACCAGCAAGGGCGGCTGGATCACCGGCCACGGCAAGCGCCGCGGCGGTGAACCCATCGCCGTGATCGGCGTGGCGAACGGCGTGCCCCTCAGCACCGCAGGCGTCCTGCCGTTGGCCGCGCACGTGCTGGGCGTGGTGGAGAAGGGCGGCGACACCCCGATCCTGGTGCTGGTCGACACGGAAGGCCAGCTCATGGCTCGGCGCGAGGAGATGATTGGCCTGAACGAGTACCTTGCCCATCTCGCCAAGTGCCTGCTGCTGGCCAGCCAGCAGGGGCACCGCACGGTCGGGTTGGAGTATGGCCGTGCGTCCGCAGGCGCATTCCTGGCGACGGCGTTGGCGACCGACAGCTTGGTCGGCTTGCCGGGTGCTGAACCCGCCGTAATGGACCTGCCTTCCATGGCCCGCGTCACCAAGCTGCCCGAGGACAAGCTCAAGGAGCTGGCGAAAACGACGCCCGTGTTCGCGCCGGGCTTGGACCACCTGGCCCAGACCGGTGCCGTGGCGGAAATCTGGGACCCAAAGCAGCCGCTGGACGGGCAGCTTGAGGCGACGCTGGGAAAGGCTGAGCAGAAAGACGTGCGCGACCAGCTTGGGGCGGAACGCAAAGGCAGGCCGGTGGCGGCGAAGGTCGCCCTACAGGTCATTGCGGCGGCGACCGGCAAGGGCCGTGATGCTGCGGCGGCATGACCTGCTGCGTCCCGGGCTGGCGGCCTGGGACGCCATGCTGCAACGCCGCCCGGAGCTGGCGGATGTGCCGTTGATAGCCGATTGGGCTCGGCTTGGCTGGCCCGTCATCGTCCGCCGGCGTATGACCGGCGATGCGGCGGACGACGTGTCGGCGGCGCTGCCGCTGCCGCGCAGCCACGGCAAGCGGCGGATCGCCTTCAGCTTCCCGCCCACCGCCGAGGTGACAGCTTTGCCGCCTGTGCTGCTGCGGGACGCGGCATCGGCAGCACCGGCCGCCTGGCAGCCGGCCATCGCCGCCCTGGTCGAGTTTGGCGCGGGCGCCGGCATGGCGCCTTGCGTGTTCGGCGCTCTGTTGTGGGAGCACGTAACCGGGTTGTCCTACCTTTCCGCCGGGTCGGACCTCGATCTGTTGTGGCAAGTTCCCGACGAAGCCGCAGCCGGGTCGCTTACCCGGACGTTGCTGCATCTCGATGCGCTCGGGCCTGCGCGCCTCGACGGTGAACTGGTGCTGCCCGACGGTGCGGGGGTAAACTGGCGGGAGCTGGCCCAGGCGGGTAGCCCGGCCACTACGGTATTGGCCAAGACGATGGCCGGGGTGGAAGCACGCCTCAAGGCCGGGCTGTTCCGCAGCCTGGTTCCGGCGCATTGACCGCCGCGCTCCGGCCTGCAAGCCGCCGGCTTGGCGGCGGCATCGACGCCGGCGTGGCGGAGGCCGCCAGCGCCGCCCTGCTGGCCGAGCTGGAAACTTGGCCTAAGCCGGGCCTCGTCAGCCACGTGGATGCCGGCAGCCATGCGGACATGGACGCCCGAACGTTCCGGGCCAGCACCGCGGCGATCCGGCCGTTCTTTGCCGAACTGGCCGCCGCCGGCGCATCGGGTGCCGGGATGGCCGAGCTGCGCGGCATCGGCTTGGCGGCGGAGCAGGCGATGCTGGCTGCGACACGAGGCGTCAACACGCACCGCGGCGCCATCTTCGGCCTTGGACTGCTATGCGCCGCTGCCGGGGCCGCCTGGACTGGCTCGGCACCAGCCACGCCTCGCCTGCTGGGCGCAACCGTGCGCCAACGCTGGGGAAGTTCGATCATTCGCGGCCCCATCCCGTTGCACAGCCATGGCACGGCTGCCCTGCTGCGCTTCGGCGCGGGCGGCGCGCGGGCGCAGGCGGCGGCCGGCTTCCCGCATGTGCTCGACGTCGGCCTGCCTGCGCTGCGGCTCGGCCGCCGGCTTGCGTGGGGCGATCCGGAAGCCGCCCGCGTGCAGGCGTTCTTCGCCCTGCTGGCGTGCGTGGACGACACAAACCTGCTGCACCGCGGCGGTGCCGAGGGGCTGGACCACGCACGCCGCTCGGCATCCCGCTTCCTTGCAGCGGGCGGCGTCGGGCAAGCAGCGTGGCAGGAAGCGGCGGAAGCCATACACCGGGATTTCATCGCCCGCCGTCTCCAGTCCTGGCGGCTGCGCCGACCTGCTCGCCTTTACCGTGTTCCTGGATGGATTGACTTCCTTCGCATGACAGGCACCGCGATCCTTTGTTCCGGCCAAGGCGCGCAAGCGCCTGGGATGTTCGACCTGGTGGCCGACGCGCCAGGGGCCGCTGCCGTATTCGAGGCGGCAAAGGCCGTGCTTGGCGGCCACGACCCGCGCGACCTGGCCCGGCAGGCGAGCAAGGACGATCTGCACGCGAACGAGGCCGGGCAGATCCTGTGCTGCACGCAGGCCCTGGCAGTCTGGGCCGTCCTGGGGGACATTCTTTCACGTCCGCTGGTCGTAGCTGGCTACAGCGTGGGCGAACTGGCCGCGTGGGGCATCGCTGGGGTGCTGGACGCGAAGACAGTGCTCCATCTCGCCGCGGAGCGCGCGTCGCTGATGAACAACGACACGAAAGAGCCATCCGGCTTGGCCGCCATCCGCGGCCTGCTCCGGCGCGACCTGGAGCCGCTCTGCCGCGCGCACGGGTGCCACGTCGCCATCGTCAACGCCTCCGACCAGATGCTGGCCGGCGGAACCCAGGTGTCGCTGGACGCCTTGGTGCGTGATGCCGAAGCACATGGCGCATCGGCAAAGCTGGTGCCCGTGGCCGTTGCCTCGCATACCCTGCTGCTGCGCCGGGCCAGCGAGCGGTTCCGTACTGCCCTTGGCAAGGCCAAGCTGCCCGGCGCTTTGCCGTCCGGCGTGCGGCTTTTAAGCGGCATTGACGGTGCGGCGGTGTTCGATCTCGGAGCTGGCCTGGACAAGCTTGCCCGGCAAGTCCAGCAGACCGTCGATTGGGCGGCCTGCATGGACGCCTGCCGGTCAGGCGGCGTTACCAAGTTGATCGAGCTTGGCCCAGGCAACGCGCTTGCGCGCATGATGCAGACGGCGATGCCGGACGGCGATGCTCATAGCGTGTCGGAGTTTCGTTCGCTGGAAGGCCTGAAGCACTGGCTGGAGACAAGCCGGGCTTGATGGCCAATGACCGCGAAGCTGTGCGGATTGGTCGTATGACCGCCGTAGCGCCTTGAGCGGCGGCCAGCGCTTTGTGCGCGCAGGTCGGCCCAGTCACCTCATAGGTTCGAAAACGGCCATCCTAACTCTGTTCAGTTCTGTCAGCTCTCGCGCCCAAACATTGGATGTTGTCGATGGAAGCCTGCTGGTTCACGCGTTCTGCATGATTCCGAGCGCAACTCGGGCGCCTCTTGCGAACCGGAAGCGGCGGAGGAAGGCGGAGACGGACAGGTTGTGACGGCGTCGAGGACGGAGGAGATCTCGGAGCTCACCATGCTCGCGGCAGAAGCGGCCAGCCGCCTCTTGGCTCTTGAAGCGGTTCTGTCAGCCCTTGCGCCATTGGCTGACCTGGCTTCGGTTGGGTGGCTGGCATAGCGTCGCCGCCGGGTGGAACAAGGCGGGCGATCGGG
>CAXTCK010000129.1:0-10086 GCA_964242425.1 uncultured Acetobacteraceae bacterium | reverse complement strand
GATCAGCGGGCCGCCGGCCTTGGGTCCGGTGCCGGACAGGCCCGTGCCGCCGAAAGGCTGGCTGCCCACCACGGCGCCGATCAGGTTGCGGTTGACGTAAACGTTGCCGGCCGTGCTGCGCTCGGCGGCGACGCGCACGGTCTCGTCGATGCGGGTGTGCACGCCGAAGGTGAGGCCGTAGCCGGTGGCGTTGATCGCGTCGATCACCGCTTCCATGCCGCTCCCGGCGCCCCCGGCCCCGGCTTCGCGATAACGCAGCACGTGCAGCACGGGACCGAACACTTCCGCGCCGAGCTGGTCCACCGTGTCGATCTCGATCAGCGTGGGGGCGACGAACGAGCCGTGTTCGCACCCGGGCGGCAGCGGCGCGCGCGTGACGCGGCAGCCGGATGCCGCCATGCGCGCCACGTGCGCCTCGATGCCGTTCTTCGCCTCGTCGCCGATCACCGGGCCGACATCGGTGCGCAGCTCGCGCGGGTCGCCGACGCGCAGTTCCAGCAGCGCGCCCTTCAGCATGCGCAGGGTGCGGTCGGCCGCCTCCTCCTGCACGCACAGCAGGCGCAGCGCCGAGCACCGCTGGCCCGCGGAGTCGAACGCCGACGCCAGCGCGTCCACCACCACCTGCTCGGGCAGGGCGGCGCTGTCCACCACCAGCGCGTTCTGGCCGCCGGTCTCGGCGACCAGCGGGATCGCCCCGCGCACGGCGTCGGCGTGCGGCGCCAGGGCGCGCGCGATCGACTGCGCCACCGCGGTGGAGCCGGTGAACATCACGCCGCCGATGCGCGCGTCGGACACCAGCGCCGCACCCACCGCGCCGTCGCCGGGAAGGAACTGCAGCACGTCGCGCGGGATGCCGGCCTCGTGCAGCACGCGCACCGCCAGGGCGGCGATCAGGGGGGTTTCCTCCGCAGGCTTGGCCAGCACCGCGTTGCCGGCCGCGAGTGCGGCGGCGACCTGGCCGACAAAGATCGCCAGCGGGAAGTTCCACGGGCTGATGCACACCACCGGTCCCAGCGGCGCGGCGCCCGCGAACCCGGGCTCGCGAAGCTCGGCCGCGTAGTAGCGCAGGAAGTCCACCGCCTCGCGCACCTCGCCGACCGCGTTGGCGGCGGACTTGCCGGCTTCGCGGATGATCGGGGCGAGCAGCTCGGGCAGCAGCTCGTCCAGCCGGTCCGCCGCCGCGCCGAGACGATCGGCGCGATCCGCGGGCGATACCGCGTTCCAGCGCGCGGTGGCGCCGACCGCCGACGCGACCGCGCCGGAAACGTCGCTAGCCTGCGCGTCGCGACAGCGTCCGACCAGCACGCGGCGGTCGGCCGGGTCGGTGCAGTCGCGCCACGGGCCTTCGGCGGCCTCGAACGCCAGCAGCGGCTCCGCCAGCAGAAGCCCGGCCGGCGCGCCGATGCGCTGTTCCAGCTCCGCCAGCACGTCCTCCGCGGACAGGTCGAGCCCGGACGCGTTGCGCCGGCCGGCGCCGAACAGCTGCGACGGCGACGGGATCGACGCGTGCGGGGCACCCTGGGGCACGGCCGCGGCGGCGATCCGCACCGGGTCCGCCACCAGCAGCGACACCGGCTCGTCCGGATCGGCGATGCGGTTGACGAAGGAGCTGTTGGCGCCGTTCTCCAGCAGCCGTCGCACCAGGTAGGCCAGCAGCGTCTCGTGCGTGCCGACCGGGGCATAGATGCGGCACGGCCGGTCGAGCTTCGCCGGGCCGACCACCTGCTCGTACAACGCCTCGCCCATGCCGTGCAGGCACTGGAACTCGTACTGCCCGGGCACGAACTCCGGACCGGCCATGGCCATGATGGCGGCCACGGTCTGCGCGTTGTGCGTGGCGAACTGCGGGAACACCGCGTCCGGCGCGTCCAGCAGCAGCCGGGCGCAGGCGAGATACGACAGGTCGGTGTGCAGCTTGCGCGTGAACACCGGATAGTCCGGCATCCCTGCTTCCTGCGCCTTCTTGATCTCGCTGTCCCAGTAGGCGCCCTTCACCAGGCGCACCATCAGCCGGTGCCCGGTTTCGCGCGCCAGCGCCACCAGGTGCGCGATCACCGCCGGCGTGCGCCGCCCATAGGCCTGGATCACGAAGCCGATGCCGTTCCAGCCCCGGAGGTCCGGCTGCTCGCACAGGCCTTGCAGCAGGTCGAGCGAGATCTCCAGCCGCTCGGCTTCCTCGGCGTCGATGTTCAGCCCGACGTCGTGCTGTCGCGCCAGCGTGGCCAGGCCGGCGAGGCGCGGCAGCAGCTCGTGGCGGACCCGGTCCTGCTGCGCGCGGCAGTAGCGCGGGTGCAGCGCCGACAGCTTGACGGAGATGCCGGCGCCGTCGACCGGCGCGCGGCCACGGTTGTGCGCGCCGATGGCGCGTATGGCGCGCTCGTAGCCGAGGAGATAGCCCTGCGCGTCCGCCTCGGTGAGCGCCGCCTCGCCCAGCATGTCGAACGAGTAGCGGAAGCCCAGCCGCTCGCGCTTCGCCGCCGCGCGCAGGGCGTCCTCGATGGTCTCGCCAACCACGAACTGCTCGCCCAGCACGCGCATCGCCCGGTCCATCGCCGTGCGCACCAGCGGCTCGCCGCCGCGCCGCAGCACGCGCAGCAGCGCGCCTTGCAGGCCGGCCTGCGGCACGCCCACGCGGTTGCTTCCGTGCAGCCGTCCCGTGATCAGCAGGCCCCAGGTGGCGGCGTTCACGAACAGCGACGGGCTCTGCCCGAGATGCGCGCCCCAGTCGCCGCCGCCGATCTTGTCCCGGATCAGCCGGTCGCGCGTCGCGGGGTCCGGCACGCGGAGCAGGGCTTCGGCCAGGCACATCAGCGCCACGCCTTCCTCGCTGGACAGGGCATACTCGCGCATCAGTCCTTCCACCGGCCCCGGCCGGCCGCGCGCGCGCAGCGACTCCACCAGCCGGGTGGCAAGAACGGTGGCGTGGTCGGGCGTGACCGGGGCGATGCGCAGCAGGGCCGCGACGCAGTCCGGCTCGGAACGCCTGGTGTCGGCGGTGATGCGCAGGCGGCTGTCGGAGCGGGCATGCCAGGGCGGCGCGAAAGCGGGAGTCGGGCTCCGGAGCGTCCGGTCGTCGTGCATCGTGTCCATTTCCCGTCCAACCCCCGCCCGCGCAACCGAGCATAGCCGTTCGCGGCGCGGCAGGCCCGTGTTGATCCGCGCCCCGGCACCGGCCATGTTCCGGGATCGCAGCGCACGATCCCGGACGGATGATGGCCTTGAGGAGATGATGGCGGACGATCCCTATGCAATTCTCGGGCTGCCGCGCGATGCCGACAAGGACGCGATACGCAAGGCGTACCGGCGCCTGGCCAGGGAAAGCCATCCCGACCTTCATCCCGGCGACGCGGCCGCGGAGGAACGGTTCAAGCGCCTGGGTCAGGCCAACGGCTTGTTGTCGGACCCGGAGCAGCGTGCGCGCTACGACCGCGGCGAGATCGACGCGGGCGGGCAGGAGCGGTCGCCGCCGCGAAGCGCCTACCGCGACTACGCGCAAGGAACGCAGGGCCGGCGGTATCGCGCCGGAAGCGGGTTCGGCGCGGGCGGTGCCGGACCGGACGAGGAGGATCTCGGCGACATCTTCGGCGACCTGTTCAACCGCGGCGGCGAGCCGCGCGGCCCGCGTCGCGGCGGGGACCGGAGCTACTCGCTCGGCATCGCCTTCGTGGACGCGGTCAACGGCGCCACCCGGCGCATCACCTTGCCCGGCGGCGCCGTGCTGGACGTGAAGGTACCGGCCGGCATCGGGGACGGACAGGTGCTCCGCCTGCGCGGCAAGGGCGACCCCGGCCGCGAAGGCGGGCCCGCCGGCGACGCGCTGATCCGCATCGAGGTGGCGGCGGATGCCCGCTTCGTGCGGGACGGCGACGACATACGCTGCGAGCTGCCCGTGACGCTGAAGCAGGCGGTGCTGGGGGCGACCCTGCAGGTGCCGACGCCGGCCGGGGCGGTGTCGATGACGGTGCCGCCGGGCTCCGACACCGGACAGGTGCTGCGGCTGCGCGGCCGCGGCGTGCCGGCACGGGCGGGCGGCGAGGCGGGCAATCTTCTGGTGTCGCTCCGGGTGTCGATCGGCCCGGTGGACGACGCGCTCCGGGCGTTCCTGCGCGACTGGACGCCGCCCTCGGGCAGTCCGGGTGCCAATGCGGGTGCCGCATGATCACCATCGAAACGCTGTGCGTCCGCCTGGGCGGCACGGATCCGGTCGAGGTGGAGGCCTGGGTGGCACGTGCCTGGATCCGCCCGGACGGGGCGCCGGGGCACTACCTGTTCCACCCGATCGACGAGGCGCGCGCCCGCCTGATCCTGGAGCTGCGGGAGCTGCATGTCGGCGAGGACGTGCTGCCCCTGGTGCTGTCGCTGCTGGACCAGCTCTACGCGGCGCGCCGGCACATGCGGCGGGTGCACAACGCGATCGCGTCGCGCGCCGACCCGGCGCTTCGCGACGAGCTGTCGCGGTTGCTGCGCGAGCTGCCGGATCCCGGCCCGACCTCGGGATGACCCGCGAGGAGGGCGCGACGGAACCGGCCGGGTATCGCGGGACAGGCGCCGGGACCGGGGCGGGAAACGTGGTGGCCGGCTTGGCGACGCGCGTGCTCGTGGCCGACGAGATGCCGAACGTGCGCGCGGTGGCGTCGCGCGCGTTGCGGGCCGCCGGCTACACGGCGGTGGAAGCGTGCGACGGCGCCGACGCGCTCCAACTGATCGGCGATGCGGCCGGGATCAGGCTGGTGGTGACCGACATCGACATGCCGGGCTTTGGCGGCGTCGACGTGGCGACGCATGCGCGCACGCGCGATCCCGTCGTACCGATCCTGTTCATCACCGAGCACACCGACGCCGTCACCGACCGCAACACCGCGCCGCCCTGCTACTGCCTGTCCAAGCCGTTCACGGCGGTGGTGCTGGTGGAGGTGGCGAACCGCCTGCTCGCGACGCAGCCGGCGACGTCGCCGGGCGTGGAAATGGTTGATTAAGGTTCGTGCCGCATCATCGCGCTCCCCACGCCGATGGAGCCGCACGTGACAATCGACACAAGCTTGGACGTCCTGATCGTCGACGACTACAAGACGATGCTTCGCATCATACGCAACCTGCTCAAGCAGATCGGGTTCGAGAACGTCGACGAGGCGGCGGATGGCACCGAGGCGCTCGGCAAGCTGCGCACCAAGCGCTACGGCCTGGTGATCAGCGACTGGAACATGTCGCCGATGACCGGCCTGGAGCTGCTGCAGGCGGTGCGCGCCGATGCCAAGCTTGCAACGATCCCGTTCATCATGATCACCGCTGAAAGCAAGACGGAGAACGTCGTCGCCGCGAAGCAGGCGGGCGTGTCCAACTACATCGTCAAGCCGTTCAACGCCGAAACGCTGCAGGGCAAGATCGAGAAGGTCCTGGGCCATGGTTGAGGCAGCCGCCGCCCCTGTGGATGCGAAGGTCGACGTCAAGGCGCTGGCGGAAAAGCTCACCGCCATCTGCGCGTCGTACCCGTCCGTGCGTCCGCAGATGGTGGCCGACGTGGTGCGCGCGGTGATCGACACGCTGGGCGGCGAACTGTCTGCGCACGAAACCGAGCTGCTGGGCGAGGTCGAGGATCTGGGCCGCACCATTGCGGTGGCCAGGGAGGAGATCGCGGCGCTGCGCACCGACTCGTCGTCCGACACCGCGGTGTCGTCCGCGAGCGAGGAGCTCGACGCCGTGGTGTCGCACACCGCCGACGCCACCAACTCGATCCTGGAAGCGTGCGAGCGTCTCGACGACGCCTGTGCCTCGGCCGCCGGGCCGGACATTGCCACGGTCCAGGACGCCACCATGCGCATCTACGAGGCCTGCAGCTTCCAGGACATCACCGGCCAGCGCATCACCAAGGTCGTCACCGCGCTCAAGACGGTGGAAGGCAAGGTGAACCGGATCATCGAGACGTTCGGGCGGAGTCGCTGGGACGACGTCCACGCCGCCTCGTTCTCGACCGACGGGCGTCCGGACGCGCACCTGCTGAATGGTCCGCAGCTGCCGGTGGCGGCGATGGGTCAGGCCGCGATCGACGCGCTGCTCGCCGACTTCTGACGCGCCGGCTTCTGGAGGCGGAGGCTTCCGGTCCGGCGGCCGGAGCCGGCTTGTCAGGCCGGCTGCCAGCTGCGCACCACGTGGCCGATGTCGGCGCGGCTGAGGTTCATGTCGGCCAGCTCGCGGTCGCTGCACTGCGACAGCTCGGCGAGAAGGCGGGCGCGCTCCTGGCGCGCGGTCCGGGCTGCGCGGAACGCGACGGTGAACGAGCGGACGATGGCGGGCAGGCCGGTCTCGACGCGCGGCTGGAAGGTGTTCTGGGTCGTGGTGGCCATGTGAGCCTCCTGGCTGCTGTTATGCTGCAACGCAACATGGAACTGCCCGCCGCCATTGTCCAGAGCTTTTTGTTGCACTGCACCATGTTCCCGGCAACGTGATTTGGGCTACGAGGAGGCGTGCAAGTAGATGCGCTAGCGTCACGAGCGGAGCGCGGACCACGACCGGTCCCATCTCGGGCCGATTTTCCAACTTCGGCGCCCACGACAGTGAGCTTCAGGTCATGACCACGGTGGCGTCGCCGCCCGGTGCGTTCCGGCTGGCGGCCATGGGAAGCCATTCCGACGTCCGTCGCCCTGAGGTCGGGGCCGACCATGACGCGCGCGGCGGGCGGCAGCTGGCCAGGCTGCCGGCACTTCCTAGCAGATGGTCGCCTCGCCGGAGCGCTCGCACTGGCCATGCCGACTCCAGGCCGAGGTTGCCTGGACACCGCATCCATGACCCTCTGCGCAGGGTATCCAGGCATCCCGCGAGGTCCGTCCATGGCTTCCCTTTCCATTGGCGACCAAGTCTCCGACCTGAGCGAGTCCCGACATGGCAGGCTGGTCGACATCGACGGAGCGACCGCCTACGTGCTGCAGAGCAACGGCGTCGAGATCGAGTTTCCGTTGAACCGGCTGAAGCCTTACGAGACGCCGAAGGTGGCCGAAAGCCGTACGCTGTCGGGCCCGTTGCGCGACAGGCTCCTCAGCCCGCAACAGAAAGCCCTCCTGGCCTCCATCCCGGCCGAGCTGACGGCCGCCGTCGCCAGGGCCTACGACGCCGCGGACGAGGCGTCGGCCTCGCGGCCGAGCTTCGCGTCGCTGCCGGAGTCCAAGAGGCTTGAAGCCCTGCGCATCTACCTGCCGTCGCTCCCGCACCAGCTCCTGCTGAAGCACATGAAGCTGGTGGTGGCGATGCGCGACCTCGGAAAGCTCGGTCGCTAGAGAGCACCGCGGGGCTGGGCGGCCTGGTTCCGCCCCGGTCCCGATGATGGCCCCCGGATGTGGTCGACCGTCCTGAGGTCCCGGGCCAGACGGAAAACAGGTGTTCGCCCCAGGCGCAGATGGCAAATTTCCGTTCACGACCCGGGGGAAAGCGGAAGTCACCGGAGGATCCGACTCTGCAAGCCCGCCATCCTGCTCACGACGTCGGGCGACCACGACACGATCCACGATGGCATGCCCGTCGAACCGAAGCCCCGCAGCCGGAAGCGGTGGCCGACGGGACCCGGAGGGCGACAACCGCGGACCGCTCCGGATGAAATCCTGCGGATCCGACATCGTCCCGGATACGACCGGGCGCGTAAGCCTCCTGACCTACGCGCCACCGGGCCAGCCCGACCGAGCCGCCAGGCCGGGATCAGGCGGCGACCTCCTCCGACCGGGTGGCGCCGCGCCGCCCCAGCCCGAACATCACCAGGCTGCCAAGGACGGCGCCGAGACCGCAATAGCCGATCGCCCCGCGGGCGCCGAAGCCGTCCTCCAGCAGGCCGCCAACGATCGCTCCGGTGGCGATGGCGATCTGGAACATCGTCACCAGCAGGGCGCCGGCACTTTCTGCGTGGTCCGGCGCCGACTGCGTGGTCAGGGTCTGCAGCGCCACCGGCAGCGCCCCGAAGGCGAACCCCCAGGCCGCCAGCGCCGCAAAGGTGACGGATGCAGCCGCACCGTAGCCCAGCAACAGCAGCGAGGCGGCCGCGAGCAGCAGCGACCCCAGCCCGACGCCGAGCCTGGCGCTGCGTCCGGCCACGGCGCCGCCGGCGAGGTTGCCGAAGAAGCCGCCGACGCCGAACACCAGCAGCACCAGCGATATCCCCCTGGCCTGCAGATGCGACACCTGCTCCAGGAACGGCCGCACGTAGGTGAAGCCGGCGAAGTGCCCGGAGATCACCAGCAGCAGGGTCAGCATGCCGACCTGGATGCGCGGCCGTCGCAGCAGCACCAGGAAGGTGCCGAGGCCCGGCGCATCGGTCGCCGGCAGCCGGGGCAGGGTGGCGAACAGCGCCAGCAGCGCCGCCACCGACAACCCGCCCGCCGACAGGAACGTCATGCGCCAGCCGATCGCGTCGCCGAGATAGGCGCCGAGTGGCGCCGCGCACACCGTGGCCGCCGACACGCCGGTGAAGATGATCGAGATCGCGCGCGCCACCAGCCGCTGCGGCACCAGGCGCAGGCACAGGGCCGGCGCCAGCGACCAGAAGCCGCCCAGCGCGAAGCCGAGCGCCACCCGCGCCGCGAACAGGATCCAGACGCTCGACGCCAGGGCCGCGAGCAGGTTCGACACCACCAGCAGCAGCACCAGCGCGCGCACGATCAGCCGCCGGTCGATCCGGCCGAGCCCGACCACGACGATCGGCCCGGCGAACGCGCCGACCAGCGCCGTCGCGGTGACGGCCTGCCCGGCGGTGCCGTTGGACACGCCGAGGCCTTGCGCCATGGGTGTCAGCAGGCTGGCGGGCAGGAACTCCGCCGTGACCAGCGCGAACACCCCGAGCGTGAGCGAAAGCACCGCCCCCCAGGCGGCCCGCGCCGGCCCGGTGCCGGGCGGAGGGCGCATCGTGATGGCGTCGGCGTGGCTGGCTTCTGACATGGAGGCGCTTTCAGGTTGGCCGGAAGGTGGCCTCGTTGTCCTGGCGTTTCCATGCTAGAAAACCCGTCATGCTTGATCGTTGCTCCAAACCCGGTGCGGCCGACGGTGGGGATCTGCTCACCGAGATGCTGAACGGCCTGCGGCTCGAGGGTGTCGAGTACAGCCGCTGCCGCCACGTGGGGCCGTGGGCGTTCTCGTTTCCGGCGCAGGCGGAGGCGCATTTCCATTTCGTGGCCGAAGCGGGCTGCTGGCTGCAGGCGCCGTGCGGAGCGTGGACGCAGCTCACGGCAGGCGACGCCGTGCTGCTGCCGCGCGGCTGCGCGCATGCGCTGGCGAGCCAGGCTGACGCCCCGTTCCAGCCGTTCCCGCGCGCGAACTGCACCTCGATCTGCGACAACATCGTCGACCTGCGGACAGGCGACCAAGGCGAGGCCGCCCTGCTGTTCTCGGGCTCGATGCGGTTCAACCTCGACAGCCTGCACCCGCTGCTGCGCATGATGCCCGACGTGATGCACGCGAACGAGCTGATGCGGAGCGACCCCACCATCCCGCATCTGATCGAGGCGATGGGCCGCGAGGTGGCGATGAATCGCGTCGGCGCCTGCGGCATCGTCGCCCGCCTGGCCGACGTCCTGGCGGCGCAGATCATCCGCTCCTGGGTGGAGCGCGGCGGCAACGACGCCACCGGCTGGATGGCGGCGGTGCGCGACCCGGAGATCGGCCGCGTGCTGGCGGCCATCCACGCCAATCCCGAGCGCGACTGGCCGGTGCCCGAGCTGGCGCGGATGATGGGCGCGTCGCGATCGAGCTTCGCCGGGAAGTTCGCCGCCATCGTCGGCGAGACCCCGGCGCAATACGTGGCGCAGGTGCGGATGCACCAGGCGCGGCAATGGCTGGCCCGCGACCACGCACGCATCTCCGAGGTCTCGAAACGGCTCGGCTATGAGTCTGATGCCGCCTTCAGCCGTGCCTTCAAGCGCGTCATCGGCATCGGCCCGAGCCATTTCCGCACGTCCGCGCGCCGTCCAGGGTCCAGGACGCGCTAGCTCCGGGCGAGGTGATGGAAAACCGCGTCCCCGGATGTCGGGCGCACCCGTTCCGGACATGGCGGGTGACGTGGAACGGTGTTGGCGCGCCCTGGTGGACTCGAACCACCGACCCACAGCTTAGAAG
>CAXTCK010000128.1:1617-10168 GCA_964242425.1 uncultured Acetobacteraceae bacterium | reverse complement strand
GGCTCGATGTGGTCACCTGGTCCTGGCAGAAGGTGCTGGGCGGCGAGGCGGCGCACGGCATGCTGGCGCTGTCGCCCCGCGCGGTCGAGCGCCTGGAAGCCGTCCCGCCACCGCGTCCGCTGCCCAAGGTGTTCCGCCTGACCGCACCGTCGCCCGACGGCCGACACCGCCTGATCGAGGGCATCTTCCGCGGCGACACCATCAACACCCCCTCGATGCTCTGCGTCGAGGACGCGCTGGACGGCCTGCGCTGGGCCGAGCGCATCGGCGGCCTGCCTGCCCTGATCGTCCGCAGCCACGCCAACCTCCATGCCGTCGCCGCCTGGGAGCAGCACTCCGACTGGGCTTCCTTCCTGGCCACCGACCCTCGCACCCGCTCCAGCACCTCGATCTGCCTGCGCCTCGACGCTCCCCGGTTCGACGCCCTTCCACCCCAACAGCGCGCGACCGCCGCCACCCGCCTGGCGAAGCTTCTCCACCAGGAAGGTGCCGCCCTCGACGCCGGCAGCTACCGTGACGCCCCTCCCGGCCTCCGCCTTTGGGGCGGCGCTACCGTCGAGACCGCCGATCTCGAGGCGGCGCTTCCCTGGTTGGATTGGGCCTGGGCCGAGACGATGCGGTTGATCGAGGCCTGAGCAAGCGGAAACGGGCTCTGCCCGAACCCGACAGGGGCCGGCGGCCCCTGCACCCCGACTCCGGAGGAGCAAACGCTGGTGTCCCTGGAACGGCGGGGTTCAACGACCGGCACGCGACACCGAAAGCCGGGCCGGCATCCTGATGCATGCGCAACCGGTCGAGGCGGACTGCCCACTCCGTCGCCGTGTGCGAAGCGCACGCCTACTGGGGGTAGATCGCGTCGAGCCGTCCAGAAGCGGAGGCGATTCCGGGGCACGCGAACGCCGTCCGACCCTGCCGTCCGTCGGAGGCCACTTTGCCCGGTTGAGGTGAGACCTGTGCGCTTAACTTCATGGTAAACATGATGGATGTGGTAGCCAGCCACCGAAGCTTCGTGCACCAAAACAGCACACCAGTCAGAGGTAGTAGCGGAGCACGACGCTATGCACCATGACCGCAACTGAAAGTGCCGGAAAAGCTGCGACCGGCACAAGAAGACCGATTGGCTTCGAGAATGAAACTCCAGGAAGAAAATTGGGCAAGAGCAGCGCGATCGGAAGAAAGTAGCGGCCCTGCACGCCGTCGACGAAGTCGGCGCCGACGTTGGTCCAAGTGAGATACTCTACCAGAAATACCAACAGAATAGCCGTAAGAGCCGCCAAGGCCATGGCGCCTTGACCTGATGGACTCAGAAGCGAACGACCCGTCCGCACCACTAGAAATATGGAGATGCCCAGCACCGAACCTGCCACTGGATAATACGCTAGCGGCAACCTGACATCGCTCCAACCCAGCACGCCAATGAACTCTTGGAAAAAGCTATAACCTGTTGCGCCCTGTCGGTGAAAAGTGCCGAGCATTATCCTGCTCAAGCGGCCAACATGTCTTAACAGGTACTGCAGTTGTGCATGGGGATCGACGCCACGGTAGCCATTGGCATTGATGAGCGTGAAGCGATCGACGAGTGCAACCCAGACCAGCACGGATCCCGTCATTGCGGCCAGCGCGACGCTGCGCGCCCAGCGTTGCAACTTCGGCAGCAACAAAGGCAGGATCAGGAATGGCAGATAGACCGGACGTGCCATTGCGATAAGGGTGAGACAGAAACAAAGCAGCAGCAGCTTGAGCTGCTTCGGCTTATCGTTGCAACGTAGTTGCAGAGCCATCGCTGTTGCCATCGCCGAAGCGGAGAGCATAAGCCCATCTTGGGAAATGGCAGCGAACAGTGATAACGACATGGGTAGGCAAAGCACGCTGAACAACAATGGAGCGGTGCAACCGGAAGCCGCAATCGCCAGGGTCGTGATCGTAATGCAGCACAGACCATTAAGGATCCGCGCGAGTACCAGCGTCCGTGCAATCGACTGATGCAGTGCTTGGCCGATGCGTATGCCGAACGCTGCGGGGATGTAGAAGAACGGCGGGTAGATCGAGGTATTGGCGAATGTGATTCCGGTAGGGATGCCCCATGCGACACTGTCGGCTTGGTTCAGCATTGTCCGCGTCACCTTACGATCGTCATGGAAGCGTATGATGCCAATCGGCTCATCTACCCGGTTGACACCGAGATCCACCAAACCGCCCGAAGTGTGCTTGCCAGCATATCGACGCGCCAGCCACTGGCCCGACGCCACCTGTTCCGCGCGATGAGCATGATTGATCTCATCGGGATTTTCGAGCGGCGGGACCAACATCGCTAGAAGCAGCACGGCGATGGTGGCATAAGCGGAGAACAGAAGAGCTAGTAGTTTCGGTGTTTCAAGCCTGATAAACAAACGGGACTTGAGGCTATTGTTCATGTGAGACATTCACTGCGGTTTCTGACCAGTTGACGTCGTGGATCCGGCGCGATCGATCGCGGCTATCCGAGCCACCGGCTTCGACCAGTTCCCTGGCCTCGACCAGATCCACGGTAGGACGCCTACAAGAAACTTCCATCCGCCCTGCGCTTGGCTCGCGGCTTCGATGATCGCACCAGCGGGCACAGGCAGGCGGAGCTCGCCGAAGTCGGAATAGGCGTCCGCGTGCAGGATGCTCACATAGCACGCCAAATGCCGGTGTGGATGCTTGCCACCCCGGCCCGGTGGATAGGAAAAGTTCCGGCTGACAGATCAGGGCGGCCAGCAAGTTGGTCGTCGAAGACGTGGGGCCACCGGCGGCTGATGCTTATCCGGTTCTTGGCCGATACCGGCAACGTTATGGTGTAACAATGCAGTCGATCCGATATGGCCTCGGGCGATCATGCGGACGGCGCTACGGCTGGCAGGCTGTCATTCGACCTCAACGTCGTTCGGCTGCTGCACGTAACCGGTGTTGCCATGGACATCGACAAGAACGCCCGGATGCGAGCCATCGCGGTCGGTGACGCGGGACGCGGATCCCGGACGGGAACGTTGCATTGCTTCAGCGGGCCGCCGAAAGTGAGTCGGCTGTTGCCGTGCTACCGGAGTCTGGCTTGCCTCGATCGCCAAGGAAGCGCGACCGAAACATCGGTCACTGACTCAATCCAGCGACATCTCGCGCAGGATGGCCGGGATCGCGGTCCGGACCTGGAAGTAGCCGCGCGTGGCACGTGGCCAGGTCAGCTCGTCCCACTGCCGGCGCAGCCGCAGGCAGCCAGGGGGCAGGGCCCCCGCCGACGGGCCCACGGGCGCCCAGGCCGTGACGACCGGCAGGCCGTCGTTCCAGCCCGGCACCACCGGCGCGGCGGCGCAGCCGAACCAGCGGGCGGCCCGTGCCAAGGCGTCGGTCATCGCTTCCTGGTCGGCCCGCCGGACCCGCTCCGAAGCGTCCGGCGCGTGGATGAGCAGCCCGCCGACGCGGGCCACCGTCGCTCCCCCCAGGTCGAGGCTTTCCGGAAGCAGATCGTCGAGGTGCAGCAGCAGCGCCACGTCGCCAGGCGGCGCGGGATCGGCCGGCGGCAGCGGCACCAAGGGCGGCGGGTCCGCTTCTTCCAGCGGTTGCGGGCTCTCGTTCAACCCCGTCGGCGAGAACCGGCCGTCGGTGTAGCGGCGTATGTTCTCGGCACGCGCGGCATAGGCCTTGCCGCGCGTGTGCAGCCCGGCGACCCACCGCCACGACAGCGTGTTGCTGGCCGGGTCGCCATCGAGCAGGTGGCGCAGGAAGAAGTCGGCGCCCAGCACCCAGGGCAGGCGCAGGCTGAAGATCCAGATGGAGGCGAACCACATCCGGGCGTGGTTGTGCAGCCAGCCGTTGTCGGTCAGCGCGCGCGCCCAGTCGTCGAAGCCGTCGATCCCGGTGCGGCCGGAGGTCGCGGCGTCATAAGCACGACGCAGGCCGGCGTTCGACGCCAGCCGTTCCTGCTCCCCGGCCAGCGCATCGAGGTAGCCGGTCCAGGCCGCGGGATGGGTTTCCAGGTGCCCCTTGAAGTAGGTGCGCCAGAACACCTCGTCGACGAACCGTCCCGCGTCCGGCGTCCCGTGCGCCGCGAGGGCGGCCGCGACCACTTCGCGCTCCAGCAGCAGCCGGCGGCGCAGGAACGGCGACAGCGCCGTCGTGCTGGGCTCGGCCATCGGTCCGGCATCGGTGTTGCGGCCGGCGGCATAGGCGCGGCCGACACGCGGCGCCGCTTCCGCCAGGTGGTCGAGCGCAGCGGCACGGGTGAGAACGGAAGGGCAGGGCATGGCGCTCATATGGGTGGGCCCCCAGCCGTCGCCACGAAGGAAAGCGAACGTCAGGCAGCCTGGAACGTGGCACGTTCATCGATCCTGAGCGGGCTTCCTTGTCACGCCCCAAGCAGGGAACACGGGTTCACCGCGTGCATGCAGGGTCGGCGGGATCCCGGCGCCTCGCGCCGCCGCCATGACCTTCGTCCTGCAGGAAGGGTTGGACGGCCGACCCTCAGCATCTCGGACGACGTGCCGCCCTCGATCCTCGGGCCGACCCGGCTCATCGCGGGAAGGCGACACCGTCCGTCGAACCGCCGCCAGACCCGTGGCGCGTGGCGGTGCAGGTATACATCTCCTCGGCGCGCAGCCCTGGTTTTCAGCCAACCGTCAGGACCATCCACCAAACCGTGCAGGAAAGCCCGCTGTAGGCGGCATCCATCGCAGACACGTCCGCGCTTCCCGACCACCGTCCCGTTTCGGACACCTTGCTCGTCTCGGCCGCTGTCCCGGGACGGAAGCGGCAAAGGTTCACCCTGCCTGCTCGATCCGGACAGGCCGGATGCCGAGTTCCTGGCATCGGTCCACGCCTGCGTGGATCGGCTCGTCCTTCATGACGCCCATGCTGGAACACGCATGAAGCAACGGCAGTGACCGTGTTCGCAAGCCCGGGTCTCCGGGCGGCAACGACGACATCGACCGGCGCGCCGATCGTGTTTACGGTTCCGGCGACGGGAACATGCGCCATCCGGTCCGTCCTCGAACAGGGACCGCCACAGGAGGAAGCCGTGAGACGCCTGATCCTGAAGATGTCCATGTCGATCGACGGCTTCATCGGTAGCCCGGACGGCCGGAACAACTGGATGTTCGGCCGCGATCACGAGGCGAAGGCCTGGTCGGTGGAAGCCCTGTGGACCGCCGGCCTGCACGTCATGGGCAGCCGCACCTTCCGCGACATGGCTGCCTACTGGCCCACGTCGACCGACATGTTCGCGCCGCCGATGAACCAGATCCCCAAGGCCGTCTTCTCGCGACACTCGCCCGTGATCCCGGGGAACGTCGACGCCGCAACACCCGGCGCGGTGCGCGGCCACGCGGAAACAGGACAGCTTGCGGAGCCTCAGCCCGGCGCAGGAAGCTGGGCGGAGGCCTTCGTGGCGAGCGGCGAGCTGGCGGAGGAGATCGCCAGGCTGAAGGCCCAGGAAGGCGGGCCGATCATGGCCCACGGCGGCGCCGGCTTCGCCCGCAGTCTCGTCGCCCATGGGCTGGTCGACGAGTTCCTCCTGCTGGTGCACCCCGTGGCGCTGGGCAAAGGCTTGCCGCTGTTCTCCGACATCGCCGCGCCGATGCCTCTCAGGCTGATGAGCTCCAGGGCCTTCCCGGGAGGCTCGGTGGCGCAAACCTATCAGGCGGCCTGACGCAGTCGAAGATCCGCTACCAGATGGCGGCGGCAACGACAGCCATCCACCGCCGGCACGCCGGCACTGTCCGGGATCGCCGACAACCGCCCGTCCGCCCTGAAGCAGGCGACCCATCGCCGCCGACATCCTGTCCCAGCCGACGTCGACCTAGGCGGCCACCCGTCCCGGCGAGCCCGCCGCGCCTGCCGCATCCGATCTCGTCCGGACGTGCAGCTTCAAGCCGACCTCGACGATGGCCCGGATGGCCGGGATGAGCTCCCTGCCGAGCTCCGTCAGGGCGTATTCCACGCTCGGCGGGGTCGTCGCCAGCACCGCACGGGACAGCACGCCGCGCCCTTCAAGATCCTTCAGCCGCGCGCTGAGCACCTTGGCCGAGATCACCGGCATCGCGCGACGCAACTCGGAAAAGCGCCGCTGCCCCTCGCTCAGGTTCCAGATGATGTCCGTCGTCCACACGCCGCCGAGCAGGCTCATGCAGGCCGACATGGGACAGCCCGGCGGCGGCGGAACCTTTTTCCTGAGCTTCAAGGCCATGACACTCACCTGCGCACGAGGCTGCAACCTGGTTTCCCATCCGATACCACGAAATGAAGGTCACCGCGAGTTACCCGGTTTCCCTGGGTAACGTCCCGGCCTACCTCTGGGGGCAGTTCACAACCGGAGACATCCCGTGAAGCTGTTCTACGCCCCCGGCGCCTGCTCGCTCTCCCCGCACATCGTGCTGCGCGAGCTTGGGCTCTCCTTCACGCTCGAAGCCGTCGACCTCAGGACCAGGACGACCGCATCCGGCGAGGATTTCACCGTCATCAACCCGAAAGGCTATGTTCCGGCGCTTCAGCTCGAGGACGGCGAGGTCCTGACCGAGGGCGCAGCCATCGTCCAATACCTGGCGGACAGGCACGCCCCCGGCGCGCTGGCGCCTGTCGCCGGCACGGTCGAGCGCGCGCGGCTCAACGGCCACCTGAACTTCATCTCGGCGGAGTTGCACAAGGCGTTCGGCCCGTTGTTCAACCCCGCACTCGCGCCCGAGGCGCGCGAGGCGGCGACGGCAACACTTGGCCGCAAGCTCGACGTGGTGGAACGGCTGCTTGCCGACGGACGCCGCTACCTCACCGGCCCGGATTTCAGCGTCGCCGACGCCTATCTCTTCGTCGTGCTGAGCTGGGCGCCGCGCCTCGGCATGGATCTCGCCCGTTGGCCGCGGCTCGGCGATTTCAGCCAGCGCGTCCTCGATCGCCCCGCCGTCCAGGCGGCGATGGAAGCGGAAAGACTGCCCAGGGCGGCCTGACGCGCCCACGGGACAGGCGCCACTCCTGCGCCGGCAGCCTGTCCCGCTCGTTCCAGGCGCCTCGCGCGAAGCAGCGCAAGGCTTGTCGTATCCGCTGCGAAGGCGTCAACCAGGCCGGCTGACGGCCAGGAAGGCGTATGGCTGTCCAGCAACGGCCAGAAGCGACGGCCAGGAGCGGAAGCCTGGCCCTGGAGCGGGATCCGGAAGAAGCGGCTGCCCGAACGGTTGTGCCGGTGAGCCATCCCGGGCTGCGCGGCCTGCGTGCCGGGCCGGCACGGCTACCCTCGGGCTTCGGCCTGAAGCGTCTGGCAACCATCGTGAGCCCGGCCGCATCTTTTCGAGGCCCGGCTTCATCGAGCTCCCGCGACGGCCAGATCGACCGCCGCCTCGGCGTGAAGAGCTGTGGTGTCGAACAGCGGCACCGTGCTGTCCCCGGGGCCCACCAGCAGCATGATCTCCGTGCAGCCCAGGATCACGGCTTCCGCCCCGCGATCCACCAGCCGCGCGATCACCTCGCGATAGGCCTGGCGCGAGGACGGCTCGGCCCGGCCCTGGACCAGCTCCTCGTAGATCACCCGGTGTATCAGGGCGCGGTCGACGTCGTCCGGCACGATCACTTCCAGCCCATGCCGGTCGGCGAGCCGCCCCTTGTAGAAATCCTGCTCCATGGTGAAGGCGGTCCCGAGCAGGCCGACCTTTCCCAGCCCGGCGTCCTTGATCCGCTTCGCGGTCGGGTCGGCGATGTGCAGCAACGGCAGCCCGATCGCCGCCTGAACCTGATCCGCCATGCGGTGCATCGTGTTGGTGCAGATCACTACGAAATCCGCGCCGCCGCGTTCCAGCCGCTGTGCCGCCGCGATCATCTCCGCAGCAGCGTCGTCCCAGCGTCCAGCATGCTGCAGCGCCTCGATCTCCCCGAAGTCGAACGACCACATGAGGCAGCGGGCCGAGCGCAGGCCGCCCAGGCGAGCTCGGACCATCTGGTTGATGATCCGGTAGTACTCGGCCGAACTCTCCCAGCTCATCCCGCCGATAAGGCCGATCACCTTCTGCGACACGTCAACCCCCATCCCGTGATCAGGACGACTGGCTAAGCAGGCTTTCGCGGCAAGGTCCACTTCCCGCCACCTGCACGCATCGCGGCAGCCTGTCCCTCGTGCTTGAATGGCTGGAGACGGCCGGCATCGTTGGAAAGGCCCTGTCCCGATTCGGCCGCGTCACTACGCTGGTCAACAACGTCGGCATCTTCATCGGCGGGGCATTCGCTGCGTACACGCAGGAGCACCACCGTGCGATGTTGTGCACGAACCTGGACGGCTTCTTCCCTGTCACTCAGCATGTCATCGCCGCAACGGAACGGCAGGGGAGCGGCCACATCGTGCAGATGACGACGCTCGCCGAGCAGGCGAACTCGAAGTTCCCTCCGGTCTTGGCATCGCTCACCAAGGGCGGGTTGAACGCGGCCACGCGCAGCCTGGCGATCGCGTATGCCGGCCGCGGCATCCGCGTGAACGCCGTGTCGCCGGGTGTCGTCGATACGCCGATGCACGCGCAGGAAACTCATGCCGCACTGGCCAAGGCTCATCCCTTGCAAAGGATCG
>CAXTCK010000128.1:0-1517 GCA_964242425.1 uncultured Acetobacteraceae bacterium | reverse complement strand
CCACTTCCGCAAGGATTGCTTTGGAAGCTGCCGTTCCGCCGGCCACCCGTGTTGTCGAGCCAGATGGCCTTGCCATGTCCGTTTCGAAGCGCCGGTCGCGACCTGCTTGAAGGCCGGGTCGAGGCGCAAAGCAGGCTTCCACCTCGGCTGTGACCATGTTGCTCGAACTGCCCCGCTGTTTCTGCGGCTTCCTTAGCAGCCCTGCGCCCTACGCGGCCGCAGGGCTCTTCCAGCACGCTCTGCGCCTCCAAAAGTGTCCGCACGGGCAGGCCGCGAAGGCTTGCGGCCAGGCAGATCATCGCGCTCCTGGACGTGGTGGCCGAGGTACTCAGGCGGTCGCCACCGTCCTGAAATACCTGCCGAACCTGTAGGTCGCCTTGGGACAGGGGTTGATCTACCCGAACCGGCCTCCCGACCATGCCGAAACTGTGGACGTCACGGGGTGTCGTTGCCAGGCGTCACGCCGACACGTCGCCACCAGGATGGCAACCCGCCTCGACGCATCCTGAACATCCCGCCAGCGCCCCCGCCACGACAGCCGGATCGCTCCGAAGCGGTTCATGACACCGGATCATGACACTATGGCAACATTCTTCGGTTCGTCCCGCCGCCCGTACCGACCTCCCCGCAACCTTTTCTGCTGCCGCCCGACAACCACTCCTCTGCCGACCACCTCGAACCACCCCGGCGCGGCACGCCTTCTCCCGCATAGGTAACAACCGCGCTCGCCGGGCCTCAGCCGCGGCAGGCACTTCCAATCCATCCGGCCACGCTTCAAGCCGGCCACCGCGGGTGATATGACCCCCGCATGAACGACGACACCTCCGCCCCCAGCCCGGCGCTGCTGCCGGCGGGCCTGCGCGACCTGCTGCCGCCGGACGCGGAAGCCGAGGCGATCGGCGTCGAGGCGCTGATGGACGTGTTTTCCGCCCACGGCTACGAGCGCGTGAAGCCGCCGTTGCTGGAGTTCGAGGACAGCCTGCTGTCCGGCTCCGGCGCCGCGGTGGCGGAGCAGACCTTCCGCCTGATGGACCCCGACACCCACCGCATGATGGGCCTGCGACCGGACATGACGCCGCAGGTGGCGCGCATCGCCGCCACCCGCCTGGTGAACGCTCCGCGCCCGCTTCGCCTGTCCTACGCCGGCGCCTGCGTGCAGCTGCATGGCGGCGCGCTGAGCAACGACCGCCAGGTCAGCCAGGCCGGCATCGAGCTGATCGGCCCCGACAGCCCCGAGGCCGACGCCGAGATCGTCGCCATCGGCGCGGAAGCCCTGGCTGTCCTCGGCCTCCAGCGCATCAGCTTCGACCTCACCATGCCGCCGCTGGCTCCGGCCCTGATCGCCGAGGGCGGCGTGCCCGAGGCCGACCGTCCCGCCCTGCTGCGCGCGCTGGACCGCAAGGACGCCGCCGCGGTGTCCCGCCACGGCGGCCCGCTCGCCCGCGTGCTCACCGACCTCCTCCTGTCCGCCGGCCCGGCCCTTCCGGCGCTGCAGGCGCTTCGCGCCGCCCCGCTGC
>CAXTCK010000127.1:0-10176 GCA_964242425.1 uncultured Acetobacteraceae bacterium | reverse complement strand
TTGCCCGATCCCGCCGCCGATCCGACCCGCCTGCTGATCGTTTATTATTCCCGCTCCGGATCGGTGGAAGCGCTCGCCGCCGCCGCCGCTGAGGCGGCCCGGGAGGGCGGCGCCGAGGTGCGCGTCCGCCGCCCGCGCGAGGTCGCGGACGAAAGCTCCATGGCCAAGGTGAAGGGGTGGACCGAAAGTGCCGCGCGGCAGAACGCGCTCTACGAGGCGCCCACCCACGACGACGCCGAATGGGCCGACGCGATCCTGTTCGGCACGCCGTGCTACTTCGGTGCCATGGCGACGGAGCTGAAGAACTTCCTCGATCAGCTCGGCCCGCAATGGAAGCGTGGCGCGCTTGCCGGCAAGGTCGGCGGCGCGTTCGCCACCGCGTCCTGGCCGCATGGCGGAACCGAGGTGGTCACCTTGTCGCTCTACGCGCCCATGGCGCACCTGGGCATGGTGATCGTGCCCACCGGCTATACCGACGAGGCCATGCTGGAAGCCGGGTCGCCCTACGGGGCTTCCGCGATCGTCGGCAGCGAGAACCGGCCGCCGCGGGAGGAGGATTTCGACACCATCCGCCACCAGGCCCGCCGCACGGTGGCGATCGCCTGCGCCCTGGTCGCCGCGGGGGAGATGCCGAGCCGCCGCCAGAAGGACTGACGCCCGCACCGGCCTTCCGCCGCCTCGGCTGCCACGCACGGAACCTGGCCGGCGAAGCAGCCGGGCACCTCCCGGCACTGCCGGTATCAGCCCGATCCGCCATCACAGGCGGATGCGGCTGGCTGTCCGACATGGCCGTGCGGAAGCGTCGCGCGCCCGGACACGGGCGATACGGACTGCTCCGGGCGCCGGAGTAGCCACAAGCCTCCTGTCTTGGCATACCTGCCATGCGCGCCAGCCTCCCGGCAGTGGAAGCGGCGCGCCGGTCGCGGTGGCCTTTTAGCGGCGACCGGCGTCGGACAGTTCAGGGAGTATCCGCGTCCATGTCGCTTCCCCCCCAAACCGGACCGCTCAAGCGCGAGATCGGCGGCTGGGCGCTGCTGTTCACCGGCATCGGTTCCATCATCGGCTCCGGCTGGCTGTTCGGCGCCGCCCGCGCCGCCTCCATCGCCGGCCCCGGCGCCATCCTGGCCTGGCTGATCGGTGCCGCGGTGGTGCTGGTGATCGGCTGGCTCGCGTCCGAGCTCGGCGGCATGTTCCCGGTGCCCGGCGGCATGGTGCGCTTCTCCCACGCCACCCACGGGCCGCTGGTCGGCTTTCTCGCCGCCTGGGCCAACTGGATCGCCATCGCCAGCTCGATCTCGGTCGAGGCCGAGGCCTCGATCCAGTACATGAGCTCCTGGCCCTATGCCTGGGCACACGGCCTGTACGTCAACGAGCAGCTGACCCCGTTCGCGCTGGTGCTCGCCGGCCTGCTGGTGGTGCTGTACTTCCTGCTCAACTTCTGGAGCGTGACGCTGTTCACCCGCTTCAACACGCTGATCACCGTGTTCAAGCTCGTGGTCCCGGCGCTGACCGGCATCGCCCTGATCGCCAGCTCCTGGCATGGCGGCAACGTGTCCGGCGCCACCCCGGGCGGCGGCGGTTTCCTGCCCTTCGGCGGCGCCGGCGTGCTGACCGCGGTCGCCACCTCGGGCATCATCTTCGCCTTCAACGGCTTCCAGACCGCGCTCAACCTGGCTGGCGAGACGCGTAACCCAGACCGCAACATTCCGTTTGCCGTTCTGGGGTCGGTGGCCATCGCCGCCGTGATCTACCTGCTGCTCCAGGTCGCCTATCTCGGCGCGATCGATCCCGCCCACCTGCGCTCCGCCGGCGGCTGGGCGCACATCACCTTCTCGTCCCCGTTCGCCCAGCTCGCCCTCGCCTTCAACCTGAACTGGCTGGCGATCCTGCTGTATTTCGACGCCTTCCTGTCCCCGTCCGGCACCGGCACCGCCTACATGGCCAGCACCGCCCGCATGGTGGTGGGCGCGCAGCGCAACGGCACCGCGCCTGCGGTGCTGGGCCGGGTCGACCCCGTGCATGGCGCGCCGCGTCCGGCGCTGTGGTTCAACCTCGCCGTCGCCTTCGTGTTCCTGTACTTCTTCCGCGGCTGGGGCTCGCTCGCCGCCGTGATCTCGGTCGCGACCGTGATCTCCTACCTGATGCTGCCGATCTCGGCGCTGACCCTGCGCCGCACCGCTCCCGACCAGCGCCGCCCGGTCCGGGTGCCGGCGATCGGCGTGCTAGCTCCGCTCGCCTTTGTCACCGCCTCCGAGCTGCTGTTCTGGGCGCGCTGGCCGCTCACCGCCGAGATCATCCTGCTGCTGGTGGTGTCGCTGCCGATCTATGTCTGGTATCGCCGCCACGCCACCGCCGCAGCCCTGCGCGACGAGTTGCGCGCGTCCGTGTGGCTGGTCTGCTACCTCGTGGTGATGGCGGTGCTGTCTCGCATCGGCAGCCACGAGTTCGGCGGCCTGGGCTGGCTGCCGTTCGGCTGGGACATGCTGGTGGTCGCCGTGGCATCCCTGCTGTTCTGCTTCTGGGGCGTACGCAGCGGCCTGTCCCGACCCGACCTCGACAGCATCGCCGAGCCCGACGACCTGCCGGGCCCCGTCGCGGTGCATTGAGCCGGGCGCCGTCCGGACGACGCCTGCTGCGTCGGCGACCGACGCCTTGCCGCGGCAAGGCGTCGCGGGGCCGGCGCAGGCGGTGGCGCGGCCCGCCGGCGATCCCGGCCACCCGCGCCGCCTGGAGACCGGCGGCTCCTACTGCAGCGGCCCGACGGTCAAGGTCATCGTCGTCGGGTTGGTCACCGCCACGTAGCTGCTCTGCCCGCACTCGTCGTCGAAGCCGAACCCGTACGTGTGCTGGTTGAGCGCGTTCCGGTGCAGGATCAGCGAATACTCGTCCACCGGCGCCGCCTGGTAGAAATGCCCGGTGTCGCAGGCGAGCATCGCCCCGTCATCGGCGAGCAGCGTGGTCCGAAGCAGGCTCGCCTGAAGCTGCGCGCCGATCTGCGCCGCCTGCGCCTGCAGCGTCGGATCGGCCGGCACCGGACCCGCCGCGATCCCTCCCGTCAGCAGCGTGTAGGTGGACGGCTCCGGCACCTGGAAGCTTTCCCCGTTCTGCGTGTTCGTGAACACCATGGCGCTGCCGGCGGTGTAGCCCGTGAATGTTCCCCCGTCCGACGTGGTCGACAGCCCGCCGTTCGGGAACGCCGAGAATGCCGCGTCGAGATATCCCTGGTATTCGTTGCCGGGGAACACGCCGTTCTCGATGCCATGATAGGGCGAGATCGCCCGCAGCGGCGTCCCGTTCGCGTCGCGCACCACCAGCGCGCTCCAGGGCGACCCGGCGTTGCTCATCTGCGACAGGATCGTGCTCCTGGCCGAGTTGCCGGGCGAGGTGTCGAACCCGCTGGTCAGCGTCCCCTCGTTGCCGCTCAGGCTCATCGTCAGCGCCAGTCCGAACATGTCCACCTGCGTGGTGTTGCCGCCGAGCGCACCGCTCCCGCTGCCCGGCGTCCAGGTGTACTCGATCCAATCGAAAGCGGTCGCGTAGTTCGGATCGCTGGGAACCCAGCCTGCCGGACTTCCCGGCACGCCGTTTCCGGCATCAAGCGTGAGCGGCGCCCCGATCGACACGTAGATCCTGGCGCCGATCAGCTGCGGCATCTGCAGCGACACGTGCTGCGCCGATCCGACGTCGAACGAATAGGCCTGCGACTGCCCCGTCACGTGCGGTGCCGCCTGCACGTCGCCGTTCGCGTCGGTGACGCTGTACCAGGTGTTGTTCGACAACCCGAGAACGGTGATCCACAGGTCGGCACCCGATCCGGAGTTGTTCGTGAGCGCCAGCGGAAGGGTCGGCATGCCCGCGTTGTTCGCCATCGCCGTTCCGGTCGCGGCCAGCAATCCGATGCACGCCACGGCCGACAGCAAGGCGGAACGATGTTTCGATGAAAACACGACGTTTCCTCCGATGTTGCTTTACTCCGACAAATGGTTGCTCCCGCCGTGCGGCGCCAGGCAATTCTCTACAGCGCTGAATAACGTAATATTGATAACACGAGAGATGCTGGTGCAGGCATGCGCCGCAACCAGCTGCCTTGTTTTGTTCAAGAGAACGGCACCCACAAGCTGATCCTGCTCGAGCATCGTCCGCCGCATGACGAACGGGCGTGTCCCGCTCGGGCGTTTGGCATCCGGCACGGCGTCGCGGCAACCCGCGGCCTGCTTCCTCACGTCACCCGCGCGTGCACCCGGTGCTCCGCGCGGTCCCACGCGCCTCCCGCCATCACCGCGCGGATTTCCGCCACCGCGTCGAACACGTCCGCATAGGACGTGTAGAGGGGCGAGAATCCCATCCGAAGCAGGTCGGGCGCGCGGAAGTCGCCGACCACGCCGCGGGCAATCAACGCCTGGCAGATCGCATGGGCTTCCGCATGAGCGTGGCTGACGTGGCTGCCGCGCATCCCGTCATCGGCGGGCGACGCGAGTGCCAAGCCGAAGCTGCCGCATTCCTGCGCCATCAGCCGGATGAAGATGCGGCCCAGCGCACGCGACTTCGCGAACATCGCGTCCCGGTCGACGCCGTCGAACTGCGCCAGCCCGCATCGGAGCGCCGCCATGCCGATCACCGAGGGCGTGCCGCACAGGAATCGCGAAAGGCCGTCGCCGGGCCTGTACTCGTCGTCGAACGCGAATGGCGACGCGTGTCCCATCCAGCCGGACAACGGCGAATGCAGCGCGTGCTGCAGCCGTTGCGCCACGAACAGGAACGCCGGTGCCCCGGGACCGCCGTTGAGGTACTTGTAGCCGCAGCCGACAGCCAGATCGACATTCCATCGGTCCAGCGCCACCTCCACTGCGCCCGCGCTGTGGCTGAGGTCCCACAGCACCAGGGCGCCGTTGCCGTGCGCTGCCCGTGTGATCGCCTCCATGTCGAGCTTGCGGCCACTCTTGTAGTGCACGTGGGTGAGCACGACCACGGCGGTGCCGTCGTCGATCGCGGGAATGATTCCGTCCGCGTCGACCAGTCGCAGCACGACGTTTCCGCGCATCCGCGCGACGCCCTGTGCCATGTAAAGATTGGTCGGGAAGTTGCCGGCCTCGGACAGGATCGTTGTCCTGCCCGGCCTCGCTTCCAGCGCGCTCGCGATCAGCTTGAACAGGTTGACCGAGGTGGTGTCGCACGCGATCACCTCGTCCGCCCGCGCGCCCACCAGCGGCGCGATCAACGCGCCCAGCCGCGCCGGCATGCCGATCCAGTCGTGCCGGTTCCAGCTCGAGATCAGGTCGCATCCCCATTGTTGTTCCACCAGCGCCGCCACCGCGGCCGGGGTGTCCCGCGGCAGCGCGCCGAGCGAGTTGCCGTCGAGGTAGACCCCCTGTTGCGGCAGGACGAACCGCGACCGGACGTGTCGCAGCGGATCGCGCGCATCCATGGCCAGCACGTCGTCGCGCGACAGCCGCCCGCTCATGACCCCCTTCATGACCCCGCTCATAACAACGACCGCAGCACGGCGCGCACTGGCGCCGCGTCAAGCCCGCCGAGCCGGATCGGCAACGCGATCAGCTCGTAGTCCCCCGCCTCCACGTCGTCGAGCACCAGACCTTCCAGCAGGCGCATGCCAGCGATCCGAGCCGCCTCATGCGCCCGGAGCACCTTCGCCTCCTGGGGATCGATCGACGGCGAGTCGATCCCGACCAGCACCACGCCTTGCGCCGCGAGCACACGCATCGCGTCCGCTTCCAGGGTCGCGAACCCGTCGCTCCAGTTATCGTGCGGAAAGCGGTGATAGGTGCGGAACAGCACCCGTTGCGGCCCGCCCGACGCGGCAGCGACCATGTCCGGCGTGATCACCTGCCCGCGACCGCGCAGGTCGAGCACGCGCGCCGGCCCGACAAAGGCGTCGAGCCCCACCGCGTCGATCGCCGCCCCGTCCGGGTCGTAGTGCAGCGGCGCGTCGGCATGGGTGCCGGCATGCGTGGATGCCCCGTATCGCGACACCGCCACCGGACAGTCCGGCCCGTGGCTCCAGGTCGGCCCGGACACGAACGGAACGTCGCCGGGCCAGCCGGGCAGCCCGACCCTGAGCGTTTGCGAGATGTCGACGAGGCGTCCGGCCAAGCGCGGTCATTCCTTTCCTGGCAGCATCCCCAGGCTAGCCGGGAGCGCCCGGCCGATGCACCCCCCGGCCGCCTGCCGGCGAAGCCGGACCGTCACGTTTTTCGAGGAAATCGCTGCCCTGTCGACGATTCCAATGGCGCGCCTATCCGATCCTTGTTATCGTAAGATATGTTCAAAGATAGCAATTTCCATTTCCACCGCGTCATCCATGCCATCGGCCACCATCGTGGCAGCCCTGGAGGTGGCCGCGGCTTCGGCCGTGGCGGCCGTGGCGGCTTCATGGGCGACGACGGCATGCCGGGCGCCCGCAAGCTCGGTTCCGGCGATCTCCAGCTCCTGCTCCTGGCCCTGCTCGCCGAACGCCCCGCGCATGGCTACGAGCTGATACGCATCCTGGAACAGCGCTCCGGCGGCTTCTACGCCCCCAGCCCCGGCATGGTGTACCCGGCCCTGACCTTTCTCGACGAGATCGGCCACGCTTCCGTCACCCTGGACGGCACGCGCAAGCTCTACGCCCTGACCGAGACCGGCCGCGCCGAGCTTGCCACCCACCGCGCCCGCGCCGACGCCATGCTCGACATGTTGTCGCGCATCGGCACGCGCATGGAAGGCGTCCGGGACGCCTATGCCGGCCTGGGCGACCGCGACCCGGACGCTGCCGACGCCATGCACGACGCCCGGCATGCGCTCAAGGCCGCCTTGATGCGTGCCCGCGGTGCCGGCCCGGACGAGAACCGGCGCATCGCCGCCATCCTGGCCCGGGCCACCGACGAGATCCTGAAGGGCCGCCCATGAACGCCCTTGCCCGCGCCCCGCTGCGGGTCCGCCACGAGATCCGCCGACGCCTGCTGCAGGTGCGCCGGGTCGAGCAGCTCACGCCGCGCATGCGACGGATCGTGCTCGGTGGCGACGCGCTGGACGGCTTCGCTTCCGCCGCCGCCGACGATCACGTGAAGCTGTTCTTCCCCCCGCCCGGCGACACCCGTCCGGTGTTTCCGGATGACGGTCCGGTGCGCGACTACACCCCGCGCCGCTTCGATCCTGCCGCCGGCGAGCTCACCCTCGAGTTCGTGCTGCACGGCGACGGCCCCGCCGCCTCCTGGGCTGCCCAAGCGGCGCCCGGCCAATGGCTTGGGGTCGCCGGCCCGCGCGGCTCCCTGCTGGTCCCGGAAGACTACGCTGCGTTTCTGCTCGCAGGCGACGAGACGGCCCTGCCCGCCATCGCCCGCCGCCTGGAGGAAATGCAGCCAGGCGCCAGGGCCCTGGCACTGATCGAGGTCGCCGATGCCGCCGAGGAGCGCCACCTTCCCACCGCCGCCAACGCCGAGATCGTCTGGCTGCACCGCGATCGCGCCAGGCCCGGCACCACCCGCCTGCTGGAGGAGGCGCTGGAACGGGTCCGCCTGCCGGCGCAAGACCTTCACGCCTGGCTCGCCGGCGAGATCGACACCGTACGCCGTCTCCGCGCCGTTCTGCTTGAGCGCGGCATCCCACGCACCGACATCAAGGCCGCCGGCTATTGGCGCCTCGGCCACGCGGATGGCCATGGCGCGGTCGAGGACTGAGTTCCGGACCGCTGATCCGGCCGATCGATGTCCGGCATGGTCATGCGCCGGCGACCGGCGGTCCGATCCCCTGCCGGACGGTCGGCGCTCTTCCCGGCGTGCGCCGAACGGCTGCAGCCCCAGCCCTGGCCGCCTGGCCAGAGACATGCGCAACCAGCCGGCGGGATAACCGTAACCGGCGTCGACATGCCTGGCCGGTCGTTCCCCGTCAGAGCACCCGCTCGTAGAGCCGGAACACCTTGTTCGGCTTCGGCGACAACCGTTCGATCAGGCGGCGCATGCGCATGTTGTCCTCCAGGATCCAGCCGAGCTCCACGGTGCGGAACGGCATCTCCCGCCCCCGCTTCATCAGCTCGGCGATGATCAGCGACGGCATCATCGCCCCCAGCGTGGTGCCGCGCAGCGAGGCGGCGACGCCGAGCAGGATCACCCGCCCCGAGGTGAACCGGTTGCGCAGCAGCCGCGTCACCAGCCTGATCCAGCCGAGCGGGCTTGGCGCCCCGCCCAGGTCGCCCACGATGTCATAGATGTTGGGCAGCACCAGCGCGAAGCCGACCGGCACTCCGTTCCGCTCCACCAGCACCAGGTGCTCGGGCCGTATCATCGGCTTGAGCTCCTTCACCATCGCCGCCACGTCCGGCTCGGTGATCGGCACGAAACCCCAGTTCTCGGCCCAGGCGTCGTTGTAGAGCTGCCCCATGATCGCGGCGTCGCGGGGAAGCTGCTTCTTGTCCAGCCGGCGCACGGTGATGCCGCGCGCGGCCTCGGACTCCAGCAGCCGGCTCCGGCCCACGGGCAGCGCCGCCTCCGCTTCCGGACCGATCGCCAGCTCGTACGCCAGCAGGTCCTTGACCTTGCTCCAGCCGGCCCGCTCCACCAGGGGGCCCAGGTAGGCCGGATGCCAGGGCGACATCAGCATGGTGCGCTCCCGCTCGCCCTGCACCAGCAACCCGGCCTCGCCGTTGGGTGCGAGGGCGTAGGGGCCGCGCGCCCGTTCCATGCCTTCCGCCTTGAGCCAGGCAACCGCCTGCTGCAGCAGGGCGGACACGGCGTCCGGGTCGTTAGCCGCGTCCAGGGCGCCGAACAGGCCGATCCGGCCGCCCCACTGCGCCATCGTCACCGGATCGACCTGCGCCGAGATGCGCCCGACCACCCGTCCGTCGCGTCGGGCCAGGAAGTAGCGGGCCCGCCCTTGCGCGAAGAACGGCGCCGCCTTCGGGTGGAACATCCCGCGCCGTTCCAGGTCCAGCGGCGGCACGAAGCCAGGCATCCCGGCGTAAAGCCGTCGCGGCAGCTGCAGGAACACCCGCATCTGCCGCTTCGTCTCGACCGGCACGATCGCAAGCCCCGCTGCGTCAGGCCGCACGGCCTGGGTTGCAGGCTGAACCCGGTGGGGAGCGGAACTGGCCATGCCGGATGGATCCTCGTTGTGGTGGCGACCTAGGGCCGGCACAGATAAGGCCGACCACCCATCCAGGGAAACACATGCGCCCAGACCAGCACGCGCGGCAGCCGGACCGATGGAACCGCCGGACGGTGATCGGGCCATGATCGGGCCAGCCTGTGTCCTGGTCACCGGCGCTTCCAGCGGCCTGGGCGCCGCCCTGGCCGTGCACTACGCAGCCCCGGGCCGGACGCTGATCCTGTGGGGACGCGACACCGCGCGGCTCGACGCGGTGGCGACGCGCTGCCGGGCCGCCGGCGCCGCGGTTCGGCTGCGCACGCTCGACCTGTGCGACGTTGTCGCCACCCTGGACGCCGTGCGCGCCGACGACGCGCAGCACCCGGTGGCGCTGGCGATCCTGGCTGCGGGCCTCGGCGACATGCGGCCGCCGGACGCCGCCACGGAGCGGCCGGAACTGGTGCTGGAACTGGCCCTGGTCAACTTCGCAGCACCCGCTGTCCTGGCCACGGCGCTCGGCGAGCGCATGGCAGAGCGCGGCCGTGGCCAGATCGCGCTGCTGGGCTCGGTCGCCGCCTTCCACGACCTGCCCTACGCCGCCGCTTATGCCGGGTCCAAGGCGGGGTTGTCCCGCTTCGCCACCTCCTTGCGGCTCGGACTGCAGGACCGGGGCGTCGGGGTCACCCTTCTTTCTCCCGGCTTCGTCGACACGCCGATGAGCCGTCGGCTGCGGGCGCCCAAGCCGTTCCTGCTGCAGCCCGACGCGGCGGCGGCGCGGATCGCCGCCGCGATCGCGCGCAACCGGGCCCACCTGGTGCTGCCGTGGCAGTTCGTCGTGGTCGGCTGGGCCGCCGCCCTCCTGCCGCCGCCGTTGCGACGCGCGGCGATGCGGCGCACCCGGGCGGAACAGGCGCCGCGGCCTGTCACCTCCGTGCGATAGGCAAGTCGGTCCGGGATGCTATAGGGTGTGGAAGCCCCTGCTCCGGTCGGCGGCAGAACCGGGTCCGACGCGCAACACCGGCCTTGAGGATGAAGACCAGCAGATGCGTCTCGCCGACTACGCCGACCGTCGTTTTCGCCTGGCTGGGCGTGAGGTCC
>CAXTCK010000126.1:0-10200 GCA_964242425.1 uncultured Acetobacteraceae bacterium | reverse complement strand
TCGCCTGCGTTTCGACGGCATGCTGGTTGCGGAGGCCGGTCAGGTAGACGTCCATTGCCGCATTCGAGCCACTCATATGACACTCCTGTTGGTCGGGCGTGCAACGTCGGCTCCTGGCAACGGATCCAGCCGCTCCCATCACAAAGACTAGTGCGGGTCGGGATCAGCCTGCGTTCCGGCCCAGAGCAGGATCGACAGGCTGGCGAGCGGCACAAGGACCTGGACCGGGCGCAGCCTCGCGAAGTAGCGGGGTGCCTCCTCGCGTCGTGCGGCACGGGTGTCGCCGACGCCCAGCAGGACGAAGCCGCCGATGAGCGCCAACACCGGCGGTCTGCCGCGCGGAAGCAGAACGCTCGCGGCACCGAGGCTGAACAGCGTGGCCATGGTGCCGATTTCCGACACGGTCGACCCGCCGGGCTGCCGGAAGCTCAGTCCGCGCCGCACCCCGGCCAGGAAGCACAGCACGGCGCCGGCCCAGAGGCTGCCGAGGCGGGATGCCGATGCCCGCCACGGCCGCGGCGCCAGCAGGACTGTGCCGGCGGCCGCAACCGTCGGGATCATGGCGGCGTAGGCGAGAAGCAGGCTCACCAGGGGCGTGCGGCGCTGCACCTGTTCGGTGCCGTGGGTCAGCTTGAGGTTGCCGATGCTCATGGCGGCATAACGGGGTAGCAGGCAGGGCGTTTCCGCGTCGCGCAGTTTGGGTCGTGCGGTCTGCCTCGTGCGGCTTATGTCTGGCAGGCGTGCGCAGGATCGAAAACCGGAGAGGGTTCATGCGGATCATCGTTGTGGAGGAGCACGCGTTCGATGCTGGCCTGGCAAAGGCGACCGAGAAGCCGCAGGCGGCGGAAGCCGGCTACCTGAAGGAGCTCGGCAAGGACACCGGGGAGGAAGCGCCATCTTCGACCGGCCGCCCTGCCATCCGTTCGTTTCGGGACTTCACCGGCCTGGCATTCGACATGGGCGACGGGCGGATCGCAGAGATGGACGCGCACGACATCGACATGCAGGTGCTGTCGTACAGCAACCCGACGCAGCTGGCGCCGGCGGGCGAGGCGCTCGATCTGGCGCGGGCGGCAAACGACCGGCTTGCCGCGGCGGTGCGTGCGCATCCCGGCCGGTTCGCCGGGCTTGCGACACTTCCCTGGCAGGACCCGCGGGCGGCGGCCGCGGAGCTGGAGCGGGCGGTCAAGGAGTTGGGGCTCAAGGGCACGCTGATCATCGGTCGGCCCGGCGGGACCTTCCTGGACGACAAGCGCTATCGGCCGGTGCTGGAGATGCTGAACACGCTGCGCGTGCCGCTCTACGTGCATCCCGGGTTGCCGCTGACGCAGGTGCAGCAGCCGTACTATGGCGGGCTCAAGGAGGCGGTGACGGCGCGGCTGTCGTTGTTCGGCTGGGGCTGGCATGCCGAGGCCGGCGTCCACGTCGTGCGCATGATCCTGTCCGGAACGTTTGACCGGTTTCCCGGGCTGCAGGTGATCAGCGGGCACTGGGGCGAGATGGTGCCGTTCTACCTGCAGCGCATGGACGACGCGATGTCGCGCCAGGTGACCGGGCTGTCGCGAAGCATCACCGACACCTACCGGTCGCAGGTGTTCGTCACGCCGAGCGGGATGCTGACCCTGCCGCACTTCGCCTTCATCCACGAGGTGCTGGGCGCGGACCGCATCATCCACTCGGTGGACTACCCCTACCTGACCAACACCGGCGCCCGCGGGTTCATCGAGCGGCTCCCGATCGGGAAGGATGACAAGGAGAGGATCGCGCACGGCAACGCCGAGGCCCTGTTCGGGCTGTAGGTCCGGTCGCTGCTGGCGGCCGAGCGTTACGTCCCGCGCGGCCATGTCGGCGCGGGTCGGCCCCGCCGCGCGATCAGGCCGGGCGGCGTCCCGTTCCAGGGACGCCGCCTTGCCGCTGCGAAGTCTCCAGGCGGCAACCCGGACAGGTCAGGCCAGGTCGAAGCGGCCCAGGTTCATCACCTTGGTCCATACGGTGACGAAGTCGTGCACGAACGCTTCGGCGGAGTCCGAGCACCCGAACACCTCCGAAACCGCCCGGAGCAGCGAGTTGGACCCGAAGATCAGGTCGACACGGCTACCGGTCCACTTCAGCGTGCCAGTGCGGCGGTCGCGGCCCTCGAAGCGGTCATCGGCATCGGACACCGCCTTCCAGGTCGTGCCCATGTCGAGCAGGTTGACGAAGAAGTCGTTGGTGAGCGTGCCCTTGCGTGTGGTAAATACGCCGAGGTCGGAGTTGCCGTGGTTGGCGCCCAGCACCCGCAGGCCGCCCACCAGCACCGTCATCTCCGGCCCGGTCAGGGTGAGCAGGTGCGCCCGGTCCACCAGGTTCACCTCCTCCTGCTTGCCGCGGTTGTGGCCGAGGTAGTTGCGGAAGCCGTCCGCGTGCGGCTCCAGCACGCGGAAGGACGGCGCGTCGGTCTGCTCCTGCGAGGCGTCGGTGCGGCCGGGAGTGAAGGGAACCTCCATGGCGTGGCCGCCGTCCTTCGCCGCCTTCTCGACGGCAGCGCAGCCGCCCAGCACGATCAGGTCGGCAAGCGAGATCTTCCTGCCGTCCGACTGCCCGGCGTTGAACCCGGCCTGGATGCCTTCCAGCACCTCAAGCACCCGGGCCAGCTCTGCCGGCTCGTTCGCCGCCCAGTCCTTCTGCGGGGCCAGGCGGATGCGTGCGCCGTTGGCGCCGCCGCGCTTGTCGGTGCCGCGGAACGTCGAGGCGGACTTCCAGGCGGTTGACACGAGCTGCGACACAGACAGGCCGGAGTCGAGCAGCTTCGCCTTGAGCGCCGCGACGTCGTTCTCGTCGACCAGGGGATGGTCCACGGCGGGAACCGGGTCCTGCCACAGCAGCACCTCGGACGGCACCTCCGGACCGAGATAGCGCTCGATCGGCCCCATGTCGCGATGCGTCAGCTTGAACCAGGCGCGGGCGAAGGCGTCGGAAAACGCGTCCAGGTCGTCGTGGAAGCGCCTGGAGATGGCGAGGTAGGAGGGATCGGTGATCAGCGCGAGGTCGGTGGTGTACATCATCGGCGCGTGGCGCTTGGTGGGATCGTGCGCGTCCGGCACCAGGTCGGTGGCCTCGTTGTTCTTGGGCTTCCACTGCCAGGCGCCGCCGGGGCCGCGCTCGAGCTCCCATTCAAAGGCGAACAGGTTGTCGAAGTAGCCGTTGTCCCACTTGGTCGGCTGGGCGGTCCAGGTGCCCTCGAGGCCGCTGGAGATGGTGTCGGCGGCGTTGCCGGTGCCGTAGCTGTTCTTCCAGCCGAGGCCCATCTGCTCGATGCCGGCGGCTTCTGGCTCCGGGCCCACGTACTTCTCGGCGCTGGCGGCGCCGTGGCTCTTGCCGAAGGTGTGGCCGCCGGCGATCAGCGCCACGGTTTCCTCGTCGTTCATCGCCATGCGCGCGAAGGTTTCGCGTATGTCGCGTGCCGAGGCGAGGGGATCAGGGGAGCCGTTCGGGCCTTCGGGGTTGACGTAGATCAGCCCCATCTGCACCGCGCCCAGGTGGTCGGACAGCTCGCGGTCGCCGCTGTAGCGGTTGTCGCCGAGCCAGGTGTCCTCAGGTCCCCAATTGATGTCCTCCTCGGGCTCCCACACGTCGGCACGGCCGCCCGCGAAGCCGAAGGTCTTGAGGCCCATCGACTCCAGGGCACAGTTGCCGGCCAGCACCATCAGGTCGGCCCAGGAGATCTTGCGGCCGTACTTCTGCTTGACCGGCCACAGCAGCAGGCGGGCCTTGTCAAGGTTGGCGTTGTCGGGCCAGGAGTTCAGCGGCGCGAAGCGCTGCGTGCCGGAGCCCGCGCCGCCGCGGCCGTCACCGATGCGATAGGTGCCGGCGCTGTGCCAGGCCATGCGTATCAGCAACGGGCCGTAGTGGCCGTGATCGGCCGGCCACCAATCCTGGGTGGTGGTCATCAGCGCGAACAGGTCCTGCTTCACCGCGGCAAGATCCAGCGTCTTGAAGGCCTCGGCGTAGTCGAACTCCTCCTTGAGCGGGTTGGAGTCGACCGAATGCTGGTGCAGGATCTTGAGGTTGAGCTGGTTCGGCCACCATTCCTGGTTCGACCGCGGCCAGGCGGTCGAATTGTTGGCGGCGTTACCCGTCTTGCTGGTGCCGGTCGTGCCGGTGCCGCCCTTGCTGGCACCGCCGCCCGTCATCGGGCACTTGCCGACGTCATCTCCGTCCATGTTCGCTCCAATATCCTGCCGCGTGGCTCGACACGCCATCTACCCCGGGTCGTGCCGGGGACGTGCCAGAACCTAGCGGCATCGGGAGCGCGAATGAAGCCGCGCCAGGAGGAGCGGCAATCGTTTCTATCTATGGCCGTGCGAAGGCCGCCTTATGGCGGCGGCAGATACGCGGCCGCGCACCACCCGGCAAGCCGGGCAGGCATGACCGCGGTTCGCGTTTCTCTACCGGTCGATCGGCGACAGGATCGCGTCCAGACTGCCGCTGGTGCTGCCCGGCGCGCGCTGCAGATGCGGGTAGCGCAGGCCGCCATGGTAGTCGATGCGGACGGTGCGGAAATGGTCATCCGCCTTCAACAGCAGCTCGATCGGCGTCTGCGTTCCCTTGGCATCGGTGATGACGCGGGACAGGTCGTCCGGGTCGTAGGCGGCGCCGTTCACGGCAACCACGGTGGTGCCGACGGTGATGCCGGCCTTGAAGGCGGGGCTGTCCCAGACCACGCTCCGCGCCGTTCCACCGTGGGTCAGGAACAAGCCCAGCGAGTAGGCGAAGTCAGTCATCTTGCGTATGCCGGCTGCGCTCTTCTCGTACGGGCTTTCGGCGTCGGTATAGACTAGCTGGTAGCCGCCGCGGGTGATGCCATCGAGTGGCGCGTGCTCGCCGTAGTTGTCGAGGCGATCGTGGAGGAAGCCGGCCCAGTCGAACGGGGCGACGGCGTTGAGCGCGCTGGCCACGTCGTCGAACACGTAGGTGCTGGTGATGTAGCTGCCGTTGTCCATTCCGAAGAAGCCGCGCGCGAAGTCGTTGAGCGACTTCATGCCGTGGCTCAGCTCGCGCAGCTTGGTGTCGACGTCGAGCCAGACCAGCGCACCTTCGTCGTAGTAGTCCTCCGAGCGCTGCCAGCCGCGCCACGGGATCGGCCGGCGCTGGGCGATGGTCGGGTCGTTGGTGGTGTCCTCGAGGTTGCGCCAGGAGCGGCCGACGCCGTTGTCGTAGGAGGCCGCCATGTCGGCGAGCTGGTCGAGGCCGTCCTGCTTGCTCCACAGCCCGGAGCGCGCGGACAGGATCTTGCCCCAGTACTCGGTCTGGCCCTCATACACCCAGAGCAGGGTGTCGCGCTCGGGCACGTTGAAGTTGGGCTGCCACAGGTCGGCAGGACGGCGGAACTTGCCGTTCCAGCTATGGGTGGATTCGTGCGGCAGCAGGTCGCGGTCGGCGAGGTTCTTGTTCCAGGCGGTGAAGTCGTCGGCGCCTTCGCCGTTCTCCGAAGAACGGTGGTGCTCCTCGCCGATGTCGCCGAGCTGGTCGGACACCGACAGGAGGAAGTCGTAGTGGTCGTAGTGGTGCGAGCCGAACAGGCGCTGCTCCTGCACCACCAGGTTACGATATTCCTGCAGCACCGCGGGGCTTATGGCGAGATCGTCCGGCACGTCGCCGGCGATGTCGAGATGCACCGGGGCGGTACCGCCCGGGACCGAGGCGGGTGGCGACAGGTCCTCGCGGCGAACGTTGCGGCCGGCCAGGATCGGGTTGTCCACCAGCGTGTTCAGCGGCACCGTCTGGTAGTGCACCAGGGCACCCTGCTGCGACGCGACGTCGAGGCCGCTGAAGGCGGTCCAGCCGGCGGGATAGGTGACGGTCATGTCGAACGGCAGGTTCCGGGAGAAGTATCCGGCCGGGTAGAGCAGGATCTCGTTGGCTTCCAGGCTGAGCATGGTCGGCGTCATCACCACGCGGCCCTCGTTCGGCACCACGGGCGACAGGTATTGGAAATCGAGGTCGAGCGTGGTGGCGCCCTGCGGCACCGGAACGTGGAAGGCGAACACGTTCACCGGGTCGCGCGTCCAGGACAGCCGGGTGTTGCCAGCGTGGATCACCAGGCTGCCGAACTTGTCGATCTGCCCGGTGGGGGAGTGGTCGCCCGGCACGTATTGAGGAAACAACAATACCATATCGCGGGTGCCGGCCGGCGGGGCGGCATTCGAGCCGCCGATCGCCGCCGTGGCCTTGCTCGCGTCCGCACCGACGTCCGGCGGCACCGGAATGGTCTCGTGTGCGGTGAAGATGTGGCGGTCGAGGTCGGTGGCGTCGATCCTGAGCGCGATGGTGCCGGGATAGGCGTGGTCCACCGGCGGCTGGATCGGCGGCACCGGGGGTGCCGGCTGGGGTTGGGGCTGGTGGTCCTGGGCGGCGGCAGCCGGCGAGAAGGCGGACAACAGCCCGGCGGACAAGGCCGCGCTGGCGATGCCGCGCATCAGGCTGCTGCGTCGGCCGGCGGAAGGACTGGGCGTGATCACGGGGCGAGAACCTGTCTGTTCCAGCGCAACACGCCACTAAACCAATTGTGTTGCAACAGGCCCCGGAAGGGTCACATGTGAAGGAGGAGTATGATGCGTGCGCTTCCCGCGCTTGTCGCGCAGGGACCATGATGACGTGACGCGCTGGCTGGGGATGGTGAGGCATGGACGAAGGCCGAGGCGCAACGATGCCGGTGGCGGGGGTGTCGCGGCGCGTGGTGTTGCAGGGCAGCGCCGCTACCGCGGTGGCGGCCGGGCTGGCTGGAGCTCCGATCCAGGCCAAGGCGGCGGAGATGCCGACTGCGCCACCTGAGGGAGCGTCGGGTCTCGGCCCGGTGGTGATGGAACAGGTGCGGGTGACGGTGAACGGCGAGGCACGGGTGCTGACGCTGGACGCGCGCACCACGCTGCTGGACATGCTTCGCGAGCACCTGCACCTCACGGGGTCGAAGAAGGGCTGCGACCACGGGCAATGCGGCGCCTGCACGGTGATCGCGGACGGGCAGCGCATCAACAGCTGCCTGAGCCTGGCTGTGATGAACGACGGGCGCGACGTGACCACGATCGAGGGGCTGGCGCAGGGTGACGCGCTGCACCCGATGCAGCAGGCGTTCCTGACCCATGACGGCTACCAGTGCGGGTATTGCACGCCGGGGCAGATCTGCTCGGCGATCGGCATGCTGCAGGAGCACAAGGCAGGCTGGCCGAGCTGGGTGACGGCGGACCTGACCGCGTCGCCACCGCCGTTGACCGACCTCGAGCTGCGCGAGCGCATGAGCGGCAACATCTGCCGGTGCAGCGCCTATCCCAACATCGTCGCGGCCATACGCGAGGTCGAGGGCGGAGCCACGCATGGACAGGCGCCGGTGGCCAAGGTGCCGGCATGAAGAGCTTCAACTACGAGCGGGCGGGAAGTCCCCAAGGGGCGGCGCAGGCGGGTGCCGCGACCGGGGCGGCGTTCATCGCCGGCGGCACCAACCTGCTCGACCTGATGAAGCTGGAGGTGGAAGCGCCGACGCGGCTGGTGGATCTCGGGCGGCTCGATCCGGGCGGGGTGCAGCCGACCGCGGAAGGCGGGCTCAGGATCGGTGCCGGGGTGAGCAACAGCGCGTTGTCCGCCGATCCGACGGTCAGGGCGCGCTATCCGGTGCTGGCGCAGGCGCTGCTGGCGGGCGCGTCGCCGCAGTTGCGGAACCGGGCGACCACGGCCGGGAACCTGCTGCAGCGCACGCGCTGCGTGTATTTCTACGACACCGCCAGTCCCTGCAACAAGCGGACGCCCGGCAGCGGTTGCGGGGCCATGAACGGCGTGAACCGCATGAACGCGGTGGTGGGCACCAGTGCGGCGTGCATCGCGGCGCACCCGTCGGACATGGCGGTGGCGATGATGGCGCTGGATGCCACGGTCGAGACCGTGGAGGCGGATGGCAAGGGGCGTCGCATTCCGATCAAGGGGTTCTACCGGCTGCCGGGCAACACGCCGCACCTGGACACCGTGCTTCAGCCGGGCGAGCTGATCACCGCGGTGACGCTGCCGCCGCCGCCGCCGGGGGTGCAGGGGTATCGCAAGATACGTGACCGTGCGTCGTATGCGTTCGCGCTGGTGTCGGTGGCGTCGATCGTGGACGGGTCGGACGGGCAGGTCAGGCAGGCGCGCTTTGCCTGCGGCGGCATCGCGCCCAGGCCATGGCGGGTGGAAGCGGCGGAAGCGGCGCTGTCGGGCCAGCGCGCCGATGGCCCGGCGCTGGACCATGCCTGCGACCTGCTGCTCCAGGGGGCGGCAGGGCACGGGTACAATGACTTCAAGATCCCGATGGTCCGGCGGCTGCTCACCCACGTGGTGGCGCAGGCGGTCGTGCCGGCGGCGGCAGGAGAGCAGCGCAATGGCTGACGGGACGCCGAAGGGGCTGCGCGAGCCCAGCCTGGACGGCCCGTTCGGAGCCGGGATTGACCGGGTGGACGGGCGGCTGAAGGTGACGGGGCACGCGCCGTACGCCTACGAATATGGCGGGGCGGAGTATCACGGCCCGGAGCCGCTGGTGGGCTACATCGTGCAGGGCACGATCGCCACCGGGCGGGTCCTGTCGATTGACGACGGCGCCGCGAGCCGGGCGCCGGGAGTGCGCTTGATCCTGACCCACGCCAACGCCCCGCCGCAGGCGCCCTGGGGGCCGCTGGTGGCGCATGACCGTTTTGCCCGGGCGCAGCCGATGCTGGATAGCGACCGCGTGCGCCATTATGGCGATCCGGTGGCCTTCGTGGTGGCGGACACGTTCGAGCAGGCGCGGGCGGCAGCGATGGCGCTGGTGATCCGCTACGACGCCGAGGCGGCGGAAACTGACCTGCGCGGGCACCTGGACCAGGCCCGCGTGCTGTCCAAGATGGATGGCGGGGAAAGCCCCGTGAGCGACGTGGGCGACGCGGCCAAGGCGTTCGCGGCGGCACCGGTGCGGATCGATGTCCGTTACGAGGGCGACTACCAGAACCACGCGCAGATGGAACCGCATGCCAGTTTGGCGGTGTGGGACGGGCCGAAGCTGACGATCTGGTGCTCGTCGCAGATGGTGGACAGCCATCAGGCCGGCGTCGCGGCGACGCTGCAGATGTCCAAGACCAATGTCCGCACCATCAGCCGCTACATCGGCGGCGGGTTTGGCGGCAAGCTGCCTTACTACGCGGACCAGATCCTGGCGGCGATCGCGGCAAAGCGGCTGGATCATCCGGTGAAGGTGGCGCTGACCCGGCAGCAGATGTTCCACGTCACCAGCCACCGCACGCAGGTGTTCCAGCACCTGCAGCTGGGCGCGGATCACGACGGCGCGCTGCAGTCGATGAACCACGAGGCGTGGGTGCAGACCGCGCGCTACGACAACTTCGTGGAGAACGTGGCGCAGCCGACGCGCGGGCTCTACGGCTCGCCCAACATCAAGACGCTGCACAAGGTGGCTAAGCTCGACCTGCCACGCTCGGACTCGATGCGGGCCCCGGGCGACGCGCCGGGTTCGCTCGGGCTGGAATGCGCCATGGACGAGCTGGCGGAGCAGCTTCGCATGGACCCGGTGGCGCTTCGGCTGAAGAACGACACCATGGTGCATCCGACCAGCCACCAGCCCTACACCACGCGCAAGCTGGCGGAATGCCTGAAGGAAGGGGCCAGGCAGTTCGGCTGGGACGAGCGGCCGGCCAAGCCGGGAACGGTGCGCGAGGGGGAGTGGCTGATCGGCTACGGCATGGCGTCGGCGTATCGCGGCAACATGCTGCGCGACGCCTCGGCGGAGGTGACGCTAGGCGCCGACGGCGTGCTGGTGGTGCGGTTGGCGATGACCGACATCGGCACCGGGACCTATACCGTGCTCACGCAGATCGCAGCCGAAAGCACCGGGCTGCCGGTGGACAAGGTGCGCGTGCTGATGGGCGACACCTCCTTCCCGCCGACGGCTGGATCGGGCGGCTCGTTTGGAGCGGAAACATCGGGATCGGCGGTGTTCCGGGCGTGCGAGGCGCTGCGGGGGAAGCTGGCCGAGGCGGCGGTGGGCGACGCACGGTCGCCGCTGCACGGGGCGGACATGACGCAGGTCGCGTTCGAGAACGGCCAGATCGCCGCGGGCGGATCCGGCGAGCCGCTGGGGGCGCTGGCCGCGCGGATCTCGCCGGACGGGGTGACGGCGCAGGGCAAGGTGTCCAAGGCGGAAAAGCCGCA
>CAXTCK010000125.1:0-10254 GCA_964242425.1 uncultured Acetobacteraceae bacterium | reverse complement strand
CGGAGGAAGGAGGAGTGCTGGAAGGCGCCGGACTGTTTGATGCCGACGTAGAGGGACGCGCTTGACCACGCCGAGGCCGCCTTGTCCGACGCCGAGGGCCTGCTGTCCCGCCTCGCGTCCGACCGGGACGGCGACCCGAGGCTGCTGGAACAAACCGAGGAGCGCCTGTTCGCGCTGCGCGGCAGCGCCCGCAAGCACGGCGTCGCGGTGGTCGAGCTGCCCGGCCTGCTCGTGTCCCTGCGCGCCCGCCTGGAAGCGCTGGACAGCGGCCAGGCCCGCATCGGCGCGCTGGAGGAGGCGGTCCGCACCGCGCGCGCGGCGTTCGAGACCGACTGCGCGGCCCTGACCACCGCCCGCGCCACCGCCGCCAGGCGCCTGGAGGTCGCGGTGATGGGCGAGCTGCGTCCGCTCCGCCTGGAGCGGGCGCGCTTCTTTGTTTCGCTCGATCCGCTGCCGCCGGAGAACTGGACCGCGCGCGGCACCGAGCAGGCCTCGTTCCTGATCGCGGCCAACCCCGGCCAGCCGGCAGGCCCGCTCGCCCGCGTCGCCTCCGGCGGCGAGCTGTCGCGGCTGATGCTGGCGCTGAAGGTGGTGCTGGCCGGCCGCTCCGCGATCCCCACCCTGGTGTTCGACGAGGTCGATTCCGGCGTCGGCGGCGCCACCGCCGCCTCCATCGGCGAGCGCCTCGCCCGCGTGGCCGACGACGTGCAGGTGCTGGTGGTGACGCACAGCCCGCAGGTGGCGGCGCGCGGCGACCACCACCTGCGCATCGCCAAGCGCGTGCGCAGCGACCGCACCGAAACCTCGGCCTCGCCGCTGGACGGCACCGCTAGGCGCGAGGAGATCGCCCGCATGCTGGCCGGCGAAACCATCACCGAGGCCGCGCGCGCCGCCGCCGACAGCCTGCTCGGCCTGCCCGGGTGACGCCCCGCGACGTGTCGGCCCTGGAGCCGGCGGAGCTGAACGAGACCGAGGCCGCCGCCGAGCTCGCCCGCCTGTCCATCCTGCTCGAACGCCTGAGCCGCGCCTACCACAACGACGACGCCCCGGAAGCCACCGACGCCGAGTACGACGCCCTGCTCCGCCGCAACGAGCGGATCGAGCGCCATCACCCGGATCTGGTGCGCGCCGACACCCCCACCGCCCGCGTCGGCGCCGCCCCGGAAGGCGGCTTCGCCAAGCACGCCCACCTCGTGCCCATGTTGTCGCTGGACAACGCCTTCGACCGCGCCGAATTCGAGGGCTTCACCGCCCGCGCCCGACGCTTCCTGGGCCTGAAGGAGGCCGAGCTTCGCCTGGTGGCCGAGCCCAAGATCGACGGCCTGTCCATCAGCCTCACCTACGAGCACGGCCGCTTCGTGCGCGGCGCCACGCGCGGCGACGGCGCGGTCGGCGAGGATGTCTCGGCCAACCTGCGCACGCTGCGCGGCCTGCCCGACCGCCTGCACGGCGAGGCGCCTGCCCTGATCGAGATCCGCGGCGAGGTGTTCCTGCGCAAGGAGGACTTCCTGGCCTTGAACGTTGTTCAGGCCGAGAACGGCCAGCGCCTGTTCGCCAACCCGCGCAACGCCGCCGCCGGCTCGCTGCGCCAGCTCGATCCCGCGATCACCGCCGCCCGGCCGTTGTCGCTGTTCGCCTACGCGCAAGGGCGGTCCAGCGAGCCGGTCGCCGCCACCCATTCCGGCTACCTCGACCGCCTGCGCGGCTGGGGCTTCGACGTGAATCCCTTGTCCACGGTGCTGGAAGGGGGCGAGGCCGCCGAGCGGTTCCAGGCGCAGCTCGCCCTCGACCGCTCCGGCCTCGCCTACGACATCGACGGCGTGGTGTACAAGGTCGACGACCTCCTGCTCCAGGAGCGCCTCGGCTTCGTCGGACGCGCGCCGCGCTGGGCGGTGGCGTGGAAGTTCCCGGCCGAGCAGGCGATCACCCGGCTGGAGGACATACGCATCCAGGTCGGCCGCACCGGCGCGCTGACCCCGGTGGCGGTGCTGGAGCCGGTCAACGTCGGCGGCGTGCTGGTCACGCGGGCCACCCTGCACAACGCCGACGAGATCGACCGAAAGGACGTGCGTCCCGGCGACCGGGTGCAGCTGCAGCGTGCCGGCGACGTGATCCCGCAGATCCTGCGGCGCATCGAGGAGCCGGGGGTGGAGCGCGGCCCGGCCTGGACGTTCCCGGACCGTTGCCCCGCCTGCGGCTCGAAGGCGGTGCGGCCGGACGGCGAGGTGGTGGTACGCTGCACCGGGGGGCTGATCTGTCCGGCGCAGACGGTGGAGCGGCTGATCCACCTGGTGTCGCGGCTGGCGTTCGACATCGAGGGCCTCGGCGAGAAGTCGATCGCCGAGTTCCACGAGGCGGGCCTGATCCGCGCCCCTGCCGACATCTTCCGCCTGCGGCCGGAGCAGCTCGCCGGCCGCGAGGGCTGGAAGGAGGTGTCGATCGCCAAGCTGATGCGCGCGATCGACGAGAAGCGCACCATTCCGCTCGCCCGCTTCATCTTCGCGCTCGGCATCCGGCGGATCGGCGAGACCAACGCCCGCCTGCTGGCCCGGCACTACGGGTCCTATGGCGAGTGGCGCGCGCAGATGCAGGCCGCCACGGTGGTCGGCTCCGACGAGCGCCTGGCGCTCGGCAGCATCTCCCGCGTCGGTGGCGCGATCGCGGACGAGCTCGCCACCTTCTTCGGCGAGGCGCACAACCGCGACGCCCTGGACGACCTGGCCGGCGCCATGCGCGAGATCCAGGCCGAGGCGCCGCCGGACAGCACAGCGCTCGCCGGCCGCACGATCGTGTTCACCGGCTCGCTCGCCACCATGACGCGACCCGAGGCCAAGGCGATGGCCGAGCGCCTGGGCGCCAAGGTCACCGACGCGGTGTCGAAGAAGACCGACCTGGTGGTGCTGGGCGCGGAAGCCGGCTCCAAGGCGAAGAAGGCGGCCGAGCTCGGCATCGAGACGGTGGACGAGGCGGGCTGGCGCAGGCTGGCCGGGTTGCCGGACGGACAAGCTTGAGGCGGAACCGTTCAGCCGCGGGAACGCGCCGCACCGGGTCCGCATCGACACCGACGCTGGATCCGCTTCCGGAACCCGTTCCGGCGTCATATTCATGGCGGGATGTCCACCCCCTGGACCGTCGTGCTGGAAACCCCGGCGGCCCCGGTGTCCCTAGGCTACGTCAACGGCCTGTTCCGGCTGGCCGAGGCGCTGCAACGGCGACGCCTGATCAGCAGCCGGCACCTGCTCAGCGTGGCGGGCCTGCTGCTCTGGATCCTGGTCCTGGTCGGCGCGCTCCGGTGGGGCGACGCGATCGATCCGGGGCTGTCGGGCCGCCTCGGCACCGCCATCCTGCTCGGCATGTCGATCGGCCAGGGTCTGTCCCGGTCCGGCCGCGCGCGCCGTCCCGACCGCCAGGACGACGCCTGAGGCCCGCCGCGACGGTGCATCCGTCGATGCACGACCGAACGCGGAGCGATGCATGAACGATGTTCACGGATCCGGCTCCCGGATCATCCCGTTGCCGGCCGACGCCGCGCGTTCCGGCTTCGTCATGCAGAACGACGACCACCGCGACCAGGTCGCGGACGCGGTGGTCCGCCATGGCTGGACCGGGTTCGAGGCGCCGCTGCCCGAGTTCCTGTACGGCGTGGCGCGACGCAGGCCGGGCCTTGTCATCGACATCGGCAGCAACACCGGATTCTATTCGCTGCTGGCCGCATCGGCATCCCTGCGGAACACGGTGCTGGCGTTCGAGCCGATGGCGGAGATCGCCGAGCGGGCGCGGCAGAACATCGACCGCAACGACCTGGCCGACCGGATCCGCGTCCATCAGGTGGCGCTCAGCGACCGGGACGGGCTGGCCGAGTTCTACGTGCCGCCCGACGGGCACGGCATGGTTGAGACCAGCGCCTCGCTGCGACGCGACTTCAAGGGCGAGCCGGCGTCGGTTCGGCCCGTGCCGTCACGTCGCCTCGACCGCGTGCTGCTGCGCAGCCGCTGGGCGGCCAGGCGCATCTCCTTGATCAAGATCGACGTCGAGGGCCACGAAGCAGCGGTGCTGAACGGCGCGCGCTGGACCATCCGCCTGCGGCGTCCGGTGCTGTTCGTCGAGGTGCTGCCGGGTGCCGACCTCCCCTGGCTCAACCATTTCATCCGACGCCGCCGCTATGTCGACGTGACGTTGGGTCCCGGCCGGCTGGCTACCCCACGCGACGCGGTGGCGCACGATCCGGCCGCCTGGAACCACGCCCTGGTGCCGCGGGAGAAGCTGGCTGCCTTTCTGGCGATCCACCCGCCCTGAGCCGCCCGCCGGAGCCAGCGCCGCAACCGCGAAGGTTCTGATTTCCGCACGATTGCATCGCGCCCCTGCAACCGGAGCATGCGTTCCGGCATCGGCCGGCTGGATCGCGGCGACGCGACCGGGCGGGGCCTGGCCGCCACCTCTTGATCCGGTGGCGGCCACGCGACCGCCACCACCGCCCGCAACCCTTCAGTCCATGCGGTAGACGTGCACGTAGTCGAACCATGCGTCGGCGCCGGGATCGGTGATGTTCTGGTTGTCTTGCGCGAACAGGCCGATGCGGAGCGGGAAGTCGCGCCCGGTCGAGGACAGCGTCCAGGCGTTCTCGCGATACCAGGTCTTGTCGTCCAGGCTGTACCACGGGGTGTAGACGTCGCCGTCGCGATAGATGCGCAGCCACACGGTGATGCGCGACGGGTCGAGGTTGCCGCCCAGGTAGGCGCCGCTCGGGCCCTGGCCGTTGCCGACGAAGCAGCAGGACAGCGAGGCCGGATATTCCTGCGAGGTGTGCTCGGAGTTCGGCGGACAGGCGGCGGCGGAATATTGCACGGTCGCCACCGTGGTGCCGCTCATCGGGCTTCCCAGCGTGCAGCTGGCACCCGCCGGCAGCGCGCTGAGCGCGTTGCGCAGCGTCGCCACCATGGTCACGGTGCCGTTCCAGGTGATGTCGTTCTGAACGTTGGTGTCGTCGTCGCTGTAGATCATCAGCCCCGCCTCCTGGTTGGAGTTCTGCGGGTCGAAGTGCATCCGGGTTTCCACCACGTAGCGGCCGGAGGGTGCCGCCTCCAGAAGCAGGTTCTTTGTCGGCGGCAGGTCGGGCGGGTTGGACGCGTTGGCGTTCAGCCGCTGGTACTCGTCGAGGTTGCCGTTCGTGGTCAGGCTGAGCGCGCCGGTGGACGCGAAGCCGCGCAGGGTCGGGTCTGGCCGGAGCACCTGCCATTGCGGCCCGACCGCGTTGCCGAAATCGTCGGACAGGCCGGCGATCGGGGCGCCCGGCGCGGGGGCGGAAGAGTCTGCCGCGGTGTCGTCGGCGACCGGAGCCAGCGCCACGTTGTCGAAATCCGCCGACATGCCCAAGGTCGCCGGCGCGATGCTGCCGCCGCCTGCGATCTGTTCCGCCGACAGGCCGCCGAGCGAGGCCACCGCCAGCACGTCGCCATTCAGAGTCTGCAACTGGGCCCGGGCGGCAAAGGCACCGGTTCCGTCCGGCTTCACCGTGATCGTCAGGTGGTGCCAGTTGCCAAGGTCGATCGCGGACGGGATCGCGGTTGAGGTCGAGGCTTCCGCGATGTCGGCGTTGCGGAAGGTGGCGAGCGTCAGCGTCCGGTTGGACACGTTGATCTCTGCCGACAGGAAGAACAACCGCAGCGGCAGTTGGGGATGGATCGAGGTCAGGCAGCCATACTCCCCGCTGCCGCTGCCGGCGCGCAGGTCGCAGGACGCGTAGTAGCCGCGCTCGGGCGACGTGATCTGGTTCAGGCTGACCAGTGCTGCGAGGCTGCCGGCCTGCCCCTGGCGGATGAAGCCGCCCGCCTGCTGGTCGGTTCCCGCCTCGTGCTGCCAGTTGCCGCCGAGCGGCAGCCAGCGCGCCCGCGTGCCGGACGGGTAGTTCGGCGCCCCGGAACCGTCGTTGAAGTTGTCGCCGATCTCGGGCGTCGTGACCGGTGCCGCGTTCTGCCGGCTCGGCCCCAACCCGCTGTTGACCTGCGGCCAGCCGGCTTCGGTCCACTGCACCGGGTCGAGATAAAGCTGGCGCAGCGCGGTGGGCGTGGCGGACTGCCCGCCTGTGACCCAGGGCTGGTCCTGCTCGATGCCGTGGTAGACCAGCCAGTCCTGGCCGGCGAGGTCCTTGATCGCCACCTGCCCGCCGGGGCCGACCACGCCGTTGCCGTTCTGCCGAAGCGTCGGAAAGCCGCCCGCCTCGTCGGCGAGATCGTACCAGATCGGGTTGTCGAACTGGCTCTCGCCCGGCTTGAGCTGGTCGAACGGCCCGTAGAACCACTCCATCGGCGCGTTGTTGTGGTCCGCGAACGGCCCGTTCGGGGTCGTGGCGCGGTCGGCGACCACGCTGTACGGGCTGCTCGGGCCGGAACAACAATCCGACTGCGAGTTCAGCATGTAGTAGTAGAGCGTGTTGCCGACGAAATGCGGCAGCAGGAAGCTGGCCTCGGTGCGTATGTTGTGGCCGAACTGTGTGTCGCTGCCCGGCACGACCCCGAGCCCGTCCGCGGTCAGCTTGTGCAGACGGTTGCCGCCGAAGAAGCTGCCCTCGTACAGCCACAACGTGGCATCCGGCGCCTGGTACACCGAGGAGTCGAACTCCCAGTTGTAGCAGGACGCGCTGGTCGGGTCGGTGCAGAAGCTCCAGCTCGGCGGGATGATCGGGCCGGTGCGGTAGGCGCCGCCACCGGAAGGCCCGGCATCCGTCCAGGGCCCGAGCGGCGTCGGCGCGGTGGCGACGCCGATCGCCGGCACCCCGTTCGGGGAGTTGTAGGCGGGCAGGGCGTTGGCCTGGTCGGCGGTGTAGTAGAGGTAGTACTTGCCGTTCAGGTAGTGCACGTCCGGCGCCCACAGCCCGGACGCGGGACCGGCCCAGTCGGGTGCCGCGCCGAACGCGTCGCTCACGTAGGACCAGTGCACCAGGTCGGTCGAGCGCCAGATCGGGAAGATGTGCTCAGGCCCGGTGCCGTTGAACCGGGTGCTGGTGGCATAAAGATAGTAGTAGCCATCGAGGCCGTGGATCACGTCGGGATCGGCCGCGTTGGCCGACAGCACCGGGTTGGCGTAGGTCGCGGCGGCGGCGCGACTGGCCTGGCCGGCGCCGAGAACGGCGAGAAGGCAAAGCGTCGCCCTCAGCCAGGCGAACACGAGCATGACGGCGTTGCGGACAGGTCCGCCTCGTGTCCAAACGCGATTCATGGTGTTCCTCCGGCGGGACTGTTGCTTCGTCCTCGTTCGAACAGCCTTGCAAGACACCAGGGCCCTGTCAAACGCTTTTGTCCGAGTTATCGCTCACGTTGGAAGGATCGGTGCGCGACAGCAGTCAGCCGTGCCGACAACTGATGCCGCGTCAGTCCTGTCCGAGCATCTCACGCACGGACGGGATAACCCGCGTTCCATACAGCTCGATGCAGCGCATCATGCGTGCGTGCGACAACGGCCCGGCGCTGTATTTCAGGTCGAAGCGCGACAAGCCCAGCGCCCGGACCGTCGAGGCGATCTTGCGCGCCACCGTGTCCGGGGCGCCGACATACAGCGAGCCGTGCGCGATCTCCGCCTCAAACGCGTCGCGCTGCAACGGCGGCCAGCCGCGCCCGCCGCCGATCAGGTCGTGCATGCGCTTGTAGTCCGGCCAGAACAGCTCGCGCGCCTGCTCGTCGGTGTCGGCGACGAAGCCCGGCGAGTGCACGCCGATGGGCTGCGCAGGCGTTGCGAAATGCCGTGCCGCGCGGCCGAACAGATCGACATAGGGCGCAAAGCGCTTCGGGTCGCCGCCGATGATCGCCAGCATCATCGGCAGGCCGTAGCGCGCTGCGCGCACCACCGATTCCTGGCTGCCGCCGACGCCGATCCAGGTTTGCAGCCGCCGCCCGGCCTCGACGGGCGGGAACACCGCCTGCTCCACCAGCGGCGGCCGGACCGTTCCCTGCCAGGTGACGCGCGGCTCCCGCACCAGGGCCATGAACAGGTCGAGCTTCTCGCCGAACAGCGTTTCGTAGTCGGACAGCGCGTGGCCGAACAACGGAAAGCTTTCGGTGAACGAGCCGCGCCCGAGGATCACCTCGGCCCGGCCGGACGACAGCGCGTCCAGCGTGGAGAAGCGCTGGAACACGCGGATCGGGTCGTCCGAGCTCAGCACCGTCACCGCCGAGCCGATCCGGATGCGCGTGGTCCGTGCCGCGATCGCCGCCAGCACCGGCTCGGGTGCCGACACCGCGAAGTCGGCGCGGTGATGCTCGCCCAGGCCGAACGCGTCGACGCCCACTGCGTCCGCCAGCACCGCCTCCTCCACGAGGTTCCGGATCACCTGGGCATGCGGCAGCGGGTGGCCGTCGGCGCCGGCGCTCACGTCGCCGAAGGTGTCGAGGCCGAACTCGGGTCGAGGCATCCGGTGGCGCTCCAGCGATGATGGTCGATGACCGGCCGCAGATGGAGGTGCGACGAGGTTCGGGCAAGCGCGGCGGCCTGGCTGGAACCGCGCCGCTTCCTCCCCGCTAGGGGTGAAAAGGAACCGGGTGCGGCTGTTGTCCGGTCCCGAACCAGCCTTCGGAGCGATACCCCATGACCGACACGGCCGAGAACCCGATACGCATCCACGCGCGCCGAACCCTGTCGGACCAGCGCTTCAGGCTGGAAACCGTGAGCTTCGAGCAGACCGCCGCCGACGGCTCGCGCGAAACGCTTGACCGCGAGGTGTATCACAGCGGGGCGGGTGCTGCGGTGCTGCCGGTCAACCGCGAGGCAGGCACCGTGCTGCTGGTGCGCCAGCTGCGCATCCCGGTTCTTCTCCACAGCGGCGAGACCACGCTGCTGGAAGCCTGCGCCGGCGTGGTCGACGAGAACGACGATCCCCTCGACACCGTGCGCAAGGAAGCCGAGCAGGAGATGGGCTACCGCCTGCACGACGTGCGCAAGGTGTGCGAGGTCTACACCAGCCCCGGCGCCTGCACCGAGCTGCTGCACCTGTTTACGGGGCGCTTCACCCCGGCCGACCGCATCGGGGCGGGCGGCGGCGTGCCGGCGGAGGGCGAACGCATCTCGCTGCTGGAACTGCCTCTGGCCGAGGCGCTGGAGATGGTCGCGAACGGCCGGATACGCGACGCCAAGACCGTGATCCTGCTGCAGCACGCCAGGCTTGATGGCTGAAGGGGGAACGAACGGACCGTCTGGTCCTCAGCCGCGCAGCCAGACCGGCTCCTTGAGCCCGGCCACGAAGGCGGCGTGTGCTGCGAGTTCCGCGTCGGACGGGACCACCGCCCGGGGCGTGCGCACGCGTGTCAGGGTGTAGGCCACGGCCCCGTCGCCTTCAGCCAGCGCCAGCTCCAGCCCGCGCTGCCGGCCGCCCATCAGCTCGACGTACACCTCGGCCAGCAGCCGGCAGTCCAGCAGCGCGTTGTGGGTGGTGCGCTCGGACAGGTCGATGCCGTAGCGCCGGCACAGGGCGTCCAGGCTGTTCGGCAGGCCGGGAAACCGGGTGCGGGCCATGTCCAGCGTGTCGACCATGCGCGCGCGGTCCAGCGGGGGCTGGCCGATCCGCGCCAGCTCCGCGTCGAGGAAGCCGAAGTCGAACGGGGCGTTGTGGGCGATCAGCGGGTCGTCGCCCACGAACTCGAGGAACGCCTCGGCCACCTCGTGGAACTTCTTCTGCCCCACAAGGTGCGCGCGGGTGTAGCCGTGCACCCGCGCCGCTTCCTCCGGCACGTCGCGCTCGGGGTCGATCAGGGTGTGGTAGTGCCGCCCGGTCGGCAGGTCGCCAACCAGCTCCAGGGCGGCGATCTCCAGCACGCGGTCGCCGGTGGACGGGTCGAACCCGGTGGTCTCGGTGTCGAACAGCACCGCGCGCTTCATCGCCCGATTCCCCCAGCCCGCCGGCGAAGCTCCGCCAGCAGCGTGCGTATCTGCCGCAAGGCGTGCCGGCGCGACAACCCGGTGCGTATCACCAGGTCCGCGCGCGCGCGCTTGTCGCGGTCCGGCATCTGCCGGGCGATCAGCGCCATCGCTTCCGTCCCACTCATGCCGCGCCGGCGACGCACCCGGTGCAGTTGCAGGGCCCGCGGCGCGGATACCACCAGCACGAGGTCGCAGGCGCGCTCGCCTCCCGTTTCCAGCAGCAGCGGCACGTCGAGCACCGCCACCGTGGCACCCCGCCTGCGCGCGCCCGCCAGGAACCGCGCCTGCGCCTGCCGCACCAGCGGGTGGACGATGCGTTCCAGCGACGCGAGCAGCGCCGGATCGGCC
>CAXTCK010000124.1:0-10290 GCA_964242425.1 uncultured Acetobacteraceae bacterium | reverse complement strand
GACGGTATCCTTGCCGGCCTCCCGAAGGGCGGTCTGCATGCATCGATGAGCACGGTTGGTATAGAGGTCATTTCATCGCTTGCCTTTGAATACGCGAAGCTATCGTGCGGTGCCGCCGCAACCGATCTTGCCAGCCGTCAGGAAGGCCGTTCTCGCCCTCTTCGCACCGACACCGCAGGCACGATGTCCCCACGCTCGTAAAGGTCTCGCTCATCGTGTTCTGCCAAAATAGTGCTAGAGGACGCACGATCTCGACGGCGGCAGCCGTTCAAGCGGTGTAACGGTCGGTCATGATGTGGCCGCCGGGTTGCGCCTGTAACCTCCGGAAAACGAGGAACGGCTTGTCGGATACGGCCCCACGAATCTATGTGCAGGCATTGGTCGATCATCGCTGTACGGCCTGTTCCAGGTACTTCCCTCGGTTCAATCCGGTGACGCGGGCTAGGCGTGCGGCGGTCGACGACGGGTGGCAGATGCTGGTGATGCCGGGGTTCGACACCTAACTGGTCCCCTGATTGATTGCGCAGGTGGAAATGGGAGCCACGGCGGATCACCGGCAACACATCCGAGTGGGGTCGTTCGACACGGGCGGGTTCTGACGTCGAGTTGGCGCCGTACCAGCGTTGGATTTCCAGGTCGCTTCGTCATGAGCCCCTTTGGCTGGAAGGCTGACACTCACGCCAGATGGCCGAAATTGGCCAACTCAATGCTGCTCCGGTATCGTCTCGACCCGGACGTCCGTGAAGCGGGCCTTCATGCCGCGCTGTTTCACCTCTTGATCCACCTAGGAAGCGACGATTGCCATGGCGAAACCACCGGGAACCCAAGCCTCGACAGGCCTCCTGCATATGCCGCAGATCAAGACACCGAAAGGCGTCACATATCGGCAGATCGGCGGGTTCGGCCCGACCACCCGGGAGAATGCGTTGGCAGCCGCTAAACAGGCAGGTTTCGTCGGACATTCACAACCCAGCAAGGTCTGGGTCCAATCCCCGACCACGCCCGATGCCAACCTTCAAGCGGTCATCAGGCTGCTCAAAGCCGACAACATAAGCTTCACGACAATGTCCAAGACCAGTGATGCTCAAGCGGGATTTGGTGTCTACTACCTCTACGGCGACAAGGTGATTATGGAGCACACGTCCGATCCAGAAAGCAAAATCGAGCGCAACGGCGTGCTTGTGCAGCTGCCCCATGTTCATGTGGAGGTCGTTCCTTACGCTGAACTAGCGAACGGCACCCTCCCCATGGCGGATCGCACGAGGCCATAAACAACTTCAAGGTCTTCGATGATACCGGTTACTCACCGACGGCAACCAGGCTGGTCCGGCTGGGCCAAACAGACCCGTCCGCCAAGCTCGACAAGCCGAAATTCAACCATCACATCTACTACGAGCTGTAGGACACCTTCCGAGGGCAGGCACCGCCAGGGCTGGCCTCGTCGAACAGCGCGTTCATGCCAAGCGAGCCGGTCAACGCCATCCGGTGGCCACGCGGCCGGTTGCAGGCACCGGCAAGGGGGTTCCACGTGTTTTACTCGTCGCCCGGCCGTACGATCATGGTTGCAAGGTGAAGGGTTTGCCCGCCGGTGGGCTTGCTCCAGGTGCTCGGCGGTTTTACGTGGAATGTCGAACCAGCGGCCGAGCAGCTTTCCTTTTCCTCCGGGTCCTCCCCGCAGATCGCCAGCAAGGCAGCGGTTCCCATGGCCGTCGCTGGGGCTTGCCGTCCTCACCTGCGTGGGTGCCGCACCCGTTTCCTGTCCGTCCAGCCTTTCCTGCTCCGGAACGGGACACAGGCCGGTCGATGATGCCTCGCTATTTGACGGCCTGCCGAACCAGGAAGCGGATCTGGTTCCGGTGTCTGCCGGCGCGGTGGACCGCTGGAACCTGAACGGCGCGGACTCCTGCCTGGCGTGCAGGTTCCATGGAACCTCCACGGTCGTCACCATCCACGCCGTTGGCGCCGCCTTCTGTGAAGCAGGGGGCGCCGTTCGAGGCGGCGGGCAGAAAGGTCAGGCAGCAAGCCGGGCGCCTTCCCGACAACGGCCGCGGAACAACCGCTCCCGGCGCGCTTTCTGACCAAAGCATCGCCGGCACCCAGCCGCCGGGGCCGCCACCTCCCGGGAGAAGCCGCTTGAGCAGATCCACCATTCTCGCCCGGCTGGCATCGCGCCACCGCGTTCCGCTCGCGTCCGGGGCGGCGGCAACCTTTCTGGCAGCCGGGGTGGTCCGGGCGGCCACGCGCCGATGCACGTTCGAGCATGGCGGCATGACCCTCCGGCTGCGGCGCGGGCTGCTTCACGTCGCGGCACTCGACCACGACGTGATCCGGGTACGCGCCTCCGCCACCGGAACCCTGCCGGAAGACGCGTCCTGGTCGATGCTGCCGGACGCGCGCACGGCGCGGGTGCCCGTGGTGCCGGTGCGTCGCGGCCGGGTGGTCGGCTTCGACACCGCCTCGCTTCGCGTGCGGGTCGACCGGCACTGCGGCGCGGTGACGATCCGCACCACGGACGGGCGCATCGTCTCGACCGACGTGCCCGGCACCGGCCCCTCCTTCGCGGGCCCGTCATTCGCAGGCCCGTCATTCGCAGGCGACGGCTTCACCGTGCGCAGGCATCTGCACGCGGACGAGCACGTGTTCGGCCTGGGCGACCGGGCCGCCCCGATCGACCGGCGCCGCGGCAGCTTCACCTTGTGGAACACCGACGCCTACGGCTTCGAGAACGGCAGCGACCCGCTCTACAAGGCAATCCCGTTCCTGCTCGGCCTGCGCGGCAGCAACGCCCACGGGCTGCTGCTGAACAACACCTGGCGCACCAGCTTCGACGTCGGCCACACGCGGGAGAACGAGCTCCGCTTCGAGGCCGCAGGCGGCCCGCTCGACTACGTGGTGCTGAACGGCCCGACCGCGAAGGACGTGCTTCGCCGCTACGCTTCCCTCACCGGCCACGCGCCCCTGCCGCCCGCCTGGGCGTTCGGCTACCAGCAGTCGCGCTACAGCTACATGAGCGCCGACGCGCTGCGCACCGTCGCCACGACCTTCCGTCGCAAGCGCATACCGGCCGACGTGCTGTGGCTCGACATCGACTACCAGGACCGCAACCAGCCGTTCACCACCGATCCCGAGGCGTTTCCCGACCTGCCCGGGCTGCTGGCCGGGCTGCGCGGGCAGCAGTTCCACACCGTGCTGATCGCCGACATGCACGTGCCGGTGCAGCCGGACGGGACCTACGCGCCCTTCAACGACGGCCGGGCCGGCGACCACTTCCTGCACAACCGGGACGGCAGCCTTTATATCGGCCCGGTATGGCCAGGACCGTGCGCCTTCCCGGACTTCACCCGCGCCGGCGCTCGCACCTGGTGGGGTGAACTGCACCGGGCGTTCTGCGAGGCGGGCGCGGCCGGGTTCTGGAACGACATGAACGAGCCCTCGGTGTTCGACACGCCCACCCGGACCATCCCGCTCGACGTCGAAAGCCGCATCGACGAGCCCGGCTTCGCGCCGCGCGTGGCGACCCAGGCCGAGATCCACAACGTGTACGGCATGCTCAACGTCGGCGCCACGCATGACGGGCTGCTCCGGCTGCGCCCGGACCGGCGCCCGTTCGTGATGACGCGCGCCGCCTACGCCGGCACGCAGCGCTACGCCGTCACCTGGACCGGGGACAACTCCTCGACCTGGGCCCATCTGCGCTTGAGCACGCCGATGCTGCTCGGCCTCGGCCTGTCCGGGATGCCGTTCTGCGGCGTCGACCTGGGCGGCTTCGTCGGTACGCCGTCGCCCGAGCTGCTGACCCGCTGGCTGCAGCTCGGCATGTTCAACCCCATCAGCCGGAACCACACCGACAAGAACACGCCGCCGCAGGAGCCCTGGGTGCACGGGCGCCGGCACGAGGCAATCCGCAGAACCGCGATCGAGGAACGCTACCGGCTGCTGCCCTACATCTACACGGTGGCGGAGGAGGCCGCCCGCGACGGCATCCCGATGATGCGGCCGATGTTCCTCGAGTTCCCCGAAGCCGGCGGGCGGTGGACGCTGGACCACGCGGCGCCGACCCAGTTCATGTGGGGCCCGGACCTGCTGGTGGCGCCACCGCCGCACGGGGAGCAGTCGTCGCCATACCCCGTGCTGCTGCCGCCGGGCGACTGGTACGACTACTGGACCGGCCTGCGCGTCAGGCAAGCGCAGGACGCGGTGATCACCGTGGAGGGCAGGGCAAGGCCGCGACGCGAGGCCGATGCTCCCGGTCCGGACCTGCGGCTGCTGTCGGTCTCGCCCGCGCTGGAGGTGCTGCCGGTGTTCGTGCGTGCCGGCGCGATCATCCCGCGCCAGCCGCTGGTGCAGGACACGGCACAGGTGCCGGACGGGCCGCTGCAGCTGCACGTCTACCCGGGCCCCGACTGCCGCGGCACGCTCTACGCCGATGACGGCACCAGCTTCGCCTATCGCGACGGCGGCTTCCTGCGCTGCCGCTACCGGTGCGACGAGACCGTTGCAGGGCTCGTGATCCGCGAGGCCGGGCGCACCGGCTCGTTCCGGCCCTGGTGGCAGGCGGCCGAGGTCGTGGTGCACGACGTCGACGCGGCGGACGATCCGGACTGGCATCCCGATCCGGTCGCCCGCACCGCAACCGTCCTGGCGACGCCGGCGCGGCTGGCAGACGGGATCCTGCTGCCGCGCATTGCAACCGCGCGCGACGCGGGATAGTCCCGGCCAGACACTGGAAACGGGATGGGTGGGGATGTACCGGAAGGCTCTCGCGGACGGCCTGACCGTGTCCGGCCAGCTCGGCCTGGACGACTTCGAGGCGCTGGCCCAGCACGGCGTCAGGCTGGTGATCAACAACCGTCCCGATGGCGAGGCGCCGGGTCAGCCGACCGCCTCGGAGGCTGCGGGTGCGGCCGCCCTGGCGGGACTCACCTACCACCACCTCCCGGTCACGTTCGCCACCCTGGAACGCGACGACGTCGAGCGTTTTGGTGCCGTCCTGGCGGGAACCGACGGGCCGGTGCACGCCCATTGCGCGTCGGGATTGCGCTCGGCCAACCTGTGGGCACTGGACCGGATCGGGCGCGGGATCATGACCCGGGACGAGGCGGCGTCCTGGGCGGACGCGCACCAGGTGGACCTGCGTCCCGGCCTTGCATGGCTTGACCGGCAACCATCCTAAGTCTTGACCGGGCCTGATCCGAGCCGGCGCGCCCCGTTGTTTCTTGCCGGCCCGTCCTGATCTCCCCTACTGCGCCGCGCTCGTGCCCACCTTGGCCTCTGCCTTGGCGTTCGTGCCGGCACCCTTGCCCACCAGCTCGTCGGCGAGCCAGTCGAGCCGATAAACGGCGCGAAGGGCGGCCACCATGGAAGCGGTGTCCACGCCCACGGTGCGGTTCTGCGACGGGTCGTAGATGAAGTCGCCGGCGATCGAGGGCTGGTTGCCGTCAAAGGCGACGCCGATCACGTGCGCATTCCGGTCGATCATCGGGCTGCCCGAGTTGCCGCCCGTGATGTCGTTGGTGCTGACGAAGTCGTAGTGGGTGCCGGGATCGAGGTGCGACCTCGCGTCGAGCCACGACTTGGGCAAGGCGAACGGCGCCGCCCCGGTGGCGCGATCGTAGAGGCCGGCGAAGTCGGTGAAGGGCGGGATCGTGCGGCCATCCTGCGTCCAGCCGTCGACCTTGCCGTAGGACAGGCGCTCGCTGAAGGTCGCATCGGGATAAAGCGCGTTGCCGTCCCTGGCGAAGCGCGCCTTGGCGATCAGCTCGGTCTGCTGGCGCTGCGGCGCCTCGACCTGGTCCTGCCACTGCTTCAGCACCGCGCGCGAGGCCGGATCGACCGCGACGGCGAAGCGGATCATCGGGTCGGTCGAGGCCGCGACCGCGTCCTGCCCGCCGTCCCAAAGGCGGTGGCGCACGGCGAGGTCGGCGAGCCTGGTGCCGGATACCAGGCGCTGCGCCAGCTGGTCCGGCGAGGACCGTCCCAGCACGAGATGTACCGCCTCGTCGTCGGCGCCGAGGATCTGGCGCAGCTTGGTCAGCGAGAACGCGAGCTCGGCTTGTTCCAGGTCGGGATAGATCGGGCGGGACGAGAACAGCTGCGCCTTGAGCGCCGGCAGGTTGGCGTCGCGGAAGGCGGGCAGGCGATCGGCATCCGGCTTGGTCCGCTCCGCCGCGGCGCGGACCAGGGTGCGGGCGATGCTGAAGGTGTCGGAGCTGAAGCCGAGTGCGCGCCGTTGCCCTTCCAGCATGGTGTAGCGCGGGTAGAGCGCCTGCTCGTGCGGCAGCGTCGCCTTGATGGTGGCGAACGGGTCGCCATAGCTCTGCTTGCGCGACGGGTCGGCGTTGATCCAGTCCAGCAGCGCCGCGTCCTCGCCCCGCTTCCTCGCCATCAGGGCCGGATCGCCGAACGCGTGGAGCCAGCCGGTGAACACCTTGAGCGAGTTCTCGGTAAAGAAGACCGTGTTCCCGGCTTCCTTCGCGCGCTGCGGCGTTTCGGACGCGAACTGGGACATCGCGCCGTCGAAGCTTTCATAGAAGCCGTAGATCAGCGGCAGCTCGACGTCGTGAAGGAACTCGAGCTGGTCGGCGGTCTCGTTGCGCGAGGTGCTGCCGGGATTGCCGGAGGTGAACACCAGCTCGCCCGCCTTGGGGCCGGCCGGATCGAAGGGGAAGTAGTCGGTGTGTGCCGGGTGGTCGTCCACGTAGGCGCGCACGAACGACACGTCGAGGTCGTAGCGGGGATAGTTGAAGTTGTCCGGATCGCCGCCGAAGTTGGCGATCGCGTCTTCCGGCGCGAAGGCGAGGCGCACGTCGTCGTAGCGGCGGTACTTGTAAAGGTCGTAGCGGCCGCCGTGATACAGCGCGATCACGTCGCAGCGGATGGTCCTGGGGTCGCCCGAGCCGCATTCCTTCTCGATCGTGCTTTCCGCCGCATGCTCGGCCGAGATGAAGTCGGCACCCGACTTGTTCCTGGTCGCGTCGTCGATGCGCGCGGTCACGTCCGTGATCTGCTGCAGCTGGTCGAGCTCCATGCCCGGGCAGTGCGGCTCCGCGCCGGCGCGCGACGCCGCGAAGCCGTCGCGGACGTAGTTCTGCCCGGCCTTCTGCAGGTCGCCGAGGCAGCTGGCAACGCAATGATGGTTGGTCATCACCAGGCCATCCGGCGACACGAACGAGGCCGAGCAACCGGAGGCCATGCGCAGCGAGGCGTGCATGACCCGGTCGATCCATTGCCCATCCGGCGTGAAGCCGTAGCGCTGCTGCATCGCCTGCTTCGGCAGGTTGTCGAGCGTCCACATGCCCTCGTCGGCGCGCGCGGCACCCGTCAGGCCGGACGCGGCGAGAAGCAGAACAGCCAGTCCATGCCGTGTCGTCGACTTCATCATGTGACCGCGCGATCCCGCTCGTTGCGGCGCCCACATGCCCAGGATCGCGCGGCTTGTCGAGCGGGACTTTGTCCGCCTCCCGCGTCCCGACCAGGCAAAGGATCGCCAGGTGGCCGGCGTCAGGGCGGCAACACGAAGCAACGCCCGGCCGCGCGACGTTTCACCGCTTCCGGATGCACGCCATGTCGAACGGCAGCAACGGTTGCGGCGCCGTCACCCGACCGCCCTCCATCGTTCCAGGCTCCGGCCGCGTCCCCGTCCGTGGCCGGCGTCGGCGCCAGCGCGTCACGCGCCTCCTGCTCATCCCGACCGTCGCAACCGTTGCCGCCCGGTCTGCCGCCGGCGCCCGCGTCGTGCTCATCGACCGCGCTGAGGCGACCCTGGAGACCCTCCGCTCGGAACTCGGACCCGACGCGATCCCGCTGGTGATCAACCTGACGGATTCCGCCAGCGTCACCGGCATGACCGCGCAGATCCTGCAGAAGACCGGCCACCTGGACATCTTCCACGCCAATGCCGGCGCCTATGTGGGCGGGAAGGTGGTCGACGGCGATTCCAACAGCTGGGACCGCATGCTGAACCTGAACGTCAACGCGGTGTTCCGCTCCATCCACGCGGTGCTGCCGCACAGGGTGGAGCGCAAGACCGGCGACATCATCGTCACGAGCTCGGTGGCCGGGCTCATTCCGGTCGTCTGAGGGCCGATCTACACGGCCTCCAAGCATGCGGTGCAGGCGTTCGTCCACACGCTCAGGCGGCAGGTCATGAAGCATGGCATACGCGTGGGCGTCGTCGCGTCCGGCCCGGTCGTGACGGCGCTGCTGAGTGACTGGCTGAAAAAGAAGCTGGACGACGCGCTGATGGATGGAAGTCTGATGGAGCCGAAGGAGATGGCGGCGGCCGTGATGTTCATGCTCACCCGGCCGAGAAACATCACGATCCGGAACATTGTCATCCTGCCCCAGAGCCTGGATCTGTAGACGCCGACGCGGGATCGCCCGGGAGCAACGCTTCCTGCGTCAAGACGGCGCAACAGGCGGCTGCCGCAGTCGGGCGTTCCGAGCGCAGCCGCTCCATGCTTCCAGTGCGTGCGCGACGACTACCCGCCTCAGGGTTCTGCCGGCCTTGGTTTCCGCTCGGTCATCCAGCAGCTTCCGAGCCGCCGCCATCCGGCGTTCCGGAGTCGCGCCGTTCCTGCCGAGGAGACCGTCACGGATCTCGTCGATGGTTCTCATCTGCTCGACGCAGATGTCATGCCTTCTGCCTCGCGGCGCCTCCGCCAAACGAAGGCGCCACTCGGCCTGCCTGATCGCGAGCCACCTGATGGCGCCATCAAGCAGTGCCTGATCGTCTTGCTTCATCATCCCTTGTCTTCCACTTGTTCCGGCCACGGCATCGGATCCGCACCTGAAGCAGTTGCCGAACGTCGGGCCGGGACCGGCACCCCGAGGCGGAAGGCAGCATTCCCGATGCCTGCCGGCGCGGGCGATACGCGAGCGACCAAGCGCCGGACCGTGCTCAACCGTTTCGACGCGGCGATCGATCTCCGGGAAAGCCGGTTCAGAACCGTTCGGCGATCCCGACCAGGATGGTGCGGCGCAGGCCGAACTGCGGCGCGCCGACGCCGACGCCGGTTCCGTCGCGTATCTCGTAGACGCGGTCCAGAAGGTTGATCACGTCGAGGCGAAGCTGCGTGCTCCGAAGTGGTCCGGTCTTGATCGTCTGCACCGCAGCCAGGTTCACCGTGGCGTAGCCCGGCAGCGCCCTGCCGTTGGGAATGTCGCCGTCGGCGCGCAGGCCGCTGCCGACGATGAGGTCGGCGGACAGCCGTGCCGGGTAGCCGGTCTTGCGGAACAGCGTGTAGGCCGCCCCGCCGGACCCGGTATAGGTCTGGTTGTGGTCCAGGTAGATGAAGTGCTTGGAGATATAGGACAGGTCGTCAGCGGAGAAGTCGAACTGCGACGAAACGATGTTCTTGCCGACCGCGCGCGACCGGGCGACGTTGGCATAAAGCGAAAGCGGTCCCCGGTCGTAGGTGAGGCCGAGCTCGTAGCCCTGGTCGTCGCCATGGGCGTAGTTGAAGGCGGACAGGATGATCGGCGCACCGAACTGTCCTTCGTCGATCAGGTTCTGCGCCTCCTTGTAGTAGGCGTCGAAGCTCGCCTGCAGCCCGGGCAGCAGCACCTGCGTGATCCCGGCGTCGTAGTAGTTGTCGCGCTCGGCCTTGACGGTGTCGTCCTGCGTCACCTCGGCTGCGGCCGACGTGTTGTTGAACAGTGCCACGTCCCGGCCGCTGACCAGCTCGAACGGCGGCGGCACGAAGTAGCGCGAGTAGCCGGCGTGAAGCGTCGTGGTCCGCGTCGGCTGCCACACCACGTTGATCCGCGGGCTGAACTGGTTCTCGTGGGTGTACTCGTCCACCAAGTCGAACCGGGCGCCGTAGTTCACCGTGACATGCGGCAGGATGTGCCACTCGTCCTGCACATAGACGCCGTAGAGCCCTCCGGTCTTGCCCTGGCCGTCCTGGATCGTGAGCGGCATGGTCGACACGGCGCCGCCGACACTGCCGCCATCCGGCTGGATCGTCGAGGCGAGGCCGGCTCCATTGGTGTTGTCCGCATCGCTGCCCACCGCCGGCAGCACCTGCGAGGTAGTACTGGAAGCTAACCGTTCACCGATGATCTGGTAGCCGGCACGGATCGTGTGGGTGTCGCTCACGTGCCAGCTGGCATCGGTCTGGGTGCCGGTGGACAGCACCGAGCGCGCCGCGGTCTGGGACACGCCGTCGAACAGGAGGTCGCCCACCGGATCAGGCGTGTAGTACAGGCTGCTGTAGCGGGTGAAGGCCGATGTCACGACGTCGAGGTTGCCGATCTCCTTCTGCAGCGACAGGATGCCGAAATCGGTGA
>CAXTCK010000123.1:1843-10474 GCA_964242425.1 uncultured Acetobacteraceae bacterium | reverse complement strand
TCGCCGCCATAGGCCGCCGCCACCGCCTCGCTGGCCTCGATGCGGGCGAGCTCGGCGATCGCCTCCACCGCCGCGACCTTCATCGCCTCGTTGATCTCGCGGGCACCGCAGTCGAGGGCGCCGCGGAAGATGAACGGGAAGCACAGGACGTTGTTGACCTGGTTGGGGTAGTCCGACCGCCCGGTGGCGATGATGGCGTCGGGACGCACTTCGCGCGCGAGGTCGGGGGCGATCTCCGGCTCCGGGTTGGCCAGCGCCAGGATGAACGGGTTCGGCGCCATCTCGCGCAGCCACTCGGGCTTCAGCACGCGCGGCGCGGACAGTCCCAGGAACACGTCGGCGCCCGGCAGCGCTTCGGCCAGGGTGCGCGCCTCGGTGTGCCGCGCATAGCGGGCCATGTTGGGCTCCATGTCCGGATCGCGCCCGGCATGGACCACGCCCTTGATGTCGGTCAGCGTCACGTTCTCGGGGCGCAGGCCCATCGCCACCAGCAGGTCGACGCAGGCGAGCGCCGCAGCACCTGCGCCGGAGGTCACCAGCCGCACGTCGGACAGGTGCTTGTTCTGCAGCTTGAGCCCGTTGGTGACGGCGGCCGCGCACACGATGGCGGTGCCGTGCTGGTCGTCGTGGAACACCGGGATGCGCATGCGCTCGCGCAGCTCGCGCTCGATGCGGAAGCACTCGGGGGCCTTGATGTCCTCCAGGTTGATGGCGCCGAAGGTGGGCTCCAGGGAAGCCACGATGTCGATGAAGCGGTCCGGGTCGGCGGCGTCGATCTCCAGGTCGAACACGTCGATGTCGGCGAACTTCTTGAACAGGACGCCCTTGCCCTCCATCACCGGCTTGGACGCCAGCGGGCCGATGTTGCCCAGCCCCAGCACCGCCGACCCGTTGGTGATCACGCCGACCAGGTTGCCGCGCGCGGTGTAGTCGCGCGCCTTGTCGGTGTCGGCCTTGATCTCCTCGCAGGGTGCCGCGACGCCGGGGGAATAGGCCAGCGCCAGGTCGCGCTGCGTCGCCATGCGCTTGGTCGGCACCACCGCCAGCTTTCCCGGCTTCGGCAGGCGGTGGTAGTCCAGCGCGGCCCGGCGGAAGTTCTCGTCCATCGCCGTTCGTCCTTTTCCTGACGGTGCTTTCCGCCGAAGTCCGGCACCGGCACCGGCGTCGGACGTGTTTTCTAGCGCGCCGGTTCCGGACAAGGCCAGCCGTGCCAGGGGTCGGGCCAGGGACCGGGCCAGGGACCCAGGCCAGGGACTGGGCCGGAGACCCGCGTCAGGCCGCGACGGCCGCACGCCGCTGCATCAGCAGGGCGATGCCGAGGCTCACCCCATAGCCCCAGAGCAGCCAGGCTGCGCCCAGCCGTCGAACCAGGTCGCTGCCGGCATAAACGCCGGGCATCCAGCGCAAGGCGGCCGCGTCGATCAGCGTCGCGACCGCGACCACGACCGCGGTGCCGACCACCAGCTGCTCCGGCGACAGCCGGGCCACGCGACGCGCCGCCAGGATGCACAGCCAGCAGGCCGGGATGCTGGCCAGGAAAGTCATGGCGCATTCGAGCGGATCCTCGAGCCATTGCGGGAAGCAGCGGATCCACGCGGTGGCGCCGATCCAGAACAACAAGCCGAGGCCAGCGAGAATGGCGACCTGACGGGTGGCGAGCATCCGATCCTCCTCTTGTATCATCCGTTACATAGCTGAAGGATGTAACAGCTGATACAGGATTCGCATGGCAACCCGACCCGCATCCGGCCTTTCCACCCGCCTTCCCGCCGACCGGGCGGCACGCCGAACCGGACTGGCGGACCAGATCGCCACGATCGTGCTCGCCGACGGCCTCGGCGTGCTCGGGCTGCGCGGCCTGGCCGCGCGTCTCGACACCAGCGGCCGGATGCTCCTGTACTACTTCGGCACCAAGGAGGCCCTGGTGCTGGCGGTGCTGGACCGGATCAACGCCCGCATGACCGCCATCATGGCGGACCATGCGGCGGGATCGCCAACCACGCCCGGCGCGCTGCTCGGGCGCGTGCTGGCACGCGTGGCGCATCCGGAGATCGCGCCGTTCATGCGCGTCTGGACCGAGGTGGTGGCGCGCGGCGCGCGCGGCGAGGCACCTTACGACCGGATGGCCGCCGGCACCGTCGAGGCCTGGATCAGCTGGATCCAGGACCGCCTGCTGCCTAGCGAGCATACCAGGGGGCAGTCGGAGGCGATCCTGTCGATCGTGGACGGGCTGACGCTGCTGGAGCTGGCGCGTCCGGGCAGCACCACACAGGCGCGTGCGCTGCTGCCCGGGCTGCTGGACGGAACAGGTTGAGACAGCCACCTTTCAGCCTTCACCGTTGAACGTCGAGGCCCAACGCATGACCACGCCGCCCTCCTCCGCCAGCACCACCCATGCTCACGGCTTCCTCAGCCTGCCCGGCAGCTGCCGGGCCCTGCCTGCGGGCAGCGCCAGGGTCGGCGCCGTGCCGGACGACCACGTCGTCGAGGCCAGCCTCTACCTGAAGCCGCGCGACGAGAGCGCGCTCAGCCGGGAGCTCGCGGCGATCGTTGATCCGGATGCCAAGCGCGCCCATCTCGCCGCAGCGCGCGCGGCGCTGTATCGCGAGGACATCCGGCAGGTGTCGGAATACGCGTCGAGCCACGGGCTCACGGTGACGCAGGCGGCGCCGGCGCGGCGCCTGGTGCAGGTCGCGGGCAGCCCGTCCGCCATCGGCGCCGCGTTCGGGACCGCGCTGTCGCTGTATCATGCCGACGGTGTCGAGTTCCGCGGCCATTCCGGCGAGGTGCAGCTGCCGGAGCGCCTGCACGGGCTGGTGGAGTCCGTGCTCGGGCTGGACACGCGCGCGATCGCCCACACCCGGATCGTGCGGCCGCGCCTGGCGCAGCCGGCCGGGCTGGAGCCGAACAAGATCGGCCCGCTGTACGACTTCCCGACCGGGGTGACCGGTGCCGGCGTCACGGTCGCGCTGATCGAGCTCGGCGGCGGGTTCAAGGCGTCGGACAACGCCCAGGCCTTCAAGGCGATGGGTCTCGCGGTGCCGCGCGTGGTCGCGGTGTCGGTGGACGGGGCCAGGAACACCACCGGCTCGGACGCCGACGGCGAGGTGGCGCTGGACATCCAGGTGACGGGCGGCCTGGCCCCGGGCGCGGAGATCGCGGTGTACTTCGCGCCCAACACCGATGCCGGGTTCTCCGACGCGATCAGCCAGGCGGTGCACGACAGCGCCAACAAGCCGTCGGTGATCTCCATCAGCTGGGGCGGCCCGGAAAGCAGCTGGACCGCGAGCTCGGTCACGACCATGAACACGGTGCTCCAGGACGCGACGACGCTCGGCATCTCGGTGTATGTCGCATGCGGCGACAGCCACGCCACCGACGGGGTGGATGACGGCAAGGCGCATGTCGACTTCCCCGCCTCCTCGCCCTACGCGACCGGCTGCGGCGGCACCCGCATCACCCATTCCGCGACCAGCATCAGCGCGGAGGTGGTCTGGAACGACGGCGATTCGGGTGGCGGCACCGGCGGCGGCATCAGCGACCTGTTCCCGGTGCCCGCCTTCCAGAACGGCGTTTCCCTGCCGCCAAGCGTGAATGGCGGCCGCAAGGGGCGCGGCGTGCCGGACGTGGCCGGCGACGCGTCGCCGTCCAGCGGCTACCTGATCGTGATCGACGGCAAGAAGGAGGTGGTGGGCGGCACCAGCGGGGTGGCGCCGCTCTGGGCGGGCCTGACCGCGCTGATCAACCAGAAGGCGACGGTGCCGGTCGGCTTCCTGCCCGACTTCCTTTACTCCCAGGTCGAGGTCGGCAAGAAGCTGACGATCGAGATCACGCAGGGCAACAACAACCCACCCAACTCCACGATCGGCTACAACGCGGGCCCGACCTGGAACGCCTGCACCGGCCTCGGCCGTCCCGACGGCAAGGCGCTGTTCGCGGCGCTGACCGCGCGCACCGCCACCGCCTCGGTGTGACCCCCACACGGTTGGCTGGCGCTGGTTCCACGACTGAGAACGGTTGGCCGGCCAACCGTCCTCAGTCGCCGCGGTTGATCCGGTCCAGGATGGCGATGGTTTCCAGGCACGCCGCCGCCGCCTCGCGGCCCTTGTTGTGCGCGTCCGGGCGCGAGCGCGACACCGCCTGCGCGTCCGTGTAGGTGGTGAGCACGCCGAACGCGATCGGCACCCCGGCATCGAGGCTCGCCTGCATCAGCCCCACCGTGGCGCCCAGGCTGATGAACTCGAAATGCGCGGTGTCGCCCTTGATCACGCAGCCGAGGCAGATCACGCCGCGATAGCGCCCGCTGCGTGCCAGGGCCTGGGCGATCAGCGGCAGCTCGAAGGCGCCGGGAGCGGCGATCACGTCCTGCTCGCGCACGGAAATCTCGTGCTCGGCCAGCCACTCGACGGCGCCGGCGCGCAGGCCGCCGGTGACGTCCTCGTTGAAGCGGCTGACCACCAGCGCCAGCCGGGGGGACATGTCGAACCGGAGCGACGGGGCGGCGGACGGGGTGTTGGTGCTCATCGGCTGGTTCCTGTTGCGCTGCTCATTCCGCGGCCCGGCCGGTCGGCTGCACGTTGCCGAGGACATGGCCCATGCGGTCGCGCTTGGTGCGCAGGTAGTTCTGGTTGTAGGCGGTCTGCGGCACCTCCAGCCCGACCCGGGCGGCGACCACGAAGCCGCGGCCTTCCAGGGCTGCCACCTTGTCCGGGTTGTTGGTCAGCAGATCCAGCCGGTCCACGCCGCAATCGCGCAGGATCGCCGCCGCCACCGACCAGTCGCGCGCGTCGGCGGCGAAGCCGAGCCGGTGGTTGGCGTCCACGGTGTCGAGCCCCGCATCCTGCAGCGCATAGGCGCGCACCTTGTTGGCGAGCCCGATGCCGCGCCCCTCGTGGCCGCGCAGGTAGAGCAGCACGCCGCAAGGGGCGGCGGCGATACGCGCCAGCGCCACCTGCAGCTGGCTGCCGCAGTCGCAGCGGAGCGAGCCGAACACGTCGCCGGTGACGCATTCCGAGTGCAGCCGCACCAGCGCCGGACGCACGCCGGACACCGCCGGGTCGCCCTTCAGCAACGCCAGGTGCTCATGGCCGTCGCGGTCGCGATAGGCGCGCATCTCGAACACGGCACCCGACAGCGCGACCGGCAGGCTGGTGGTGGCGATCCGCTCGACCAGCGGTGCCGAGGCCGCCGCCTCGGAGGCGGACAGAAAGGCGACCAGCTCGGCCACGGTCACGATCGGCATGGCGTGCGTGGCCGCGAACCGACGCAGCTCGTCCATGCGGGCCATGGTGCCGTCGGCGCTCATCACCTCGCAGATCACCGCGGCCGGACGCAGGCCGGCAAGCCGCACCAGGTCGATCGAGCCCTCGGTATGGCCGGCGCGCACCAGCACCCCCCCCGGCACGGCGCGCAGCGGGAACACGTGCCCGGGCGACACCAGGTCGGCGGGCCCCGCATCCGGGGCGGTCGCCGCCTCGATGGTGCGGGCGCGGTCGTGCGCGGAAATGCCGGTGCTCACCCCCGCGGTCGCCTCGATCGACACGGTGAAGGCGGTGGAGCGCGGCGCGCGGTTGTGCGCCACCATCATCGGCAGGCCGAGCCGCTCCACCTGCGACGCTTCCAGCGACAGGCACACCAGCCCGCGCCCGTGCGTGACCATGAAGTTGACCGCGTCCGGGGTGGCGAACTCGGCCGCGACCACCAGGTCGCCCTCGTTCTCGCGGTCGGCGTCGTCGGTCATCAGCACCATGCGTCCGGCGCGAAGCGCGTCCAGCGCCGCCCCGATCGCCGGCGGCACCGCGTGCCCGGATGTCATGATCCTGCCCTCAGCAGCTGTTCCACGTACTTGGCCATCACGTCGACCTCCACGTTCACCGGCGATTGCGGCAGGAGGCCGCCCAGGGTGGTGTGCTCCCAGGTGTGCGGGATCACGGTGACGCCGGCCGCGAACCGCTGCTCCCCGTCTTCCGCGACCGGCTCGTCCAGGCGGTTCAGGGTGAGGCTGATGCCATCCAGGGTGATGGAGCCCTTCAGCACGCAATAGCGGCGCAGAGCGGCCGGCAGCGAGAAGCGGAGGCTCCAGGCGTCGCCTGCCGGCTCGACCGACCGGAGGATGGCGACGCCGTCGACGTGGCCCTGCACGATGTGGCCGGACAGCCGGGTCGAGGGCGTGACCGCGCGCTCCAGGTTGACGCGGTCGCCCGGCTGCAACCGACGCAGCGCCGTCACCGATAAGGTTTCGGTGCTGGCGAAGAACGTGGCCAGGCCGTCGGCATCGAACCGCGTGACGGTCAGGCACACCCCGTTCACCGCGACGCTTTCGCCGAGCTCCAGGTCGGAAAACCCGGTGCGGAGGTCGAGCCGCACGTCGCCCTCCTCAGGGCCCCGCCCCGCGTCCCCTCCCGGCACCACCGCCGCGACGTGGCCGAGCCGTTCTATGATGCCCGAGAACATGCATCCTCCCCATTCGGTTCGAGGCCGCGCAGCTCCGGCAGCAGCGGCAGCGGCGAGATGTCGTGGCCGGGCGCCAGCGTCACCGACCAGCGGTCCGGACCATCGGCCGGATGGCGGATGGTGAGCCAGTCGTCCCACAATCCGGCTTCCTGCAGCGCGTGCAGCAGGCGCGGGCCGGCTTCCACCAGGGCCCACAGCGCGCCGGCCTGGTTCAGCGCCGGCACCAGTTCGTCAAGCGTCGGCACCAGGCGCACGTCGAAGCCGCGCGACGCGGCAGCGTCGGCATACCCGTCCGGCAGGGACCGGCCGAGCACCGCGAGCAGGCGCCGGCGGTCGGCATGGTCGGCCAGGTGGCGAACGGTGAAATGCGGCCGGTCGGCGCGGACCGTGCCGGCGCCGGTCACCACCGCGTCGGTGGCACGGCGCAGCCGGTGCGCCAGGCGCAGCGACGCGGGATCGGTGAAGGTGGTGGCACCGGGGGGCGGTACCATCGCGTTGCCGGCGTCGAGCGCCTGCTTCACCGTGATCCAGGGCCGCCCGTCGATCACCCGGCGCCGGAACGGGGCGATCAGCGCATGGCAGTCGCGGTGGAGGCTGGCTTCCTCCCCGTCCGGGCTGGTGCCGAGATGGTGCACGACCAGCCCGCTGCCGCGCAGACGGTCGGCGCCGTGGCCGCCGACATGCGGATTGGGGTCCAGGCAGCCGATCCACACCGTTTGCACCGGGCTTCGGAGGATCGCCTCGGTGCAGGGGCCGGTGCGGCCGTGATGGTTGCAGGGCTCCAGCGTCACCAGCAGCGTGTGCGCTTCCGCCAGCCGTCCCGTCTCCGCCAGGCGATGCAATGCCTGCGCCTCGGCATGCGGCTGTCCGGCCCGCTCGTGTCCCGCCGCCGCCAGCACGCGGCCATCCCGGTCCAGGATCGCGCAGCCGACCGGGGGGTTGGGCGCGGTGGCGCCCATGGGCGCGCACGCCGCGTCCACGGCCTCGCGGAAGCCCCGCGCCACCGCTGGCGGAAGGCTCGTGCGGTCCAGTCCCGTTTGAAGCAGCGAGGAAGCCGCGTTCATGCTCGATCGAATCCCGTCCAACGGACGCGACCCGGGGCGCAGCCTGGCGCGCACACCCTTCCCTTGCGGGAAAGACCCTGCACGCTGGCGTCCTCTTCCATCCGGACTATACCGTCGGCTCCGGGATCGCACCGGATCTGCTGACCCCGCCAAACCGGGCGGGCGCTCGCGGGCTGATGCCACGGAACGGAGAACCGCCCCGAAGCAAACACCGCCGGTGGGGAATTGCACCCCGCCCCGAGAACGTCTTCGTTTGCGTATTAAGGGCGTCGGTGCGGGTGCCGCAAGGGCGGCGCGATGCGCCGGCCCCGCCAGCCGCCTAGGGCCCGACCGGCATCGCCGCCTGCACCAGCCTGATCCGGTGGTCCGGCAGCAGGTGCGCCGGGTCTGGGCCGATCCCGCTGCGTATCAGCTCGGCGCGCACGAGGTCGGGATAGCGGCGGCAGCATCCGGGGCGGTTGGACGGGCGCTCCACGGTGATCTCGGTCAGGCCCGCGCGGCCATAGGCCTGCACCGCGCGCTGCACGATCCACAGCGAGCGGGCGTCCAGCACCGGCGCGTCGTCGGCCTGCACGGCGAAGCGTATCTCCCGCACCGGCGGCGGTGCTGCGGTGAGGTCGTCGCCTGGCACCAGGGGCATAGGCCGAGGCGGGTATCCCCATTCGAACAGCACCAGCCCGCCGCCCCCCTGCACCGGCACCCCGGCGGACCGGCTCGCCGCGTTGCCCACCGCGTTCGGGCCGGAGGTCGTGTCGGTGTAGGGGTTGGGATAGGTGTAGGCGGTGCCGAAGGCGGTGGTGTCGGCGCCGGTGGCGGGATCGTGCAGGCTGCGGTCCGGCCTCGGCAGCGTGCCGGGATCCGGCAGCGGCGCCGTGCGTAGGCGCTGCGCCGGGGAAGCGGGCGCCGTGTCGTGGAAGTCGTAGGCGCCGGTCGCCGGAACCGACAGCGAGACCGATCCGGCATGCTGCTGGGCCCGAACCGCTCCGGACGCCAGCACGCCCAGCAGCGGCAGCACCGGACGCAGAACCGCCAAGGCGACGCGGCGAGTCATGAGGTGGCTCCGACCAGGACGACCTCGACTAGAGGCTGCGTGTATCAGCCGTGTTGCCGATCG
>CAXTCK010000123.1:0-1743 GCA_964242425.1 uncultured Acetobacteraceae bacterium | reverse complement strand
CATCGCGGCACCCTCGTCATCGTTGCGCCGGCGCGCTCGCCAGCAGGGCGTCGCGCAGCGTGCGCATCCGGGTGTTGAGGGCGGCGAGCTCGCCGGCATCCAGGCCGGAGCGGTCGAGCATGGTTTCGGCAAGGCAACCGGTCCTGGCCCACAGCGCCTGCCCGGCCGCGGTCAGGCCGACGCGAACCTCGCGCTCGTCGTCCGGGTTGCGCGTGCGGTGGAGCAGGCCGGCGGCGGCCAGGCGCTTGACCATCGGCGTCACCGTGCTGGGCTCCAGCGCCAGGCGCGACGCGATCGCGCCCACGGTCCGCCCGTCCGCCTCGCGCACCGCCTGCAGCACCAGGAACTGCGGATAGGTGAGGCCAAGACGATCGAGCACCGGCTTGTAGGCGCGGTTGATGGCCAGGCTGGCGACATAAAGCGAGAAGCAGAGCTGCTCGTCCAGCGGCAGGGGGTCGGGCATCGGGTTCGGTTCCGTCAGCGGCATCACCAGCCTATCACGGCCAAACCGTTATCGCGATAATCTTTATCTGGACAACGACCTGTCGCCGGCATAGACCTGCGCCCCGCCGGCCGGTCGTGCCGGATCGTCCACCGCCAAAGGAGTTCGCCATGCCCGTCGACGTGAAGTACCGCACCACCGGGTCCGCCACAGGCGGCCGCGACGGCGAAGCGCGGTCGGAGGACGGATCGTTCCAGGCCAAGCTGTCGACGCCCAAGGAGCTCGGCGGCGCCGGCGGCCCGGGCACCAACCCGGAGCAGCTGTTCGCGGCCGGCTATTCCGCCTGCTTCATCGGCGCGCTCAAGGTGGCGGGACAGCAGCTCAAGCTCAGCGTTCCGGCGGACACCACCGTGTCGGCGACCGTGGGCATCGGCCCGCGCTCGGAAGGCGGGTTCGGCATCACGGCCGACCTGTCCGTCGACCTGCCCGGGCTGGACCGTGCCGACGCGCAACGCCTGGTGGAAGCGGCACACGCCATCTGCCCGTATTCCAACGCGACCCGCAACAACCTTGACGTGGGCCTCACCCTGGTCTGAGCACCAGACGCGGCGGGACCCCGTCGCGGGCCCGCCGCGTCGACTTACGAGACCGGCCCGACGGGGAACGCGACCACCGTTCCCCGCACCGCCACGCCGACCTCGCCGCCGACCCGCAGGCCCAGCGCCTGGATCCCGCCGATCCGCGCCAGCAGCAGCGCGTCCTGCCCGGGCAGGGCGAGCGCCAGGCTGGCGTCGTGGCCATAATAGCTGATCGTGGCGATGATGGCCGCGACCCCATCCGGCGTGCCAACCTCGACCTGCTCCGGACGCAGCATCACCTCGACCCGGCCGTCCGGCACGGGCGCGGCGAGCGGCAAGCGGCCCAGCGCGCAGGTGACGACGCCGCCCACCGCTTCCCCGTCGAGCAGCGTCGCCTCGCCGACGAAGCGGGCCAGCCTGCCGTCGACCGGATACCGGTACAGCTCGGACGGGGACGCGACCTGCACCAGCCGGCCCTCCCGCAGCACGCCGACCCGGTCCCCCATGGACAAGGCCTCGGACTGGTCGTGCGTCACCAGCAGCGCCGTGGCGCCAGCCTGCGCCAGCGCGTCCGCGACCGCGCGGCGCGTTCCGGCGCGCAGGAACGCGTCCAGGGCGGAGAACGGCTCGTCCAGCAGCACCAGGCGCGGCCGCGGCGCCAGGGCGCGTGCCAGCGCCACGCGCTGCTGCTCGCCGCCGGACAGCGCCTGGGGCGGACGCGCG
>CAXTCK010000122.1:0-10497 GCA_964242425.1 uncultured Acetobacteraceae bacterium | reverse complement strand
ATCGGATGATGCTCTAGCCGTCCCGTTCCGCTTCCGCGGCATACAGCGCCATCTCGTCCAGCACCCTCGCACCCAGGGCGGCCTCGAACCGGGCGCGTTCCCCGGCGGCCAGCCCGGCCGTTCGCTCGCCGTGGCCGAGGTTGGACCGGAAGATGCCGGCGGCGCTGACGGGAAGGAAGTCCTCGTAGAGGATCGGCTCCGGCGCGCCTGGACGGAAAAAGGCGAGGCCGGCCTCGCGCAGGCTGTCCGCGTCGTCGGGGAAGGCGCAGAAGACCTGGGTGGCGGCGTCGTGCGGCGCGCCGTCCGCGACCGCGGCCTTCGCCTCGGCGAGCAGGCGGTCGTAGAGCGTGCGGCCTTCGGGGGTAAGGGCGGCGCCGCGCTGCTCGATCTCGCCGAACCGGGCGGTGTGGGTGCCGGCGGTGTCGCCGCCGGGTGTCGGGAACAGCACCGGCTCGTTCAGCGCCGCGAAGCTGGTCTGGCGCAGCAGGATCGGCACCTGCCGTCGCGGTGGCCCCTCGATCACCGCCTTGGGGTTCATGCCGGCTTCCCGCATCGCCGCCTGGGCCAGGTCGATGTCGCGGGTGCGCGGGGTCAGGTGGTTGAGGTGCGGGCCGTGGAAGCACACCACGTCGGCGACGAGCGGATGCGCCGCCTTGAGCCGGGCGTAGAGGCGAGCGTCCACCGCGGCGGTGCGGTGCCAGCGGAACACGTGCAGCGCTTCGGCGATGAAGGCCTCGGCTTGCGTGTCCGGCAGGCCACCTTCCGCCTCGGCCAGCGCCAGCAGATCGAGCAGGCGTGGGGTGGCGATGGAGCGACGCGACAATATGGCGGCGGCCTCCTCGCGCAGCGCCGGGTCAAGCACCAGCTCGAGCCGGAGCAGCGAGGTGAAGACGCGGAACGGGCTGACGGCCAGCCCCTGCGGCGTGACCGGGCGGAAGGCGGTGGAGTGGACGGGCACGCCGGCGGGAGCGAGGTCGTAGTAGCCGACCGGATGAAGGCCCAGCACGGCGAACAACCGGGCCACCAAAACCAGTTCCGCCTCGGTGCCGAGCCGGATCGCACCGTGCCGCTCGACCTCCAGCCGGTGATCCTCGTCACCTGACACGGAACGGTTGGTTCGGGCGACCAGCGCGAGCAGGTCGCCGTAGAGCGGCACCTCCTTCCGGTACATCTCCGAAAGCGCTTCCGAGAACCGGGCGCGGAGCGTGTCGGGATCGGCGAGAACGGCGTGCTGCATGGACGAAACCCTAGCGCGAGAAGCGGGTGGACAGCAGGATCATGGAGGTGGTGCGCAGCACGCCGTCGAGGGCGCCGATGCGGTCGATCACCTCGTCGAGCTCGGTGGTGGAGGCGCCGGACACGACCGCGATCAGGTCGACCGCCCCGCTCACCGCGTGCAGCTCGCGCACGGGAGGAAGCTTGCGCAGCATCGCTTCCACGGAGGCGGTCTGCTTGGGCGCCAGGGTGATCAGCACGTGCGCCCTGACCGCCCGATCAATGGCGGGAACGGCCGCGCGCACGGTGTAGCCCAGGATGGCGCCGCTGCGCTCCAGGCGCTCGATCCGGCCCTGGACCGTGGTGCGCGACAACCCGAGCCGCCGGCCGAGCGCCGCGGCGGGCATGCGCGCATTGGCGGTCAGCAGCTCGATGAGCTGCCGGTCGGTGTTGTCCGGCTGCATCGCTGGAACGGTACCCGCGGGGCCCGGGCTGTCAATCGGCGCCGGCGTCGGTCCCCACCGGCACCACTTGAGGACGTGGAGCGGCAGGAGCGGGAAAGTGCCAGGCCACATCGGGCCGGTCCCGGCAAAACAACGGCCTATGCCGCGGCAGCGAGGTGCTCGGAGCGATAATGCTTTCAGGCCGAGGTCGGCGTGCAGGATCGGCTGCCCGGCAGAACAACGGTCGTGCGGCACGGATAAGGACGGAACCGCTGTCCGCTGGCTGGATGCCGTGCGTTATCATGTGAGGGCCCGTTATCATCCTGTCGCTGAACAGCACGATCACGCCGCGCCGCCGGCGTTTTCGCCGCCGGTCAGCTGGCCGTGAAGGGAAGCCAGAAGCGGCATCCGGCCGGCGCAGCCCGGGTACACGCCGTCGTGCAGGATGGCTTGGCGAACAGGAGGATCGGTGCTTCGTTGGCACGGTCATCCACAAGTCAGGAGGACAGCCATGGCCTTGTTCACCAAGCCGATCAAGACGCTCGACGACCTGTTCGTGCACATGCTGCAGGACATCTATTACGCGGAACACCAGATCACCAAGGCGTTGCCGCAGATGATCGGGAAGGCGACGGACCAGAGCATCAAGAACGCGTTCCAGACGCATCTGCAGGAAACGGAAGACCAGATCACCCGGCTGGAGCAGGTGTTCCGCCTCCACGGCAGCGAAGCGAAGGCGGTCACCTGCGAGGCGATCGACGGCATCATCAAGGAAGCCAAGGAGACCTTTGGCGACATCGACGACCAGGCAGTGCTGCATACCGCGCTGATCGCAAACGCGCAGGCGGTGGAGCACTACGAGATCACCCGCTACGGCACCCTGGCGGCGCTGGCAAAGCAGCTCGGTCGCGCCGACATGGCCGCGTTGCTGGAGCAGACGCTGGAGGAGGAAAAGGCGACCGACCACAAGCTGACGGCGCTCGCAGCCGGCAACATCAACAGGCAGGCTGCCGCAGCCTGAAGGCTGACCCGTCCCGCCCCGTCCTCGGGTTCGGCACCCGGGGACATGCGGGAGCGATGGCTTCGTTGGTTGATCGAGTTGCCCGGCTCCCGTTCGAGGCCTAGAAGCGGCGCCGTTCCGGGAAGGCGCCCATGCTGCAGATCGATGCCCTCACCTTCAATGCCTGGGGACGACGCTTCTTCGACCGGGCGTCCGTCACCCTGCCCAACCCCTCCAAGGTCGGGCTGGTCGGACGCAACGGGGTCGGCAAGTCGACGCTGTTCAAGCTGATCAAGGGCGAGCTGCAGCCGGATGGCGGCGAGCTGGGCGTTCCCCGGGCCGCACGCATGGCGACAGTGGACCAGGAACACCCGGCGACGCCGGACAGCCTGCTGGACACGATCCTGGCCGCGGATGCGGAGCGGGCAGCGTTGCTGGCCTCGCTCGAAACGGCAGACCCCGAGCACATGGGGGAGATCTGGTCGCGCCTGATGGAGATCGACGCCGATACCGCACCCGCGCGGGCGGCGGAGATCCTGAATGGGCTCGGCTTCTCGACCGCCGACCTCGAGCGGCCGATGTCGGAGTTTTCCGGCGGATGGCGCATGCGCGTGGCGCTGGCGGCGGCGCTGTTCGCGGCCCCGGACCTGCTGCTGCTGGACGAGCCGACCAACTACCTGGACCTCGAAGGCGCGCTGTGGCTGGAAGCGCGGCTGGCGCGCTATCCGCACTCAGCGCTGATCATCAGCCACGATCGCGAGTTGCTGAACAACTCGGTCGACTTCATCCTGCACATCACCGAGCGCAAGCTGGAGCTCTACACAGGCGGCTACGACAGCTTCGAGAAGCAGCGCGCGGAAAGGATCCGGCTGCAAAGCGCCGCGCGCGTGAAGCAGGAAGCCGAGCGGGCGCACCTGCAATCGTTCGTGGACCGATTCAAAGCGTCGGCGGCCAAGGCAGCGCAGGCGCAGAGCCGGGTGAAGCGGCTGGCGAAGATGGAGCCGGTCGCGACCACGGTCGAGGAACGGGTGTCGCCGTTCCTGCTGCCCTCGCCGCCGCGTCCGCTGGCGCCCCCCTTGATGCGGCTGGAAGGGGTGGAGGTCGGCTATGGCGACGATCCGCCGGTGCTGCGCGGGCTGGACCTCCGGCTCGACCTCGACGACCGGATCGGGCTGCTGGGCGTGAACGGCGCCGGCAAGTCCACCTTTGCCAAGATGGCGGCGGGAGCACTCGGCATCCGCTCGGGCCGCATGACCCGCAGCAGCCGCATGGAGGTGGGCTGGTTCCACCAGCACCAGATCGAGGCGCTCGACCCGGAGCAGACGCCGCTCGACATCATGCGCGAGGCACGGCTGCAGGACAGCGACCAGTCGCACCGTTCGCGGCTGGCGCAGTTCGGCATCGGGTTCGACAAGCAGAACACCACCACCGCGGCATTGTCCGGCGGCGAGCGGGCCCGGCTGCTGCTCAACCTGGTGGCGATGGCGGCGCCGCATTTGCTGATCCTGGACGAGCCGACCAACCACCTCGACATCGACAGCAGGCGGGCGCTGCTGGACGCGCTGAACGACTACCAGGGGGCGGTGATCCTGATCACCCATGACCGCTCGCTGATGGAGCTGGTGGCGGACCGGCTGTGGCTGGCGGCCGACAACACGGTCGCGCCATTCGACGGCGACATGGACGACTACGCGCGCTTCGTGCTGGACCGGGCCCGCGGCGGCACCGCCGCACCCAGCCAGGCGGCGGCGCGGGAGAAGCGGGCGAAGAAGCAGCGGCGGGCGTGAGAAGTCCCGCGCGCCCGGGGAACGTGCTAGGTTCCGTCGGATGATCCCCACCAGCCCGGCCCCTCCTTCCCGCGTTCGCCTGTTCCGGAACCGCTGGATGGAGCTGACCACGCTGACGCCGTTCCCGCTATTCCTGTCGGCCTGGCTTCTGGTGCTGGGTGCGGTGGGGACGATGGCGATGCGAACGGTCGGGACAATGCCGCTCCTGCTCGGCGTGGTGGCCGGCCTGTTGTTCTGGACCCTGTTCGAATATGTCGCGCATCGGTTCGTGTTCCACCTGGAGCTGCGGTCGAACTGGGGCAGGCGGCTGGTGTTCCTGCTGCACGAGAACCACCACGAGGCTCCCGCCGATCCGCTCCGCAGCATCATGCCGCTGACCGTCAGCCTGCCGCTCGGTGCCGCGATCTGGAGCCTGTTCCTGCTGGCGTTCGGCGGGATCGGGCATGTCCTGTTCCTGGGCTTCGCGCTCGGCTATGTCGGCTATGACACGGTGCACTGGGCCTGCCACCAGCGGCCGATGCGCGGTGCAATCGCGACGCGGCTGAAGCGGCACCACCTGCGCCACCACTACGCAGGCCAGGACGCGAACTATGCGATCACCGCCATCTTCTGGGACCGGGTGTTCGGCAGCGGGCTGACCCGGCGCTGAGCGGCCCGTTCCCGACCGGCTTGCGGATCGGGCTGGACGCCCGGAACGTGGGCCGTTCCGCCGGCACCGGCGTCGCCACCTATGCCGCGGTGCTGGCGCAGGCCTGCCGGCGGCGCAGCTGGCAGCCGCAATGGCTGCTGGACGCGCCACCCGGCATCCTGGCCGATCCCGGTGCCGCGACGCACCGGCCGGGTGCGCGCCTGCGCCGGCTGCTGCGGGCGGTGCCGCTCGGGAGGGTTGCGCGTCCCCTCCAGCATGGAGCCGAGCGGGCTTGGTTGTCGGACGACCTGTTCCGCGTGGCGCAGGTGCATTTCGATCTGCATCGCCGGTTGCTTGCCGTTCGGGTCGCGGACCCGCCTGCGATCATGCACTGGACCTATCCGCTGCCGCTGCACCTGCCCGGCGTGCCGAACCTGGTCACGGTGCACGACCTGATCCCGCTGCTTCAGCCGGAGCTGACCGGCATCGCGCCCGGCCGGATGGAGCGGCTGCTTCGTGCCGCGATCAGGCGGGCGGCGGCGGTGGTCACCGTGTCCGAAACGGTGCGGACCGACATCGTGCGCCGGCTGGGGGTGGCGCCGGAGCGGGTGGTCAACCTGTACCAGGCGGTGGACCTGCCGCCGGCGCTGCTCGCGGCGTCGGAAGCGGCGGCGGCACCGTGTCCGCCCGGCAGCTTCGTGTGCGTGGGCAGCGTCGAGCGGCGCAAGAACGTCGGCCGGGTGATCGCGGCGCATGGGCAGAGCGGCAGCCGGCGGACCCTGGTGCTGGTGGGGCCGGACGGGCAAGGGGCGGCGTCGGAGCTGTCCGCGCTATCGGCGCACCCGGCGCCGGACCGGGTGCTTCGCCTGCCCTGGGTTCCGCGTCCGGTTCTGGTGCGGGCGCTGCGCGAGGCGCGCGCCGTGCTGTTCCCGTCGCTGGCGGAGGGGTTCGGGCTGCCGATCGCCGAGGCGATGATGCTGGGGGTGCCGGTGCTGACCGCGCGCGGGGGCGCCACGGAGGAGACGGCCGGCGGCGCCGCGCTGCTGGCCGATCCGCGCGAGCTGGCGGAGCTGGCGGAGGCGATCAGCCGGCTCGACCGCGACGGGCCCCTGTGCGACCGGCTGGCCGCGACGGGGCGGGAGCGGGCGGCGCTGTTCTCGATGGAGGCCTATGGCGCCCGGCTGGACGGGCTGTACCGGCGGATCGCGGCGGCCTCCCTTCCGGATCGGAACCGGATCACCTAGGGTGCGCCTCCCCGAGCCGACCGGCAGCGTCCGCCCCGTCCGGCCCATCGAGTGTTGTCGCGGAAGAGCGCTGTTTGCCCGATCCTTCTGTTCTGCGCATCGGCATCGACGGCTTCAACCTGGCCCTCGGCCGCGGCACCGGCGTTGCCACCTATGCCCGTACGCTCAGCCACTGCCTGACACGCATGGGCCACAAGGTCGACGTGGTGTACGGCATGGCCATCACGCCGCGTACTCCGCCGCCGCTGCGCGAGGTGATCTTCTTCGACAGCCTGGGCACGGAGCCGGCACCCCGGCGCACCAAGCTTCTCAGCCGCCGCTGGATCAACGACCGGCAGGCCGAGTGGCTCGGCACCGAGGCGGTTGAGGTGCCGATGACGAGCCGGGTCGAGCATCGCGGCTTCAGTCATCGCATGCCGTCCTTCGACCGCATCCTCAACGTTTCGGAGCTGTTCCGCGCCGCCAGCCGGTATTTCCGGCGCACGCGGCGCTTCCTGAGTATCAGCCTCCCGCAAGCCCCGGCGATCATGCACTGGACCTATCCGCTGCCGATCCGGGTGAAGGGGGCGAGAAACGTCTACACCGTGCACGACCTGGTGCCGCTTCGGCTGCCCTACACCACCCTGGACGACAAGACCTACCATTACCGGCTGATCGCGGCGCTGGCGGCGCAGGCGGACGCGCTGTGCACCGTGTCGGAAGCGTCGCGTCGCGACATCCTGTCGTTCCACCCGGGCGTCGAGGGGAGGCTGTTCAACACCTACCAGTCGTTCCGGCCGAACGCGTTGGCGCTGGCGCGTACGGAGGCGGAGGTGGCGCTGGAGCTGGACGGGCTGTTCGGTCTCGGGCCGGACGGCTACTTCCTGTTCTTCGGCTCGCTGGAGCCGAAGAAGAACATCGGCCGCATCATCGAGGCGTTCCTGGCGACCGACGTGTCGCGTCCGCTGGTGCTGGTGGGCGCCATGGCGTGGAAGGCGGAGAATGAGCTGCTGATGATCGAGCGTGCCACCCGGAGCGGACGCATCCGCCACCTCGAATATCTGCCCGAACCGTCGCTGATGACGCTGATCCGCGGCGCGCGCGCGGTGCTGTTCCCGTCGCTCACCGAGGGCTTCGGCCTGCCCGTGCTGGAAGCACTGTCGTTCGGCACGCCGGTGCTGACGTCCCGCGAAGGCGCGTTGCCGGAAGTGGCGGGCGAGGCGGCCCTGTTCGTCGACGCCTACGACACGGCGTCGATCGGCGCCGGCATACGCCGCCTTGATGCCGATGACGGTGCCTGCGCCGCGTTGCGTGCAGCCGGCCCGGCCCAGGCGGCGCGGTTCGACATCCCGAGCTACGAGGCCCGGCTGGCGGCGATGTATCGCGCGGTCCTGTCCGGCTGTCAGCGCGAGGCGGCCTGAGGTGAGGAGCGGTCCGGAAGCGGGAGCCTTGATGCCCACGAGCCTGCGCCGTCCGCGACCGGCCGGGTCGATAAGCCTCCTTGCCGCAATCCTGCCGCTCCTGATGCTGGCGGCCTGCAACACCCTGCCGGACAGTGGTCCGGTGGAGGAGAAGATCCTCGACTCGGCGAAGAAGCCGCAGACCAACCCGCTCGGCTTCCACATCGTGCCGCTCAGCCCCTCGGTGGTGGACGCGGTTGCGGCGGGAGCCCCGCCGCTGCTGTCGTCGCTGGACGGGGGCCTCGGCGAGCGGACGCAGAACGACCGGATCGGGCCGGGCGACGTGCTGCAGGTGTCGATCTTCGAGCTCGGCAGCGGCCTGTTCGGCGGCGGTGGGGGCGGGCTTTCGTCCGGGTCCGCCAACCCGCTGACCGGGGGGCCCGGACCCAGCACCAGCGTCACCTCCGAGAACCTGCCGCCGATCGCGGTGGATGCCGCGGGCACGGTGGACGTGCCTTATGTCGGCCGCATCCGGGCCTCGGGTCGCAGCACCACGGAGCTCGCGAGCGCGATCCAGGCCGGGCTGAAGGGGCAGTCGCAGAACCCGCAGGTGCTGGTGCGCATCAGCACCGACATCGCCAACGCAGTGGTGGTGGGGGGCGACATACGCAAGCCGGGCCGGGAGCCGCTGACCCTGGCGCACGAGCGGCTGCTGGACATGATCGCGATCGCGGGCGGGCCGACCCATCCGCCGGAGGACGTGACGGTGCAGCTCAGCCGGGGCAGGCGCTCGGCGCGCATCCCGCTCGAGGTGCTGCAGGACAGCCCGGACCAGAACATCGCCCTGATACCGGGCGACCGCATCCAGGTGAGCTACCACCCGCGCAGCTTCACCGTGTTCGGCGCCACCGCCAAGGTGTCGGAAGCGCCGTTCAACGCGCCGCAGCTGAGCCTGGCGGAAGCGCTGGCACGTATCGGCGGGCCGCTGGACGAGCGCGCCGATCCCAATGCGGTGTTCCTGTTCCGCTTCGAGAACCCGCAGGTGGCGGCCGGGCTCGGGGTGCCGGTGCGGCCCGGCATGCGGACGGCACCGGTGGTGTACCAGCTCGACATGATGAACCCGACCAGCTACTTCCTGGCGCAGCGCTTCGCGATGAAAGACAAAGACCTCGTCTACATCGCCAACGCCAAGACCAACAAGTTCTACAAGTTCTTCAACCTGATCAGCCTGATCGTCGGGCCGGCCATCACCGGGATCGCCGTGTCGCGGAACTAGAGCATGCTCCGTTCGCATTGGCTCACGGAGCATGCTCTAGCTTGTTGTTTAACGAGCATCTTTATCCGATCAACCGACTCGGTTCGATCGGATGATGCTCTAGGATCTAAAGGGCCTTGTAGGCGTCGACCGCCTCATCGATGCCGCCATACATGCGGAACCTGCTGTCGTGGATCAGGGCGCCGCTGTCGCAGTGTTCGCGGATGAAGCCCATGTCGTGCGACACGATGATCAGCGCCCGGTTGGCGCGCTTGCCGAACAGCTCGTCCTGGCAGCGCTTCAGGAAGCGTGCATCGCCCACCATGATCACCTCGTCGATCAGGTAGCACTCGAACTCGATCACGATCGACAGCGCGAAGGCAAGGCGTGCGCGCATGCCCGACGAGTAGGTCTTCACCGGCTCGGCGAGCTGGGCCCCGAGCTCGGCGAAGTCGTCAACGAAGGCGCGCGTGCTGACGTATTCCAGGTCGTAGATGCGGCAGATGAAGCGCAGGTTGTCGAGGCCGCTGAGCGAGCCCTGAAACGCGCCGCCGAAGGCGAGCGGCCAGGACACCGACATGTGGCGCTCGACACGGCCCGAGGTGGCGATCTCGACGCCGCCGATGATCTTGATCAGCGTCGACTTGCCGGCCCCGTTGCGTCCCAGCACGCCGAGCTTCTGGTTGCGGTCGATCTGGAAGTTCACCCGGTCGAGCACGCGGCGAACGCCACGCGCGACGTGGTACTCCTTCACGATGTCGATGCAGCGGATCACGAGGCGACGCTACTGGACGACGATGTGCCGGCGCACGCGCAGGGTGAGCGACAGCCCGACCAGGATCAGCAGCAGGGTGATCCAGGTGTCATAGACCAGGTCGTAGTGGGCGTGCGCCGCATAGCCGAACTGGCCCTGACGGATCATCTCGATGTTGTTCACGCTCGGCGACAGCAGCAGGATCCACTGGTAGCGCTGCGGGATCCAGTCGACCATCGTGAACGCGCCGGACAGCGGCAATGACAGATAGGACAGGACGGAGATCGACTTCTCGAGAATCTCCGACCTCTGCGTCAGCGGTGCCGTCAGCAACGCCGTCATCAGGCAGAACAGGGCGTGGAAGAACAGCCCCAGGTAGAGCATGCCGTAATCCACGGGCGGCTTCATGAAGCCGAGCGCGATCGCGCCCACCGAGACGATGATGCCCGCCGCGATGGATCCGAGCACTTCCAGGATCACGCGCGAGACGATGATGTCGAGCGGGGTGACCTGCCGGTGGAACAACAGGCTGCCGTTGGACTCGAATGCCTTGACCGAGCGCATCATGCAGTGACGCCACATGGTCAACGGGACGTAGCCGGTGATCACGATTGCTGTCATCGGCAGGCCGTGCTCGTGCGCGGGACGGATCGCGGTCCAGACGATGGCGACGCCGGCGCAGAACAGGATCGGCTCGCCGATGATCCAAAGGAAGCCGATGTTCTCGCGGCCGTAGCGCGTGTGCAGCTCGCGCATCAAGAGCGCCCCGATCACCCGGAACTGCAGGCGGAA